>NZ_JBQGWG010000017.1:0-68138 GCF_052073805.1 Ornithinimicrobium panacihumi | reverse complement strand
TGAAGCGCCCCAGGTTCTGTGCCGCTCCTATACGGGTTGCGGCTCTCGGTTGAGGGTCGCGTAGTGGGCGTTCTCGTACTCCACTGGGGACATCATGCCAAGGCTGCCGTGGAGGCGTCGCTGGTTGTACCAGTCGACCCAGGCAGCGGTGGCGTACTCGACGTCCGCGATGGTCTTGTAGGGCCCGTCGCAGAAGACGGTGGTGCGGATGCACTCGGTCTTGTACAGGCCGATGGCGCTCTCCATCAAGGCGTTGTCGAACGCATCACCGACCGAGCCGATGGAGGGTCGCAGGCCTTCCAGGGCCAGGTGCTCGGTGAATCGCAGCGAGGTGTACTGCGACCCGGCGTCCGCGTGGCAGATCAGGCCGGGTGCGACGGGGTGCCCGTCGTGGTCACGCTGCCAGATCGCCATCCGCAGCGGGGTCATCACCAGGTCGACCTCCTTGGTCGTGGCAGCGTGCCAGGCCACGATCCGCTGGGCGAAGACGTCCAGGACGAACGCGACGTACACCCACCCGGTCCAGGCCCGGACGTAGGTGAAGTCCATCACCCAGGTCTGGTTCGGGCAGGTGGCGGTGAAGTCGCGATCCAACAGGTCGCCAGCGCGCCGCCCGTCCTTGGTGGGGATCGTGGTCCGGATGCCCTTGTCGCGGCGGAGGCCGGACAGGCCCAGGGCGCGCATCGCCCGGTCGACCGCCCCGGCCGAGGCGTCGGGCAGGCCGCTGCGGCGGACCAGCGCGGTCATCTTGCGTCGCCCGTACAGCCCTTCCGGGGCTAGCTGACGGGCGCCGGTGCGGGTGTTGGTGGTCCAGGCCAGGTCGCGCACCAGGTCCATCACCAGAGCATCGGTGTGCGTGCGGGCCGAGGGCTGGCGGGAGTTGTTCTTCCAGGCCCGGTAGGTGCGCGCGGCGACCTGCAGGCCCTGCTCGCGCAGGACCCGGCAGATCGACTCGACCGCGTGCCCCTGGGCGCGCTGGGCGTCGATGAACGCCATGATCATCGGTTCCGGGGGTCGAGCTCCCCCACGAAGAAACTCGTGGCCGCCTTCAGGATGGCCACGTCCTCACGCAGCCGCCGGTTCTCGGCCTTCAGCTTCTTGATCTCCGCCTGCTCGGCCGTGGTGGTCCCTGGCCGGTCGCCGGCATCGATCTCGGCCTGGGCGACCCACCGCCGCAACGATTCCTTGCCCACTCCTTCCTGCCGGGAGACCGCCAGCACGGCCGCGGTCATCGTCGGGTACTCGTTGCGGTGCTCCAGCACCAACCGCACAGCCCGAGCCTTCAGCTCGGGATCGATCTTCTTCGGCATGACATGCATCCTTCCGGACTCGAAAGGAAGCGGCATCAAACCTGGGGCGCTTCAGGGTGTACCACCAGCGTTGCAGCTGGCCATAGCAGGCGGGCGAGTGGTCATCCCCGAGAACGCCCAGTGCCTCGATCTCGAGCCGTTCCTCGGCGTGGCCAACCGGATCACGGTGCTGTACGTTTTCCAGCCTGGGATTGACGTCGGCCCCTTGAGGGGGTTTTCCGCACTGACCGAGCTGATCATCCAGCCAGGCCGGGCCAAGACCGTCGATCTGGACCTGGACGCAGTCCCTGCACTCAGGACCTTGTCGACGTGCCGGCCGACCCGTTTCAGCGGCGGCGCGGAATCTGGCCTACGGGACCTGCATGTAGAGCGACCGAGCTTGGACGCGCTCGAGATTCTGGTTCAACTTCCACGGCTTGAGCGCCTGAAGATCTACGGCGCCTTCCCCCAACACGCACCCACGTCGCTACGCTGCGGCAGCGTCGGCCCCCGCCCGCCTCAGCCCGCTTCCCAGCCTGGAAGAGTTGCACCTGACCAAGGTCACTCACCTTGCCGACCTGAGTCTGTTCGCTGCGTCCGAACGCCTCCGCAAACTCGTCGTCGAAGACGTGCCCACGTTCAGGTCCTACGCCCCGTTCCACAACAGCCAGCTCCGACCGATACTCATCGGCGACGTGCCCCTACGGGCGCGAGCAACCTAGCTGCCTGCGGCAAAGGCGTGTACCTGCTGGTCGACGTCGACTCTGGTCAGCAGTACGTCGGATCCGCCAAGGGTGCCGACATCCTCCTTGGTCGCTAGCTGAACTACGCGGCTAGGGGAGACGGCGGTGACGTAGCGCTCAAAGCTGCGCCACGAGAAGAACGCCGGACCTATCAGGTCTCGGTGCTCGAAGTCGTCGACGAGAACACCCCTGGCGACACCATCGATCGAGCAGTTCGAGTCCGCCTGGAAGAACAAGCAGCTCTCACGTCGGTTCGGCTTGAACCGCAATTGAGCGGGTCCCAGAGTCCGGCGAGTTCGCAGCCGACCCACCAGCGGACTGGGGTGTTACGAGGAACACCTCACGCCAGTTCGGGCAACCGACCCGCGGCGAAGCTAGACAATCTCCACATCCCAGAACCGGGGACCATCCAAGCAGAACCCGAGGTACCCCGTTACGAGCACATTTTCATCTCTCCCCTTCTCAAGTCCCGCACGAGCCGGCACAAAGAATGCCTCGACTCCCCGACACGTGACGACGCCTGCTTGAGGCCCCTTAATCGAGCTCACCCGGGCCTCCAGGCGAGACAACTTGGACCGATCAGACCAGAACTCACCTCGCGGATCCCATGCCCCGAGTTCCGACTGATGTACCAACATCTCGATACCCTCGCCTGGGCCGACCCAGTCGAGGCAGAAGCTCCGTCGTCCGGGCCCCCGACAACCATCGGTGTCGGGGGCCCTCGGCGTCCGTGCGACTCCGGCCGTGCGACTCCGGCAGTCCGAGTCCGGCCGGGGGAGGCCGTTCAGCGGGGTGTGCGGTCCTGACGAGCCAACCTCGACGTGTCGTCCTCGAGGTTGGTGTGGATGTTGCCCTCGGCGTCTTCCATGACCTGGGCGCCGTCAACGGTGCCGGCGCCCAGTGTGCCGGTGCCGGCGTGCACCACGCCACCTGCAGAGCGTCCGCGGCGACGCTGGCGGGATTCGACCCAGCGGGCGACCCGTTCGATGCCGTAGTTGATCAGGATGTAGACGACCGCGGCGATGATGTAGGCCTGCATGACGGCGCCCTGGGCGGCCCCGAGGTCGCCGGCCGCCCGGGTCAGCTCGGGGTAGAGGATCATGACGGCCAGCGCGGAGTCCTTGACGATGACGATGACCTGGCTGACCAGGGTTGGCAGCATGGCGCTCAACGACTGGGGGATCAGGATCAGCCGACGGGTCTGCGACGGTGACAGGCCGATGGCCAGCCCCGCCTCTCGCTGACCCTTCGGCAACGAGGCGACACCGTTACGGATCACCTCGGCCAGCACCGAGGCGTTGTAGAGGATCAGTCCGGTGACCGCCCCGAGCAGCGGGTTCATCCCGTCCGGGAACCACTTCATCTCCACCAGGAAGTAGAAGGTGAAGAGCATCATGATCAGGACCGGCACGCCGCGGAAGAACTCGACGAACAGCGATGCCGCCCAACGCAGGGGCGTCAGGTCCGACATCCTGGCCATCGCCAGCCCGAGGGCGAGACCCATCGCCACGACGATCGCGATCAACGCGGCCTTGAGCGTCTCCAAGAGGCCGGGCAGCAGGTAGTAGCGCCAGGCGTCGACGGTGGCGACCCAGGACCACAGACTGGGCTCGAGCTGCCCCTTGGCGTTGAAGCGCATCAGCACCCAGGCGATGAGGCCCAGCAGGGCCAGGAGCCCCGCGACGGCCAGGATCCGATGCCGGGCACGGGCCTTGGGCCCGGGGAGGTCGAACAGGACCGTGGCGTTGGCGCTCATCGCTTCACCGCCAGCTTGTGGGCGAAGAAGGATGTGGCCAGACCCATCGGCACGGTGATCAGCACGAAGCCGACCGCGATGAGCCCGAACGCGGTCCACAGCAGCCCCGGGTCGAACTCGGCGACGTTCTTCATCACCAGGGCGGTCTCCGCCACACCGATCGCCGCGGCGATCGTGGTGTTCTTGGTCAGGGCGATGAGCGTGTTGCCCAGCGGGGTGATGGCTCCGCGGAAGGCCTGGGGGAGGATCACCTCGCGCAGGCTCTGGCCGAAAGTCAGGCCGATGGATCGCGCGGCCTCGGCCTGGCCGACCGGGATCGTGTTGACGCCGGATCGGATCGCCTCGCAGACGAACGCCGCGTGGTAGACCGACAGCGCCAGGACGGCGAGCCGGAAGTTGTTGGTGTTGATGAAGCCGCCCGGCGCGTCGCGTCCAGCCAGGACCAGACCGAGTTGGCCGAAGAGAGCCAGGCTGGCGAAGATCATGATCAGCGTCAGCGGGGTGTTGCGCAGCAGGGTCACGTAGGCCGCGCCCGCGCGCTGGAGGATGCCCACCGGAGACAGGCGCATGATGGCCACGACGGTTCCGATGATGAGCGAGAAGATGGCCGACCAGAAGGTCAGCTTGAGCGTCATCCAGAACGCTGCGAGGAGGTTGAAGTCCTCAAAGATGGTCTGCATACGACTCCCGGGTGGAGAAGGCCCCGTCGGTGGGCGTGCGGTGCGGCACGCCCACCGACAGGATGGTCAACGGAAGGTGAGATCAGCAGTTGCCGCCGGCGGTGGGCGGGTTCAGCTCCTGGTTGTACTGGAACTCGGCCGGGCCCAGGGTGTCGCCGATGATCTTCTCCATCGAGCCGTCCTCCCACATCTTGGTCACGACCTCGTTGATCTTCTCGCAACGGTCGGAGCCCTTGGGCAGACCGATGCCGTAGAGCTCCTCGGAGAAGGTGTCGCCGGCCAGCTTCAGCTTGCCCTTGTAGGCGTCCTGAGCCGCATACCCGGCCAGGATCGTGTCGTCGGTGGTCAGCACGTCGAGGGTGCCGTTGGCGACCTGCGTGGCGCACTCGGAGTAGGTGTTGTACTCCTGCAGCTCGACGCCGGGGATCTCGTCCTTGATCTTCTGGGCGGAGGTGGATCCGGCGACCGAGCAGACCAGCTTGCCGTCGAGGGAGTCGTCGAGGCCGGTGATGTCGCTGTCGGCGCCCACGAGCAGGCTCTGACCGGCGACGAAGTAGGGCCCGGCGAAGGAGACCTCCTCCTTGCGCTTGTCGGTGATCGAGTAGGTCGCCACGATCATGTCGACCTGGCCCGTCTTGAGGAGCTGCTCCCGCTGGGGGGAGGGGGCCTGCACCCAGGTGATCTTGTCGGCGCTGACGCCCAGGCCCTCGGCCACCTTCTTGGCCACCTCGACGTCCATGCCGGTGTAGTTGTTGCCGTCCTTGAGGCCCAGGCCCGGCTGGTCGAACTTGATGCCGATCTTCAGGCCGTCCTCGGAACCGCCGTCGCCGCCGCCGTTACCGCAGGCAGACAGGGCCAGCGCGCCGATCGCCGCGATCGCGGCGATACGCAGGTTGGTCTTGCTCATGAAGGTGTTCTCCTTGTTATCTCAGTGAGTGAGGATCTTGCCGAGGAAGTCCTTGGCACGGTCGGACCGGGGGTTGGTGAAGAACTCGTGGGGGGTGTTCTCCTCGACGATGGCTCCGTCGGCCATGAAGACCACCCGGTCGCCGGCCTTGCGGGCGAAGCCCATCTCATGGGTCACCACCACCATCGTCATGCCGCTCTTGGCGAGGTTGGTCATCACGTCGAGGACCTCGTTGATCATCTCCGGGTCCAGCGCCGAGGTCGGCTCGTCGAAGAGCATCACCTTGGGCTCCATCGCCAACGAGCGGGCGATCGCGACGCGTTGCTGCTGGCCGCCGGAGAGCTGGGCGGGGTACTTCTCGGCCTGGTGGTCCACGCCCACCCGCTTGAGCAGCTCCATCGCCTTGTCCTTGGCCGCAGCGGGCTTGGCCTTCCGCACCTTGATCGGCCCCATCGTGACGTTCTCCAGGATCGTCTTGTGGCTGAACAGGTTGAAGCTCTGGAAGACCATGCCCACGTCCGCGCGGTGCTTGGCCAGGGCCTTGCCCTCCTCGGGCAGCTCCTGGCCGTCGATCGTGATCGAGCCGGACTCGAAGCTCTCGAGCCGGTTGATCGTGCGGCACAGCGTGCTCTTGCCGGACCCGGAGGGGCCGATGACCACGACGACCTCGCCCTCGTGGACTGTCAGGTTGATGTCCTTGAGCACGTGCAGCTCTCCGAAGTGCTTGTTGACGTTCTCAAGGACGACGAGCGGACGGCGCGCCTCGGTGCGGGCCGCGGAGGGGGTCTCGGTCATGGCGTGCACAGTAACGTGCAGGTCAGCCACGCGTCACGAACAAAGGCGTGATGTCACCGCATTGTGACCTAACGAGCGGCTCGATCGAGGGTGTGCAGCACCGTCGAGACCGTCTCCAGACTCTCCACGGGCGCGCGGGTGGGCCAGCAGGGGCTTGAACCCTGGACCGACGGATTATGAGTCCGCTGCTCTAACCGGCTGAGCTACTGGCCCCGACCGGCAGATCCTAACGCGAGGTCACTCGGCGGCCTACTGGCGCAGGTAGGACTCCAGGTGGTCGCGCTCCGCCTCGAGGGCGTCGAGGCGGGCCTTGACCACGTCGCCGATCGAGACGATCCCCTGGAGCGAGCCGCCCTCGACCACCGGCAGGTGACGGTGTCGCCGCTCGGTCATGGTCGTGGCCAGGTCGTTGAGCTCGTCCTCGAGGCCGCAGGTCTGGACCTCGGTGGTCATCACGGACTGCAGCGTCGTGGCGGGCTCGCTGCCCTGGCGCAGGTGATGGACGACGTCCCGTTCGGAGACGATGCCGACGACGGTCTCATCGTCCACGACGACGACCGCGCCGATCTTGTTGTCGTCAAGGGTGTCGAGCAGTTCACCGAGGGTCGCCGTGGACGGCAGGGTGACCACGGAGCTGCCCTTCTTCTTCAAGAGGTCCGCGACTCGCATGCCCGAAGGTAGCACGCGCAGACCTGGCCAGGGGCGGATCGAGCCGGCAGACCTGATCGCGATCCTTGCGGCAACGAGGAGGCTCCCCGCCATCCGGCGGGGAGCCTCTTCGTCATTTCAGCGCTGGATCAGCCGATGCGGCCGTACCAGACGTTGGTGTTCACCAGCGGGCCGTAACGGACGCCGGCGGAGGGGTTGAGGGCCTCGTAGGTCATGCCGTTACCGGCGTAGATGCCCACGTGGTAGAAGTCGTTGTAGAAGATCAGGTCGCCCGGCTGGGGGTTGCTGACCGGGGTGACCGCAGCCTTCTGGCCCGACACGGTGCGGGGGATGCTGATCCCGGCCTGCTGGAAGACCCACCAGGTATAGGAGGAGCAGTCGAAGGTGTAGGGCGGGTTGCCCGGCAGCACGTAGGGGGAGCCGACGTAGTTGGCGGCGATGCCCAGGACGCCGCCACCGACCGGTGCCGGGGCCGGGGCGGGAGCCGGAGCCGGAGCGGGGGCAGGCTCGCTGCGGGTCTCGGTCCGGGCAGGGGCGGCCTGCACGGTCTGCTGCGGAGCGGCCTCCTCGGTCGCGGGGGCCGCGACGGCCTCCTCCACGACCTCTTCCTCGGCGGGTGCTTCCTCGACGACTTCATCGGCGGGTGCTTCCTCGACGACCTCTTCGACCACCGGGGTGTGGCCGCTGAAGCTGGAGCTGGCCAGGACGCTGGCGATCTCGGCGTCCTCGGGCGCGGTGCGCGCCTCGCTCCGGTCGGCGCCGACCTGGTCACGCAGCTCGGCGAGGTTGGCGCTGCGCAGGCTGGCCAGGCTCGCCGCGCGGTCGACCGCGTCCGCGGACGGCTGCTCGGTGTCGACGGGCAGCAGGCTGGCGCTCACCGCGGATGCGGTCTCTGAGCTGTCGGACGGCTTCAGGGTGGTGGCACCCGCGGCTGCGACGGTGCCGGCCACCAGGCCGCCGATCATCAGGGCGGCCGCGCCACTACGGGGAGCGTTGCTCTGGGCGCGATGCTTGGGACTGACCTTCATAAATCCTCCGGGGCCGCGCAGGGCTGCGGGACCTCGTTCTCTCGAGCGGGACCGGTCGCGCACAGGGCGTCGCGGCCGGCCTGGACCTTTCGAATGAGCACACATCGGCAAGGGGGACAGACATGCGCCTCCGCTAGGTTACGGAATGATCACGAAATGGCCAACTTCCTCCCGCGTGTTGTGACCTACGTGACAAATGAGTTCCATGTGGTTATTCGGATAGGTTGCGCCGAGAGTGACTGTCGAGCACAATGAGACCCACAACCGCACAGGCGCTCACTCCTGCCGGATGGCGAGGTCGTTGGGGAAGACGTCCCTCACCACACAGGAGGCCAGGATGTCCGTCGTCATGCCCAAGGTCATGACCCGCGGGGTGGTGTTCATCCATTCCACCCCGACCGCGCTGTGCCCGCACATCGTCTGGGCCCTCGAAGGGGTGCTGGACACGCGTGTCTCCCTGGACTGGGTCACCCAGCCCGCGGAGCAGGGCCTGATGCGCACCGAGTTCTCGTGGACCGGGGATGCCGGCACCGGGGCTCTCATCGCCAGTGCCATGCGCGGCTGGGACGGCCTGCGTTACGAGGTCGTCGAGGAAGCCAGCCGCGGCAGCGACGGCATGCGGTGGACCCACACCCCCGAGCTCGGCATCCACCAGACCCGCATCTCCGCCAACGGTGATGTCGTCATCAACGAGGATCGCGTGCGGTCGATCGTCGAGCAGCACGCCGGGGACGCCTCGGGTATGCGGCACGCCTTCGACCAGGCCCTGGGTTCCGCGTGGGACGAGGAGCTCGAGGTCTACCGGCACGCGGGGGAGGGTGCTCCTCCGACCTGGCTGCACAAGGTCGGCTGACAGCCCGCCGAGGACCCGAGCGAGGGACGAGCGAGGCCCGGAGGTGGGCGCGGAAGCCGACGAGAAGGGGAAGGTCGGCTGACAGCCCGCCGAGGACCCGAGCGAGGGACGAGCGAGGCCCGGAGGTGGGCGCGGAAGCCGACGAGAAGGGGAAGGTCGGCTGACAGCCCGCCCAGGACCCGAGCGAGGGACGAGCGAGGCCCGGAGGTGGGCGCGGAAGCCGACGAGAAGGGGAAGGTCGGCTGACAGCCCGCCGAGGACCCGAGCGAGGGACGAGTCTCGGCGCATGTCGTCGGGTGGCCAGGGGACAGGCCACCCACCCGCCCCAGGGTTGCGGGGCGTGCGATGCGGCGGGGCCGGGTCGCCTGTGAGACCCGGCCCCGCTGCATACCCCGTCTGAGCGGGACTCAGCCGACCTGCCGCAGCAGCTGCTCGTGCAGGGCGAGCATGCGTGCGGCGGAGACGTCCCAGTGGAACAGCTCCGCCTGCGCGCGGGCGGCGGAGCGGGCCCCGGGCCGGCGGAGCAGCTCCTCGACGCCGTCGGCGAAGGCGGCGGGGGTGGAGGGTGCGACGACCCCGGCGTCACCGACCACCTCCTGGAGCGCTCCCTCGTCGGGGCAGACCGTGGGCACCCCGCAGGCCAGCACCTCGAGGGCGGCCAGCCCGAAGGTCTCCAACGGGCCAGGGGCCACGGCGGCGTCGGCCATCCCCATTGCTGCGGACAGCTCGGCCCGGTCGGTGATGTAGGCGTGGAAGCGGATGGGCAGGTCGCGGGCCTGCTCCATCAGCTCGTTGCGCAGCGGTCCGTGCCCGAACACCGTCATCTGCACGTCGTGCCCGCGGCGGACCAGCTCGCGCACGGTCTCGATCGAGAGCTGGGGACGCTTCTCGGGCGAGAGCCGGCCGCAGTGGACCAGCTGGACCGGCCGCCCCGATCCGGGCGTCCAGGTGACATCGGGGTCCCGCACCGGGTGGAAGGTCTGCAGGTCGACGCCCAGGGGCACGACGTGCGCGGTCGCGCCGATCCGCCAGAACTCCTCCGCCGAGAACTCGCTGGGGGTCACGATCGCGTCGTAGTCGTGGACGCTGCGCCGGTTGATGAAGTCCGCCGCCCAGATCGCGGGCCCGTCGGGGACGGGGGTGCGACGGACCATGATCCCGGTCATGTGCTCGTGGCTGATCATGATCGAGCCGATCCCGCGCCGGCGTGCCCACCTGCCCATCCACCGCGTCGTGGCCCGGTCGGAGACCTCGATCGTGTCAGGCGTGATGGCGTCCATCAGCTTCGACAGGTGGCCACGGTCCCAGATGAGCGAGTAGCCCTTGCCGGGGATCGGCGTGGCGGGCACGCGGAAGACCGTGCCCTGCGCCTCCTCGGTGATCTCCTGCCCGGGCCCGGGGATGATGAGCGAGGCCCGGTGGCCCATGGCGCGGTAGTGCCGCCCCCACTGGTCCAGGGCGGTCTTGATCCCGCCGGAGGTGGGGCTGACGAAGTTGGCGACGCGGAGGATGTGCATACGGGTGCGAGCCTACGCGTCGCCGCCTCAGGCGTAGCTGCGGATCGCCAGCGCCACGTTGACGCCGCCGAAGCCGAAGGCGTTGTTCAGCGCCAGGATCTCACCGTCCGGCAGCGCCCGGGGCTCTCCGGTGACGACATCCAGCTGGATCTCGGGGTCCATGGTGCCCAGGTTGATGGTGGGCGGCACCGAGCGGTGGTGGACGCTCAGGGTCGTCAGGACCGCCTCGAGCGCCCCGGCGGCGCCGAGCAGGTGGCCGGTCATCGACTTGGTCGCCGTCACCGCGATGCTGGTGGCGTGCTCGCCGAAGGCGCGGTGGATCGCGCGCGTCTCGGCCAGGTCGCCGACCGGGGTGGAGGTGGCATGGGCGTTGATGTGGACGATCTGGTCGGTCTGGCCACCGGCGTCCGCCACCGCCTCGAGCATGGCGCGGGAGGCGCCCGCGCCCTCGGGCTCGCCGGCGGTGATGTGGTAGGCGTCCGAGCTCATGCCGACGCCGGCCAGCTCGGCGTAGATCTTGGCGCCGCGGGCCAGCGCGTGCTCCTCCGACTCCAGCACCATCACGGCCGCGCCTTCAGCGATGACGAAGCCGTCGCGGTCGACGTCATAGGGGCGGGAGGCGGCGGTCGGGTCGTCGTTGCGCGTGGACAGCGCGGTCATGGCCGCGAAGGCGGCGATCGGCAGCGGGTGGATGGCGGCCTCGGTGCCACCAGCGACCATCACGTCGGCGCGCCCGTCCCGGATCATCTGGAGCGCGAGCCCCATACCCTCCGCGCCGGAGGCGCAGGCGCTGACCGGGCAGTGGGCACCGGCACGGGCCGACAGGTCCAGGCTCACGGCGGCGGCCGGCCCGTTGGGCATGAGCATGGGGACGGTGAGGGGGAAGACGCGGCGGGGGCCGCGGGTGCGCAGGTTCTCCCACTGGTCCAGGAGGGTCCAGACGCCGCCGATGCCGGAGCCGATGGCCACGCCGAGCCGCTCGGGCTCGACCTCGGGGGAGCCGGCGTCGGCCCAGGCCTCGCGGGCGGCGATGAGGGCGTACTGGCCGGACGGGTCGTTGCGGCGGACTTCGACCTTGGCGAGCTGCTCGGAGGGGGCGGTGTGGATCTGCCCGGCGAAGGTCACCGGCAGCTCGTGCTCGGCCACCCACTCCTGCTCGAGGGGGCGGATGCCGGAGCGTCCGGCGCTGATGGCCTCCCAGGTCTGGGGGATGGTGCCGCCGACGGGCGTGGTGGCGCCAAGGCCGGTCACGACGACGCGGCGCGGCTGCTGGGTGGGGGTGGACATCTGCACGGCTCCTTCGAGGAGTGGTGGAGGTGGGACTGTGGGTGCCGAGGAGGCGGGGTATGCGGTGCTGCAGGGGCCCTGCGCGCCGTCGGCGGGGGCGGGGTGCGCCTCCGCCGACGGCGCCTGCGGGTCAGCCCTGGTTGGTGGCGATGTAGGTGACGGCGTCCTTGACGTGGGTGAGGTTCTTGACCTCGTCGTCAGGGATGCGCACGCCGAACTTGTCCTCGGCGTTGACCACGATCGTCATCATCGACAGGGAGTCGATGTCCAGGTCCTCGGTGAAGGACTTGTCCATCTGGACCTCCTCGGGCTCCAGCCCGGTCTCCTCGTTGACGATCTCGGCCAGGCCCTCGAGGATCTCCTGCTCGGACAGTGCCATGGTGCTTCTCCTTTGGTGTGCGGTTGGGGCTGACCCGGTGATGTTGCGCCCGCCGGGCCTCGGGAGCGGGGGAGTGCCGTGCGGCACTAGGGCATGACCACGACCTGGGCGGCGTAGACCAGGCCGGCGCCGAAACCGATCTGCAGGGCGATGCCGCCGTGCGGGGCCTCGCCCTCGTCGAGCATGCGGGACATGGCCAGCGGGATCGAGGCGGCCGAGGTGTTGCCGGTCTCGGCGATGTCACGAGCGACCGGCACGTGCTCGGGCAGCTTGAGGGCCTTGATCATCGCGTCGGTGATCCGCATGTTGGCCTGGTGGGGCACGAAGGCGTCCAGGTCGTCGGGGGTGAGACCGGCGGCCTTGACCGCCTCGACGGCGACCGGCGCCATCGAGAAGACGGCCCACCGGAAGACCGTCTGGCCCTGCATCACGAAGGCGGGCCACTCGATGTCCTCGTCGCGATCGGCGTCCTCCATCGCCGGCCGCAGGCCGGTCCAGGACTCACGCTGGGTGATGACGTCGCGCTGGTCGCCGAGGCTGCCCCAGAGGGTGGGGCCGATGCCCGGGAAGTCGGAGATGCCGACCACCGCCGCGCCGGCGCCGTCACCGAAGATGAAGGCCGACCCGCGGTCGTGCTTGTCGGTGAAGTCCGACAGCTTCTCCACGCCGACGACGAGGACGTAGTCGACCGTCCCGGCACGGACCATGTCGTTGGCGATCGAGATCCCGTGGCAGTAGCCGGCGCAGGCCGCGGAGATGTCGAACGCGGCCGGGTTGGGGATCCCGAGGCGGTGCGCCAGCTCCGGGGCGGCGGCGGGGGTCTGGTAGGGGTGGCTGACCGTGGCCATGACCACGGCGCCGATCTGCTCCGGCCCGATGCCGGCCCGATCCAGGGCCTGGACGGAGGCGGCCTCGGCCATGTCGATGACCGTCTCGTCCTCGCGCGCGAACCGCCTGGTCACGATGCCGGAGCGCTGCTGGATCCACTCGTCGGAGGAGTCGATCCACTGGCAGATCTCCTCGTTGGTGACGACGCGCTCGGGGCGGTAGCCGCCCAGGCCGTGGATGCGGGCGTGCCTGATCGTCTCGTTGACCGAGATGGTCTTGGCGGGCGTGGTCGAGGATGCCGAGGTCGTGCTCACAGGGGGTTCTCCTTACCGTGCTCGGCCACCAGCTGGCGGGCGGCCTCGAGGTCGTCGGGCGTCTTGAGCGCCACGGTCTGCACACCCTTGAGGCCGCGCTTGGCCAGGCCGACCAGCGTCCCGGCGGGCGCCAGCTCGATCAGGCCGGTGACGCCCATCGAGGAGAAGGTCTCCATCGTCAGGTCCCACCGGACGGGGTTCGACACCTGGTTGACCAGGCGGGCGAGCGCGTCGGTGCCGCTGGCGACCGGCTGCCCGTCGGCGTTGGAGACGAGCACGGTGCCCGGATCGCGGGGGGTGATGTCCGCGGCGTGCCGGGCGAGGCGCTCGACGGCGGGCTGCATGTGGTGGGTGTGGAAGGCGCCGGCGACCTGGAGGGGGATGACGCGGGCCCGGGCCGGCGGATCGTCCGTGAGTGCGGCGAGCTGCTCCATGGTGCCGGCGGCCACGACCTGGCCGGCGCCGTTCATGTTGGCGGGGGTCAGTCCGTGCCGCTCCAGCGTCGCGACGACCTCGTCGGGGTCGCCTCCCAGGACCGCGCTCATGCCCGTGGGCGTCAGCGCTGCGGCCTCGGCCATGCCACGGCCCCGCTCCCGCACCAGGGTCATGGCCTCATCCGTCGTCAGCACGCCGGCGGCGGCCGCCGCGGTGAGCTCGCCGACCGAGTGCCCGGCCGTGGCCGCGACGGGAGCCATCGAGTCGGGGGCGTCCCCGAGGAGGGCCCGGAGCGTCAGGAGGCCGGCGCCGACGATGAGGGGCTGGGCGACGGCGGTGTCCTTGATGGTCTCGGCGTCCGAGACGGTGCCGTGGGCCACCAGGTCGAGGTCGGCAGTCTCCGAGAGGGCCTCCAGCTGGGCGCGAGCGCCGGGGAGCTCGAGCCAGGGGGAGAGGAAACCGGGGGACTGGGAGCCCTGTCCGGGCGCGACGATGACAAGCACGTCTTTCACTGTGCCTGTAGGACCCGCACGGTGGCGTCAACGATTCGACCCAACTCTGAGCCCTCTCGTTGGAGGAACCCTCCAAATCAGGTCAGCGGGACTCTCGCCAGGATTCGCGCCACGACCGGCCGCCGTCGCTCAGGCGACCCAGGGCGAGGCTGACCTGCAGCACCCAGGCGTCACGTGGGTCCAGTGGGTCCAGGCCGACCCCGTCTGCCACCTTGCGCAGCCGGTAGCGGACCGTGTTGGGGTGCAGGAAGAGCTGCCGGGCACTGGCCTCCAGCGTGCGGCCGCAGTCCAGGTAGGTCTGGAGGGTGCCGAGCAGGTCGGCCTCCCGCAACGGTCCGTAGACCCTCGAGACCAGGATGCGGCGGGCGTGCTGCTCCCCGAGCAGGGCCCGCTCGGCCAGCAGGTCGTCGGCGAGCACCGGGGTGGGGGCGGCGGGCCAGCCCCGGGAGGCGTCCCAGCCGGACAGCGCGGCCCGCACGCTGCGCCCTGCCGCGAACAGGTGCGGGACCCGAGGCCCGACGACGACCGGCCCGGGGCCGAAGTGCTCCACGAGGGCGCTCACGTCGACGAGGGGATCGGTCGCGGCGCCGAGGATGCAGACCAGGCGAGGGCCGTGGGCTGCCACGAGAGCCTCCCTGCCGAGGGCCCGGGCCGCCTCCCGCAGGGCGTGCATGGTCGGCCCGGACTCGCCCTCGGGCAGGGACCCGACCACCACGGAGACGGCGGCGACGTCCTCCCACCCCAGCTCGGCCGCGCGGGAGGCGAGGGTCTGGTCGGCCTCGCCGCGGATCACGGCGTGCACGACCAGCGACTCGAGCCGTGCGTCCCAGCCGCCGCGCTGCTCGGCGGCGCGTGCGTAGGCGCGTGCCGCCGCGAAGGCCACCTCGCGGGAGTAGCGCAGGACGGCCTCGGTCAGCGCCGCCCGCCGACGGGCCGGCACCAGGTCCGGGACCGCCTCCTCGATCGCGGCCACGGCCGTGCGGGTCAGCTCCAGGGCGTGCCGCAGGGTGATCGTGCGGGCCAGGCTCGGCGGCGCCTCGGCGAACATGGCGTCGGGGACGGCGTCCACGGGGGCGCCACGGTCGTACCACTCCAGCAGCGCGGCGATGCCGCCCTGGACGATCACCGAGACCCAGGACCGGTCGTCGGGACTGAGCTCGCGGAACCAGGCGTGCTCCTCCTCGATCCGCCTCGTCGCCAGGGTGGCCAGGGCGCTGGCGCGCCGCGACAACGGCTCGGGGGCGGGATGACGCTCAGGCACCTGCCAAGCCTAACGACGCCTCGTGCCCGAGCAGCAGCCTCGCCGTGGTCAGCCACTGCTCCGCCCGGTCACCCTACGGTCGCCGGACACAGGTGAGGGGGTATGCGGTGGCGCGCCACCACATACCCCCTCACCGTCGGTCGTCGGTCAGGCGTCGCCTCCGACATTGCCGGACGTGCCGGCGTTGACGTCGAGCAGGCGGTACTTCTGCGCGGCCTGCATCGGGATCTGCGGGTCGATCTCCCCACGGTCGGCGAGCATCTGCAGGGCCTTGACCGCCATCGACGGGCCGTCGATGTGGAAGAAGCGGCGGGCCGCGGCGCGGGTGTCGGCGAAGCCGAAGCCGTCGGCACCGAGGGCGTAGAAGTCCTCGGGCACCCACGGCGCGATCTGGTCCTGGACCGCCCGCATCCAGTCGCTGGAGGCGATGACCGGGCCGACGCCCTCGGCGAGGCGCTGCGTGACGTAGGGCACGCGACGCTCCTGGTCGGGGTGCAGGAAGTTGGACTCGTCGCAGGCCATGGCCTCGCGGCGCAGCTCGTTCCAGGAGGTGACCGACCAGACGTCGGCGGTCACGCCCCAGTCCTCGCGCAGCAGCTCCTCGGCCTCCAACGCCCACGGCACACCCACGCCGGAGGCGAGGAGGCGCACGTGCTTGCCCTCGCTCGCGGGCTGGGTGGCCTTGATCCGGTGCATGCCCTTGACGATGCCCTCGACGTCCACGTCCTCCGGCTCGGCCGGCTGCTGCATCGGCTCGTTGTAGACGGTGATGTAGTGGAAGACGTCCTCGGGCTTCTCGCCGTACATCCGCTCCAGAGCCCGGGGCAGGATGTGCGCCAGCTCGTAGGCATAGGCGGGGTCGTAGGAGATGCACGCCGGGTTGGTCGAGGCGAGCAGCTGGGAGTGCCCGTCGGCGTGCTGCAGGCCCTCGCCGGTGAGCGTGGTGCGTCCGGCGGTGGCGCCGATCATGAAGCCGCGGGCCATCTGGTCGGCGGCGGCCCAGATGCCGTCGCCGGTGCGCTGGAAGCCGAACATCGAGTAGAAGATGTAGAAGGGCACCATCGGCACGGAGTGCGTGTCGTAGGAGGTGCCGGCCGCGGTGAAGGCCGCGACCGAGCCGGCCTCGTTGATGCCGACGTGCCAGATCTGGCCCTCGGTCGACTCCTTGTAGGCCAGCATGAGGTCGGCGTCGACGGAGGTGTAGTTCTGGCCGTGGACGTTGTAGATCTTCGCGCTCGGGAAGAAGGCGTCCATGCCGAAGGTGCGGGCCTCGTCGGGGATGATCGGCACGAGGTGCTTGCCGAACTCCTTGTCCCGCATCCACTCCTTGAAGATGCGGACCAGGGCCATCGTGGTGGCGACGTTGTGCTTGCCCGAGCCCTTCTTGGCGACCTCGTAGACCTTCTCGTCCGGCAGCGTGATCTGCGCGGCCTTCTGCGGGTCGCGACGGGGCAGGTAGCCGCCCAGCTTGCGCCGGCGCTCCTTCATGTACTGGATCGCCTCGTCGTTCTCACCCGGGTGGTAGAACGGCGGCTTGTAGGGGTCGGCCTCGAGCTGCTCGTCGGTGATCGGGATCTTGAGGTTGTCGCGGAAGCCCTTGAGGTCCTCCAGCGTCATCTTCTTCATCTGGTGCGTCGCGTTGCGGCCCGCGAAGTGGGTGCCCAGGCTGTAGCCCTTGATGGTCTTGGCCAGGATCACGGTGGGCTGACCGGTGTGGTTCATCGCGGCCTGGTAGGCGGCGAAGACCTTGCGGTAGTCGTGACCGCCGCGCTTGAGCTTCCACCAGATGTCGTCGTCGCTCCAGTCCTTGACCATCTCCTTGGTGCGTGGGTCGCGGGCGAAGAAGTGGTCGCGGATCCAGGAGCCGTCGTTGGCGCGGAAGGTCTGGAAGTCGCCGTCGGGGGTGGTGTTCATCAGGTTGACGAGCGCGCCGGAGGTGTCCTTGGCGATGAGCTCGTCCCAGCCACGGCCCCACAGGACCTTGATGACGTTCCACCCGGCGCCGCGGAAGAAGCTCTCCAGCTCCTGCACGATCTTGCCGTTGCCGCGGACCGGGCCGTCGAGGCGCTGGAGGTTGCAGTTGACCACGAAGGTGAGGTTGTCCAGCTCCTCGTTGGCCGCGACCTGAAGCAGACCGCGCGACTCGGGCTCGTCCATCTCACCGTCGCCGAGAAAGGCCCACACGTGCTGCTGGCTGGTGTCCTTGATGCCCCGGTTGTGGAGGTACTTGTTGAAGGACGCCTGGTAGATGGCGTTCATCGGGCCCAGGCCCATCGACACCGTCGGGAACTGCCAGAACTCGGGCATGCCCTTGGGGTGGGGATAGGAGGGCAGCGGGGTGACGCCCTCCTCCAGGCCCTTGCTCTTCTCCTGCCGGAAGGCGTCGAGGTCGTGCTCGGAGAGGCGGCCCTCGAGGAAGGCGCGGGCGTAGATGCCGGGGGAGGCGTGGCCCTGGAAGAAGATCTGGTCGCCGCCGCCCTCGTGCTCGCGGCCGCGCCAGAAGTGGTTGAAACCGACCTCCCACAGAGTCGCGATCGAGGCATAGGTGGAGATGTGGCCGCCGACCGAGATGTCGGGGTGCTGGGCGCGGTGGACCATGACCGCGGCGTTCCAGCGGATCCAGGCGCGGTAGCGGCGCTCCATGTCCTCATCCCCCGGGAACCAGGGCTCGCGCTCCGGCGGGATGGTGTTGATGTAGTCAGTGGTGGTCAGCGACGGCAGGCCCACCTGGGAGTCACGGGCCCGCTCGAGCATCCGCAGCATGAGATAGCGGGCTCGTCCACGACCACCGGCCTCGATCGCGGCGTCGAGGGAGTCCAGCCACTCCTGGGTCTCGTCCGGATCGGTGTCCGGCACCTGGCTCGGCAGACCGTTGAGGATCGGTCCGACGGGGCGCTCCATGGCCATCAGGGGTTCCTTTCGACGACGTAGACGAGGCAAGTCTGTCATGAGGTGCCCACCTTCCCGCCCCCGGTGCTTCCGCAACGTCAACCGCACCCGGGCTTTACACCGCCGCACCGATCTAGTTGTGTAGTGCCCACCATGAGCATCGAGAGGAAGCAGGGCGTGGACGTGGGCGAGGCCGGCCCCTTGGCGGCAGCGGTGTCGAGGCTGGGGTTCGCCCCGGGCCAGATCGTCATCGAGTACGGCTATGACGAGGACGTCGAGGAGGACGTGCGCGCCGCCGTCGAGGCGACCGTGGGCGAGCCCCTCGAGGACGAGGACTACGACGGTGTCGTGGACGTCGTGCTCCTCTGGTGGCGCGACGGGGACGGCGACCTGGCCGACGAGCTGGTCGATGCCCTGACCACGATGGAGGAGGGCGGATTCATCGCCCTGATGACCCCCGGCAAGGGCCGCGACGACCGGGTGCAGGCCGCAGACCTGCAGGACGCCTGCACGGTGTGCTCGCTGACCGCCGCCGGCGGGGTGCCGATGGGCTCGTGGGTGGGCCAGCGACTCGTGGGCCGCAGATGAGCCCAGACCTGGCCGGTCGGGTCCCGCTGATCGGTGACCGGGCCCCCGACCTGACCCTGCCCGACCAGCACGGTGATCCGACGACTCTGTCGGCTTTCGTGGCCGACCGCCACGTGCTGCTGGTCTTCTATCCCTTCGCCTTCTCCTCGATCTGCACCGGGGAGCTGCTGGAGATCCAGCTCAACATCGACGAGTTCGCCAACGACCGGGTGCAGGTCGTGGCGATCTCCTGCGACGCCACCTACGCGCTGAAGGCCTGGGCGGCGCACGAGGGCTACCGCTTCCCGCTGCTGTCCGACTTCTGGCCGCACGGCGAGGCCGCGAGGGCCTACGGCGTCTTCGACGAAGGCTCGGGTATGGCGTTGCGCGGCACCTTCCTCGTCGGTCCCGACATGACGGTGCGGTGGAGCCTGGTGCACGGACCGGGTGAGCAGCGCCCGATCGGCGTCCTGCACGAGGCGGTCCGAGACCTGTGAGGTGAACGGCCCGGAGATGCCCCACGGGCGGTGGGGCGCGAGGGCTTGGTGCTGGCCTGCGCGGCTGGCACAATGAACCGCCCAAGGGGCCTGTAGCTCAGCTGGTAGAGCGCCGCGTTTACACCGCGTAGGTCGTCGGTTCGAACCCGGCCGGGCCCACGTGGACAACAGCAGAATGGATGGACAGCGACGCGAGGGGCACGACGTGCCCCGGCTGCGCGACGTCGTCGCGGTGCTGGAGAGCTTCTACCCGCCGGACACCGCCCAGTCCTGGGACCGTGTCGGTCTGGTCGCCGGCGACCCCGACCAGCCGGTCGCCTCCATCCTGCTGGCCGTCGACCCGACGCTGGAGGTCATCGCCGAGGCTGTCGAGTCCGGGGTCGACCTGATCATCACCCACCACCCGCTCCTGCTGCGCGGCATCCATTCGGTGGCCACCACCACGGCCAAGGGCGCGGCCATCACGGACCTGATGGTCAACGACATCGCCCTCTACTGCGCGCACACCAACGCCGACGTCGCCGATCCCGGTGTGGGGCAGGCGCTCGCCGAGGCGTGCGGGCTGGCGCACACCGACCCCCTGGAGCTGAGCGAGGGGCAGGAGCTGGGTCGGGTCGGAGACCTGGCCGCGCCGGTGACGCTGGCCGCCCTGGCGGAGCGTCTCCACGCCGCACTCCCGCCCACCGCGGTCGGGGTCCGCGTCAGCGGTCCTGCCGACGCCGAGGTCCGGCGGGTCGCCCTGCTCGGCGGAGCGGGCGACTCCTCCTTCGACGCCGTCCGGGCCAGCGGCGCCGACGTCTACGTCACGGCCGACCTGCGCCACCATCCCGCGCTCGAGGCACGCGAGGAGGCGGTGGCCGCCGCGCGCGCGGGCGGCGCGGACACCCCATACCTGATCGACGCGGGCCACTACGCGACCGAGTGGCTCTGGCTCCCCGGGCTCCAGCGTCGCCTGGGCGAGGCGCTGGGCGCCGACGTGACCATCGCGCTCTCGCAGGTGCGCACCGACCCGTGGGACTTCGTCGTCGGCGCGCAGGCGCCCGCGACGAGCACGTGACCACCTGACCACCCGACCCACCCGACGATCCCGACCACAGGAGGCACGGCCGTGAAGGCGAACCCCCAGATGCAGGCCCGGCTGCTGGACCTGCAGGAGCTCGACACCCGGCTCAGCCAGCTCGACCACCGCATGCGCAGCCTGCCCGAGCTCACCGATATCGCCCGCCTGGAGGCCCAGGACGAGGACCTGCAGGCCGAGGTCGTGCGCACCTCGACCGCGCTCGGCGACCTCGAGCGGGACGTGACCAAGGCCGAGCAGGCCGTCCAGCAGGTGCGTGACCGGGCCGCCAGGGACGAGGCACGCCTCGCCTCCGGCACCGGGAGCGCCAAGGACCTGCAGGGCCTGCAGCACGAGCTGGAGTCCCTCGCCCGTCGCCAGCAGGTGCTCGAGGACGAGCAGCTGGAGGTGATGGAGCGCGTCGAGGCCGCCCAGGTCCAGGCCGACCGGGCCGCCGCCGCCGTCCAGGCGCACGAGGGCGAGCTGGAGCACCTGCGCAAGGCCCGGGACGAGCAGCTGGCCGCGCTCGGGGCCGAGCGGGAGGAAGTGGCCGGCGGACGTGCCGCGATCACCGACGACCTCGCGGCCGACCTGCTGGCGCTCTACGAGCGGGTCCGGCAGCAGACCGGGATGGGCGCGGCCCACCTGGCCCAGCGTCGTTGCGGCGGCTGCCGCCTCGAGCTCAACGCCGTGGACCTGTCGCGCTTCAAGGCGGCCGACGAGGACGAGGTGCTGCGCTGCGAGGAGTGCGGACGCATCCTCGTGCGCACCGAGGAGTCCGGATTGTGAGCCCCCTGCATCCCGCCCTGCAGATCGAGGCCGACGGGGGCTCGCGGGGCAACCCGGGGGTGGCCGGCTACGGCGCGCTCGTCCGGGATGCTCGCACCGGCGAGGTGCTGGCCGAGCGCGCCGCACCGCTGGGCGAGGCCTCCAACAACGTCGCCGAGTATCAAGGCCTCATCGCCGGGCTCACCGCCGCGATCGAGCTCGACCTGGTCGGCGGAGCCTCTATCGAGGTCCTCATGGACTCCAAGCTGGTCGTGGAGCAGATGTCGGGCCGCTGGAAGATCAAGCACGCCGACATGCAGCGGCTGGCGATCCAGGCCCGTCGACTCATCGACCAGGTCCAGGCACAGGGGGGACGGGTCGAGTTCACCTGGATCCCGCGCGACCGCAACAAGGCCGCCGACAAGCTGTCCAACGACGGGATGGACGGCACGACCGTGATCCGCGACCACGTGGGGCGGGTCGCCTCCGACACGGGGGGCCAGGACGACGAGCCGCACGGCGCGCAGGACGACCCGGTCGCTGCGCCGCGCGCGGCCGGCGGTGGTGCCGCATACCAGGACCGTCAGGAGGCGCGCCCCACCTTCGGTGACGGACGCGCCCCCGTGAGTGATCTGGTCGTCTCTGACGAGACCGTCCCCGTGCTCGAGGGACAGACCCGGCTCATCCTCGTCCGGCACGGCGTCACCGACTTCACCCAGCAGCACAGGCTCGACGGTCGCGGAGGGTCCGATCCCTCGCTCAACGCCACCGGGCTGGCCCAGGCCAGGTCGGCGGCCGAGGCGGTCGTCCGTCTCGTCGAGCGTTCCGAGCCCGGCCCGGTGACGGTCGTGAGCTCGTCGCTGCAGCGCGCCCGTCAGACCGGGCAGGCCGTCGCCGACGCCCTGGGGGTGGAGCGCGAGGAGGACCGCGACTGGGACGAGCAGGGCTTCGGTGACTGGGACGGCCGCACCATGGCCGAGCTGGTCGAGGACTTCGGCGACGAGCTGCGCTCGCTGCGGGGGGACCTGGACTACAAGCGGCCTGGTGGGGAGTCGCGGCGCGAGGTCGACGAGCGGGTCGCCGGAGCGCTTGCCCGGGCGATCGCGCGCGGTGGCACCGTGGTGGTCGCCACGCACCGCATCGCCCTGATGTCCGTGCTCGCGCGGCTGCTGGGGATGGACCATCACCGGGCCTGGGGCCTGGCGACCGCGCCGGCCTCGCTCAGCGCCGTGGAGATCTGGCCCGACGGCGTGGCGCAGGTGGCGTTCGTCAACGACACGCACCACCTCTACGAGCCCACGCACGGCAACGGCGCGACCGGCAGCGCCCAGGTGCGGATCCTCGACTCCTCGCTGAACTAGCGTCCCTCCGCCTCAGGCGGGCTGCACGTCCAGGGTCCACGGGCGGCCGGCCCGGGCGGGCTCGTGCAGCTCGACCTCGAAGAGGTCGGCCAGGAGGTCGACCAGCGCCCTCGGGCGGGGCGGGTCGTCCGGGATCTCGCACAGCACCCGGGCGACCAGCCCACGGGTGTGCTTGGCCATGTGCGTGGCACCGGGGACGCGGACGGTGACCCAGCGCTCGGCGGCGTCGCCCTGCGGGACCCAGGCTGCCGCATACGTGCTGGATCTGCAGTCCACGACCAGACCCCGGCCGGCGGCCGCAGGGAGGACCTGGTCCAGGTGGGGACGCCAGAAGGTCGCGAGCGGGCCGACACCCGGCAGGTTGACGCCCATGCTCAGGCGGTAGGGCGCCACGCGGTCGCTCATCCGGACCGCACCGTAGAGGGCGGAGACGACGAGGAGGCGGCGGGACGCGCGCCGCTGGGCGGCGGCGTCGAGGGTGGCCAGGTCGAGCGCGTCGTAGAGGACGCCGGTGTAGAGGTCGCGCGCCGGCAGCGACGGCGCGGTCGACAGCCGCGTGTTGCGGGCGATCTCCTCGGCGAGGTTGGGGCTGACCCCCAGGACCTGGGGCGCGTCCGGACGTGAGCTCACCGTCGCCAGCGCCTCGGCGACCGTGGCGCGGGCGCCGGCCAGCTCCGGGTGCGACAGCCGGTCGGGGCGCAGGGCGGCCCCCCGTGGTCGGGTGGCCTTGGACTCGCTCGGGGGCAACAGGATCAGCACGTCAGGCAGGGTAGCCGGGCGCCCGGCACGTAGGGTGGGCGCATGCTCAAGCGCGCCACGAAGCTGACGGTCGACCCCGCCTCCGAGACGGGTCGGCTCCTGGAGCAGGCCTTCGTCCGGGCCCGGCGGGAGCAGGAGGTCCGGCTCGACTTCCCGCCCGAGGTCCTGGCCGAGGTGGAGCGGGCGATCGCCGTGGCCGAGCTGCCCGAGCGCGACGAGACGGCGGTGCCGTTCATCACCATCGACCCTCCCGGCTCGATGGATCTGGACCAGGCGATGCACATCGAGCGGGACGGGGAGGGCTACCGCATCCGCTACGCGATCGCCGACGCGCCGGCCTTCGTCGTCCCCGGAGGGGCGATGGACTCCGAGTCCCGGCTGCGGGGTATGACGTACTACTGCCCCGATCTGCGCGTCCCGCTCCACCCGACGGTCCTCAGCGAGGGCGCGGCGAGCCTGCTGCCCGAGGTCGTCCGTCCCGCCTACGTCTGGGACATGCGCCTCGGGGCCGACGGGACGAGGCAGGGCGCCGAGCTCTACCGGGCCCGGGTCAGGTCGGTGCGGCGCTACACCTACGAGGAGGTGCAGGGGCTGGTCGACGAGGGTGGGACCGAGGACACCCTGCTGCTGCTCAAGGAGGTCGGCGAGCTGAGGATCCGGCGCGAGGCCGCGCGTGGGGGAGCGAGCCTGCCGATGCCCGAGCAGGAGGTCTCGGTCGACGAGCAGGGTCACTACCAGTTGGCCCTGCGCCCCCTGCTCATGGCCGAGGAGTGGAACGCCCAGATCTCGCTGCTCACCGGGATGGTGGCCGCCCGGATGATGCTCGACGGTGGGGTCGGCATCCTGCGCACCATGCCCGTCCCGCCCGACAAGGACGTCGAACGCTTCCGCCGCGAGGTCAGGGCCCTGGGGTCGGAGTGGCCGAGGGACATCAACTACGGCGAGTTCCTGCGACGGCTCGACAAGAGCGACCCTGCCCACCTGGCGATCGTCACCGCGGCCACGAGCCTGTTCCGCGGGGCCGGCTACACGACCTTCGACGGCACGCTCCCGCCGGAGGAGGAGCAGATCCAGGCGGCCATCGCCGCGCCCTACACCCACGTGACCGCGCCGTTGCGGCGGCTCGTCGACCGCTTCTCCCTGGCGATCTGCGAGGCCCTGTCCACAGGGCGCGAGGTGCCGGCGTGGGCACGGGAGGCGCTGGAGACCCTGCCCGAGCTGATGGCCCACGCCGACCGCCGGTCCAAGGCCGTGGAGAGGGCCTGCGTCGGCGCCGTCGAGGCGGCCGTGCTCTCCGACGAGGTCGGTCGCCGGTTGGCCGCGGTCGTCGTGGACGGGCACGCCAAGGGTGTCGTCGTCCAGCTGGTCGATCCGCCGGTCAGCGCCCAGGCCAAGGGGACCGCCGAGCTGGGCAGCAGGGTCGAGGTCGAGGTCGAGGGCGTCGACGTCCTCGATGGGCGGGTCCAGCTGCGCGTGGTGCCGTGAGGGCCGTGAACTCCTCGCAGCCGTCCTTGGTCGCCACCGACTGCGACGGCACCCTGCTGCGCTCCGACGGGACGGTCTCGGAGCGGACGCGGGCCGTGCTCTCCGCCCTGTCGGACACCGGCATCGGTGTCATCCTGGTCACCGCCCGGCCGCCGCGGTGGATGAACGACCTGGCCGACCTGGGGGTCGGCGACATCGCCCTGTGCGGCAACGGAGCCTTCACCTACGATCTGCGGGCGCGAGAGATCGTGGACCACACGCTGATCCCGGCCGAGGAGCTGGCGCTGCTCATCGACGACCTGAGGAAGGCCATACCCGACATCCGGCTGGCGACCGAGGGCCTGGAGGGGATGGCCCGCGAGCACGCCTACCGGGGGGAGCACCTCTCCGGGGACGCCTGGCAGGTCACCGACGTGCCCGGCCTGAGCGCCCGGGCGGTGGGCAAGCTCCTCGTCCGCCACGACGTGCTCCACACCGAGGAGCTGACCGAACTCGTCACGGCCGTGGTCGGTGAGCGGGCCGCGGTCTCTCACTCGGGCGCGACACGACTGACCGAGATCGGGCCGGCGGGCATGAGCAAGGCCGTCGCGCTGGCACACTGGTGCTCCCAGCAAGATCCGGAGGTCCGCCCCGAGGAGGTCTGGGCGTTCGGCGACATGCCCAACGATCTGCCGATGCTCGACTGGGCCGGGCGCTCCTTCGCGGTCGCCAACGCTCACCCCGAGGTCCTGGCCGCCGCCACCGACCTCATCCCCGGCAACGACGACGACGGCGTCGCCCGGACCCTGGAGGCGCTGCTCGGCTGACCTCCGTGAAGGAGGCCGTATGACCCAGGACACCCAGCGCCGCTGGCCGGTGCACCGCGCCTGGTTCGTCGCCGGGGTCACCCTCCTGGCGCTGGTCGCGGCCGCAGCCTTCCGGTCCACGACCGGCGCGCTGTTCGAGCCGCTGGAGACTGAGTTCGGCTGGCGTCGGACCGACCTGTCCGCCGCGGTGATGCTCAACCTGATCGTCTACGGCCTGGTCGCGCCGTTCGCCGCCGTCCTGATGGACCGCTACCCGGTGCGCCGGGTGGCGGCCGGAGCTCTGGGGCTGGTCGCGGCGGGCGCCGGGCTGGCGGTCTTCATGCAGGAGGTCTGGCACCTGCTGCTGCTCTGGGGAGTGCTGGTCGGGGTCGGCACCGGCGCGATGGCCCTCGTGTTCGGGGCGGTCGTGGCCAACCGCTGGTTCGCGACCAACCGGGGACTGGTCATGGGGATCTTCTCGGCCGCCAACGCCTGCGGCCAACTCGTCTTCCTCCCCGCCGTGGTCCTGCTGGCCGAGCACCAGGGCTGGCGCACCGCGGCGCTGGCCGTGGCCGGCTTCGCCGTCCTGATCATCCCGCTGCTGGTCTGGCCCTTCGCCTCCCACCCCCGCGACGTGGGGTGGACCGCACTGGGTCAGGACCCCGCCGCCCCGCCACCACCTCCGCCGGCCCGGCCCCACCGTGGGCTGGCCCACGAGACCGTGGCCGTCCTCGTCGAGTCCTCCCGCCGCCGTGCCTTCTGGATCCTGTTCTTCACCTTCTGGGTCTGCGGATGGTCGACCAACGGGCTCATCCAGACCCACTTCATCCCGGCGGCCCACGACCACGGGATGCCGGCGACCACGGCCTCGGGCCTGCTGGCGCTCGTCGGCGTCTTCGACGTCATCGGCGTGATCCTGTCGGGCTGGCTCACCGACCGCGTCCGACCGTGGATCCTGCTCGTCTGCTACTACGCCTTCCGCGGGCTGTCCCTGCTGTTCGTGCACGGGGTCCTCGGGCCGGAGGTGTCGGCGCCGATGTGGATCTTCATCGTCTTCTACGGCCTCGACTGGGTGGCCACGGTCCCGCCGACGGTGGCCCTGTGCCGGGAGCACTTCGGCCTGAACCGTTCGGCGGTGGTCTTCGGGTGGGTCTTCGCCGCGCACATGGTGGGCGCCGGCGTCGGAGCCTTCGTCGCGGGCGCGGCCCGGGACTCCACCGGCTCCTACCTGGTTGCCTGGATCACCGCCGCCGTGCTGTGCTTCGCGGCGGCGGCCAGCCTGTTCCTCCTCCCGCCAGCCCCGGGGGCCGGGGACCTGCCCGGTCCTGGGCCCTTCCACGACGAGGATGACCCGGTGCGGGACGACGTCATCCACGCCCGTGACCCGGAGCCGGTCGACGACGAGCCGGCGTCCGACCCCGAGATCGTGCCGCGCCCCTGACCTGGCCAGGAGCCGGCCGCTCAGCGGACCTGCGTGACCTCGAACTGCATACGCGGGTTGGCGATCTCCTCCTGGGCCTGGACGAGCTGCAGCTCGCGACGGCCGGAGTCCAGGGTGCGCTTGACCAGGTCCCACACGCTGGAGACGGTCCGTCCAAGGGCCTCGGCCGGGTCGCCGGTCTGGAGCAGGTGGGTGGTGAAGAGGGCCGCGGTCACGTCGCCGGAGCCGTTGCACTTGATCGGCAGGTGCTCGGTGCGCACGATCCAGGCGCCGTCGCCGTGGACGGCGAGCATCTCGATCGTGTCGGCCGGCCGGTCCGGCTGCAGCACCGAGGTGACCAGCACCGTGGACGGTCCCATCTCGCGGGCCTTGTCGACCGAGGCCAGCGTCGACTCGAGGTCGGTCGGCTCGGTCTCGGTCAGGAAGCCCAACTCGAACTGGTTGGGCGTGATCAGGTCCGCCTGCGGCACGACCTTCTCGCGCAGGAGCACCGGGATCGCCGGGTGCACGAAGCAGCCGGACTTGGCGTTGCCCATGACCGGGTCGCAGGCGTAGATCGCGTCGGGGTTGGCGGCCTTGACCTGGGCGACGGCATCGAGGATGACGCCCCCGATCTCCTCCCCGCCCTGGTAGCCGGACAGCACCGCGTCGATTTCAGCGAAGGCGCCGCGCTCACCCACGCCGGTGATGACCTCGCGCACGTCCTCGGGTGCGACCATCGGCCCGCGCCACTGGCCGTAGCCGGTGTGGTTGGAGAACAGGACGGTGCTCACCGGCCACACCTCGACACCGAGGCGCTGCATGGGGAAGACAGAGGCGGAGTTGCCGACGTGACCGTAGGCGACGGCGGACTGGATCGACAGGATCGTTGTGCTCACCGGGCCATGGTGCCACCACCAGGACGGCGAGGCACAACGGAGGGTGGCGTGGATGAGTCGGCCGGTACGCCGGGTCCTGTCCCTCCGCGCCGTCACCGGCACTGCGGAGGTGGCGACCATCCCTCTAGGGCATGCGTTGCCGCATACCTCAAGCGACCTACCCGTGCGCTCGGGCGGGCAGCCCTCGGGCGCGCACTGTCTGGTCTTGCTCCAGGTGGGGTTTACCTAGCCACGCCAGTCACCTGGCGTGCTGGTGGTCTCTTACACCACCCTTTCACCCTTACCCACCGGCGAACCGGTGGGCGGTCTGCTCTCTGTGGCACTGTCCCGCGGGTCACCCCGGGTGGCCGTTAGCCATCACCTTGCCCTGTGGAGCCCGGACGTTCCTCGGCGGACCCGGAGGTCCGACGCGGCCGCCTGGCCGACTCATCCACGTGAGGATCAACGATACCTGGGAGGGGCTTCTTCCTCGGTATGCAGCAGCTCGAGGTCGACGACCGGCATCACCTCGTGCGGTGGTCGGCCGGTCTCCAGGCGCTCCGCCAGGGTGCCCTGAAGCGCGGCCCAGCGCCAGGGGTGGCGCTGCCGGTAGGTCTGGAAGGCCTGCTCGGCCTCCCGCTGGTCCAGCACCCTGGCCAGCGCCAGCTGCGGCGCGCCCCAGCCGGAGGTGACCCGCACCCTCGGCTCGGCGACGATGTTGCGGAACCACTGGGACCGGGGTCCGAGCCCGCTGGCGACGCGGACGACTCCTGGCCGGGGACGGTCGAAGACCTCCAGCACGGCGGCCCGTGGCTGTCCGCTGATGCGGCCCCGGTGCTCCAGGCGGAGCAGCTGACTGCCCAGCAGGCCACCCAGACCGTGCTCGTAGAACCAGAGGGGGCTACGCGCCAGGCGCGGGCTGTGCAGCACCGTCCGCAGGCCCTCGCGGACCATGGTCGGCACCCGGGGTCTCACAGCGAGGTCGGCCCTGCCCCACGCAGGTCGAGGACCTCTACGCCGCCCTCGCCGCCGAAGTCCTTGACGTGGCCGAGGTACATGCCCCGCCCGGTGTCGTTGAGCAACCCGTCGTGGATCGGGAGGACACCGCGCGAGGGCGCGACGCGGCGGACGAACTCGATCGTCTCGGCGACCTTGCCCCACGGGGCGTTGACCGGGACGCCCAGGAGATCCACCTCGCCGGGCTCCCCGTCGAGGGAGTCGCCGGGGTGGAAGAGCGTGGGGGAGCCCTCGGCCCGCAGGACCACGCCCATGTTGCCGACGCGGGGGACGTAGGGGTGGATGACGGCGTGCAGCTCGCCCACGGGCGTGAGTGTCAGTCCGCCGAGGTCGACCGTCTCGCCGGTGGCCATCCGCTCGGTCTGCCCGCCGTGGCCGGCCCCGGTCAGGACTTCGGCGGTCTGCGGCTCGACGAGCACGCGGGCCTGCGGGTTGGCCGCCAGGAGGGCGGGCACCCGGTCCGGGTCGCAGTGGTCCTTGTGCTGGTGGGTGACCACGACCGCGGTGAGGTCCCGAAGGTCTTCGATGTCGGATAAGTTGCCCGGGTCGATCAGGACGCGCTGGTCGGCGACCTCCACGAGGAGGGCGGCATGGCCGAGGTGGGTGAGCTCCATACCCTCCAGACTAGGGCGGCGGAGCCGACCGCGCAGGCGGCTGCGCCGCCTGACGTGCTGGCGGGCGTGCGTGTGGCCGAGGGCACGGGGCGCGCGGCCGCGGGATAGCCTTGTCGCCCGTGGAGTTCCTCAACGGCATCAACCCGGTTCACGACCTCACCTACAACGACGTCTTCATGGTCCCGTCGCGGTCGGCGGTGACCTCCCGGCTGGACGTGGACCTGAGCACCAACGACGGGGTCGGCACCACCATCCCCGTCGTGGTGGCCAACATGACGGCGGTCGCCGGCCGGCGGATGGCCGAGACCGTCGCGCGCCGTGGTGGCATCGCGATCCTGCCGCAGGACATCCCGCTGCCGGAGGTGCGCCGCACGATCGAGCGCGTCAAGGCCAGCCACGCGGTCTACGAGACCCCCATCGTGATCGACCGCTCCGCGCCCGTGGCCCAGCTCCTGTCGGTGATGAGCAAGCGCGCCCACCACGCGGCCGTGGTCGTCGAGGCGGGCCGCCCCATCGGCATCGTCAACGAGCAGGACTGCGAGGAGGTCGACCGCTTCGCCGCCGTCGCCGACGTGATGAAGCCCCCGCGCGTCGTCATCGAGGAGGGCACCGACCTGCGGGAGGCCTTCGACCAGCTCGAGGAGTCCGGGGCCCATCTCGCCCCCGTCGTCGCCGCCGGGCTGCTGCGTGGCGTCGTCACCCGCAAGGGACTGCTGCGCTCGGCCATCTACGCCCCGGCGCTCGACGAGTCGGGATCGCTGCGCGTCGGCGCGGCCGTCGGGATCAACGGTGACGTCCCCGGCCGGGCCACCGAGCTGCTCGCCGCCGGCGCGGACGTGCTCGTCGTGGACACCGCCCACGGCCACCAGGAGAAGATGATCGAGGTGCTGCCGCAGGTCGGGGCCGTCCGTGACGAGCACGCCGACCGCACCGGGCTGCGGGTCCCCATCGTCGCCGGCAACATCGTGGCCCGCGCCGGTGTCGAGGACCTCGTCGCCGCCGGAGCCGACGTGATCAAGGTCGGGGTCGGCCCCGGCGCCATGTGCACCACCCGGATGATGACCGGCGTCGGCCGGCCGCAGTTCTCCGCCGTCCTGGAGTGCGCCGAGACCGCCCGGGGCATGGGGGCACAGGTGTGGGCCGACGGAGGCGTGAAGTATCCCCGCGACGTGGCACTCGCCCTGGCGGCCGGGGCCGCCTCGGTGATGATCGGCTCATGGTTCGCCGGGACGCTGGAGTCGCCCGGCGACATCATGCGCGACGTCGACGGCCGTCTCTACAAGGAGTCCTTCGGGATGGCCTCGGCCCGCGCGGTGCGCAACCGCACCCGTGACCGCTCCGCCTTCGACCGTGCCCGCTCCGGGCTGTTCGAGGAGGGGATCTCCTCGGGTCGCATGTATCTCGACCCGCACCGTCCCGGCGTCGAGGACGTCCTGGACCAGATCGTCTCCGGCGTGCGCAGCGCCTTCACCTACGCCGGTGCCGGCACGATCGGGGAGTTCCACACCCGTGCGGTGGTGGGCATCCAGGGTGCTGCCGGTTACGAGGAGGGGCGTCCGCGCCACACCTCCTGGTGAGGTGGTTCGTTGGAAGGGCGCGACCCGAAAGGCTGCTCGTGGAGTGCCCGGGGCCCGGTGGGCTGCTCGTGGAGGTGACGCACCGAGCGCCCTTCTCTCCGACGTGACCGCAGCCGGTTGATCGTCGGCCGGAATGTGATCAGTCGTCCGGAAAGAACCGGACGATGGATCATTTACCGGCTGACGGATCATCGGCGGGTCGATCCCGGGGCAGCCGGTGGTCCCGCTCCCGGGCGTGAGGGTGGCCGGTGGAGCGACGGGTGCCGTGGCCATGCACACGGTGCCCCTCCAGGAGCGGTCCGTCCACAGCCCACAGCTCGGGGGTGGAGATGTTCCGCTCGCGAGGGCGACGGTGGTGCGATGCACGAGCTCGTCGCCGCCAGTCTTGCCGCAAGAGATGGGATCCTGACGCGGAAGGATCTGCTCACGAGGATGCCGGACTCACAAGTGATGCCGACCCTACGGGCCGCTCTGAGAGCCGGAGACCTGATCAGGGTCGCTCGGGGCGCCTACGTCGGCGCCGAGGCGTTGGCGGTCGCCACCCCGGAAGGGGCACATCTGCTCCGGGCCCGAGCGATCTTGGCCACGCGGCCCGGGGAGGTCGTCGCTTCCCACACGACAGGTGCCGTCGTGTGGGGCCTCCCGGTCGAGCACGAGGCCCTCGACCGGGTGCACCTCATGCGCTCGGCACCGATCGGCACGACCAGGAAGCATGAGAGCCACACGGTGCACCTCTTCGCCGGTGAAGGCTGCGCGGTGACGGCCGGTGGCATCCCCGTCGTCCCCGTCGCGCTCGCCGTGGTGGGGACGGCCCTGCTGCGAGGAACCGTCGAGGGGGTGTGCGCGGCGGACGCGGCCCTGGGCAAGGGCATGGTGACCCCGGGGCAGCTGGACGACTGGGTCGAACGGTCCCGGCGCATCGAGGGAGTGGCGCACGCTCGGGAGGCGGTTCGCCGGGCCAGCCCCTCGGCCGATGCGCCGTCGGAGAGCCGAGGCCGACTGGTGCTGGAGGACCTGGGCTACGTGGTCGTGCCGCAGTTCAAGATCGTGGGGCCGGGTTTCGTCTACTACGGCGACTTGTACCTGCCGGAGCTCGGTGTCGTCGGGGAGGTCGACGGGCGGGGCAAGTACACGGGGGACGCGACGGTGCTCTACAAGGAGAAGCGCCGTGAGGACGACATCAGGAGTCTGGGATACGGGATGGTGCGCTTCCCGTGGGGTGATCTGTTCAAGCCCCACGTGATGGACCAGAAGGTGAAGCGGGCTGCGCGCGGCCACCCGCCGAGGCCTGGCCGGGTGAAGACGCCCAGGTCCCCAGTGACAGGCTGCCCTCACGGAAGAACCGTCGGCCGGACAGTGATCCTTCAGCCGGAAAGGTCCGGACGAAGGATCACTATCCGGCCGACGGTCCTGGGCCCAGCCCTCAGGCGAAGTTCTTCGCGTACCAGGCCGCGCCGATAATGCCGGCCTCGTTGCGCAGGTCGGCCGGCACGATCGGGGTGCGGAGGTCCAGCCGCGGCAGGAACTTGTCGGACTTCCGGGATATGCCGCCGCCGACGATGATCAGGTCGGGCCACAGCAGGGCCTCGACGTGGCTGTAGTAGCGCTGCAGCCGCTCGGCCCACTCCTTGTAGGACAGGTCCTCGCGCTCCTTGGCGCTGCTGGCCGCCCGAGTCTCGGCGTCGTGGCCGTCGATCTCCAGGTGACCCAGCTCGGTGTTGGGCAGCAGCTTGCCGTCGAGGAAGAGCGCCGAGCCGATGCCGGTGCCCAGGGTCGTCAGGAGCACCACGCCCTTCACGTCCTTGCCCGCGCCGTAGTGGACCTCGGCCATGCCGGCGGCGTCGGCGTCGTTGACCACGTGCACCTCGCGACCCAGACGCTCGGTGAAGAGCTTGTCCGCGTCGGTCTCGATCCAGGACTTGTCGATGTTGGCGGCGAACTTCACCACACCGTGGTGGATGACGCCGGGCACCGTGATCCCGATGGGGGTGTTCTTGTCGACCTCGTCGGCAAAGTGCTCGACGATCTGCTCGACCACCTCGGCCACGTCCTCGGGCGTGGCTCCCTTGGGGGTCTCAATCTTGTGCCGGTCTGCGGCCAGCTGGCCCTTGGCGAGGTCGACGGGCGCGCCCTTGATGCCGCTGCCGCCGATGTCGATGCCGAGGATGTGGTTGCTGGCCATGAGGGAGTCCTTCGCGTGCGGGAGAGATGGTCTGGAGGAGAGGGTATGCGGTGTGCGGGCCGGGCGGGTGGCCTCGGGCAGGGTGGGTGGTGGCCTCAGGCAGGACGGTGGTGCCTCAGGGCAGGGTGAGGATCTCCGCCCCCTCGTCGGTGATCAGGATGGTGTGCTCGAACTGGGCCGACGGACGGCCGTCGGCGGTGACGATCGTCCAGCCGTCCTCCCACTCGTTCCACTCGTGGGTCCCGAGGTTGAGCATCGGCTCGATCGTGAACGTCATACCCGGCTCGATGAGGGTGTCGTAGGCGGGCGCCGCGTCGTAGTGGGGGATGACCAGGCCGGAGTGGAAGGACTCGCCCACGCCGTGGCCGGTGAAGTCGCGCACCACGCCGTAGCCGAACCGTCGCGCGTAGCTCTCGATGACGCGGCCGATGACGTTGATCTCCCGCCCCGGGCGCGCCGCCTTGATGCCCCGCATCAGCGCCTCCTGGGTCCGCTCGACCAGCAGGCGGGTCTCCTCCTCGACCTCGCCGCACAGGAAGGTGGCGTTGTTGTCGCCGTGCACGCCGCCGAGATAGGCGGTGATGTCGATGTTGCAGATGTCACCCTCCCGCAGCTCCCGGTCGTCGGGGATGCCGTGGCAGACCACCTCGTTGATCGAGGTGCACAGCGACTTGGGATAGCCGCGGTAGCCGAGGGTGGAGGGATAGGCACCGTGGTCGAGCAGGAACTCGTGACCGGCCCGGTCGATCGCGTCGGTCGTCACGCCCGGGCGGACCATCTCGCCGCACAGCGCCAGTGCCTGGGCCGCGAGCCGGCAGGCCGCCCGCATCGCCTCGATCGTCTCCTGGTCCTTGATCTCCGAGCCCTGGAAGGGGGCGGGTGCGGGGCGGTCGACATACTCCGGGCGGACGATCGAGTTGGGCACGGACAGTCGCGGGCTGATCGTTCCGGGCGCGAGGGGGGAGAGGGTCGGCATAGGGTGGATTCTAGGTGCCGCGTCCGCGGCGACCACGTCAGGAGGCGAGAACAGGTATGGAGTACTGGTTCAACACCAAGACCGGGCAGGTCGAGGCGAACGACGACCCGGGACGTGCCCGCGGTGCCGACCTGCTCGGCCCCTACGCCTCCGAGGAGGAGGCCTCCCGAGCCCTGGAGATCGCCCGCGAGCGCACCGAGAAGTGGGACGCCGAGGACGCCGCCGAGGACGAGTGGAAGACCGGCGACTCGCAGGCCAGCGACTGGGACAACAACCCGCTCAACGACTGAGCCTCAACGCCTGAGCCCCAACGACTGAGCCTCAACGACTGAGCTTGGGCAGCACCTCGCGGCCGAAGACCTCCAGCCACCGGTCCTGGTTGCGACCGACGTTGTGCAGGTAGACCCGGTCGAAACCGAGGTCGACGAAGCTCTGGATGTGCGCCCGGTGCACGTCGGGGTCGCTGGAGATGACCATCCGGCCCTCGAAGTCCTCCGGGCGCACCAGCTTTGCCATCTCGGCGAAGTCGTGCGGCGAGCGGATGTCCGCCTTGGGGAACTTCATACCCCCGTTGGGCCACTCGGTCATCGCGTTGGTCAGCGCCTCCTCATCGGTCTCGGCCCACGACAGGTGCAGCTGGAGGACCTTGGGCATCGAGTCCGGGTCCTTGCCGGCCTCCCGCGCACCTTCGGCGAACTTGCCGAAGAGCATCTCGATCTTGCCGTGCGGGGCGCCGACGGTGATGATCCCGTCCGCGAGGCGACCGGTCTTCCTGGCGTTGATCGGGCCGGCGGTGGCCACGAAGATCGGCGGGGCCTGCTCCGGCATCGTCCAGAGCCGGGTGGTCTCCATCCGGAAGAACTCCCCGGACCACTTGGTGTCCTTGCCCGCGGCCGACTTCGTGAAGAGGTCGCTCATCAGCTCGACGGCCTCGAACATCCGCCGCGAGCGCTCACCGGCCTCGGGCCAGTAGCCGCCGATCACGTGCTCGTTGAGCGCCTCGCCGGCACCCACGCCCAGCCAGGTGCGCCCGGGGTACATCGCCTCCAACGTCGCCGCGGCCTGCGCGACCATCGCCGGGTGCCAGCGGAAGCTGGGGCAGACCACGCCCGGGCCGAGGTCGCCCTCGGTCCGCTCACCGACGGCGGTCAGCACGTTCCACACGAAGGCGGACTGCCCCTGCGCCGGGACCCAGGGCGCGAAGTGGTCGGCCGCCATGCACCCGGAGAAGCCGCGCTCCTCGGCGAGGGCGGTCAGCCGCACGGCCTCGGAGGGGTGGAACTGCTCCAGCATGGCGGCGTAGCCGACGGTGAGTGCGTTCATGCTCCTGAGGGTATGCGGTGTCCCCGGCTAGGGTGCGGGCGTGGACGAGGTGCTGCTCGAGCGGGTGCTGCGGTGCGTGGAACAGGTGCCCGCCGGGCGCGTGGTGTCCTACGGCGACGTGGCCGAGCTGGTCGGCACCGGCCCGCGCCAGGTGGGCTCGATCATGCGGCGCTGGGGCGGCAACGTGCCGTGGTGGCGGGTGACCAACGCCGCGGGGGAGTTCGTCGATCCGGACCTGATGGCCCGAGCCCGGACGCACTGGCGCGCAGAGGGGATCGCGGTGAAGCCCAACGGGCGCGGCACACGCATGGCCGACCACCGCGCCGACTTGACCAGACTCGAGCAGGACTACGTCCGCGCCACCGCCGGACTCGAGCAACCGCATACGGCAGGATGAGCACATGAACCGCCAGCAGGAGTACGTCCTCCGCACCATCGAGGAGAGGGACATCCGGTTCATCCGGCTCTGGTTCACCGACCTCCTCGGCACGTTGAAGTCGGTGGCCGTCGCGCCCGCCGAGCTGGAGCAGGCGTTCACCGAGGGCATCGGCATCGACGGGAGCGTGATCGAGGGCTTCACCCGGGTCTACGAGGCCGACATGGTCATCCAGCCCGACGCCGACACCTTCCAGGTGCTGCCCTGGCGCGAGCGGACGGCCCGGATGTACTGCGACATCCACATGCCCGACGGCAGCCCCGCCGCGACCGACAGCCGCCACATCCTGCGTCGCGCCCTGGGCTCGGCGTCCCAGGCGGGCTTCACCTTCTACACCCACCCCGAGATCGAGTTCTACCTGTTCAAGGAGCCCTACGACCCGGCGGTCGGGCCGGTGCCGATCGACCAGGCCGGCTACTTCGACCACGTCGCCCGCGGTGACGGCCACGACTTCCGCCGGGATGCCATCGACACCCTCGAGCAGATGGGGATTTCGGTCGAGTTCAGCCACCACGAGGGCGGTCCGGGCCAGCAGGAGATCGACCTGCGCTACGCCGACGCGCTGTCGATGGCCGACAACATCATGACCTTCCGCACCGTGGTCCGGGAGGTGGCGCTGCAGCAGGACTCCTTCGCCACCTTCATGCCCAAGCCGCTGGCGTTGCACCCGGGCTCCGGGATGCACACGCACATGTCGCTCTTCGAGGGTGACACCAACGCCTTCTACGAGCCTGGCGCGCCCTACGAGCTCTCCGAGACGGGCCGGCGTTTCATGGCCGGCATCCTCGTGCACAGCAGGGAGACCAGCGCGGTCACCAACCAGTGGGTCAACTCCTACAAGCGGCTCTGGGGCGGTGGCGAGGCCCCGGCCTACGTCTGCTGGGGCCACAACAACCGCTCCGCCCTGGCCCGGGTGCCCATGTACTCCATCGGCAAGGGACACTCCCGCCGGGTGGAGGTCCGCTCGATCGACTCGGCCTGCAATCCCTATCTCACCTTCGCCCTGCTGTTGGAGTCCGGGCTGCGGGGGATCCGCGAGGGCTACGAGCTGCCGCCGGAGGCGGAGGACGACGTCTGGGCGCTGACCGACGCCGAGCGCCGCGCCATGGGCATCGACCCGCTCCCGCAGAGCCTCGGGGAGGCCGTGGCGGTCATGGAGGAGTCCGAGCTGGTCGCCGAGGTGCTGGGCGAGCAGGTCTTCGACTTCTACCTGCGCAACAAGTGGCAGGAGTGGAGCGAGTACCGCTCGCAGGTGACCCGCTTCGAGCTCGACCGTTATCTCCTCCACCTCTAAGGGGTATGCGGTGAGCGTGGGCCCCGGCGGCAGGTTCCGGGGAGGTCGGGAGGAGCCGGGGCGCGCCGACCTGCTCGGCCCGGCCGAGCTGGCCCGCGCCGGACTGTCCGACAGCGGCCGGGCCCGGCAACTGCTGGAGGAGGTGGTCTCCCGGGTCGGTCCCGAGCTGGACCTGCCCGACCTCCTGAACGATCTCGGCGGCGTCGCCGACCCCGACGCCGCGCTGCTGCTGCTGGTCCGGCTCCTGGACCCGCGCAGCACGGGTGCGGAGCGGCAGCCCACGGCGGACGCGACCGCGCCGGTCGTGCTCGGCGGCGGCGAGCCCCGACGCCGCCTCCTGACGATTCTGGGGGCCTCGGTCGCGCTCGGGGAGCACCTGCTGCGCCATCCCGAGCACGTGGTGGAGGTGGCCGAGGGGCGCGAGCCGGTGCCGGACCTGATCACCGAGGCGGTGGCCGGGCTCGAGGGGGTGGCGGGGGCCGAGGCTCTCAGGGTCGCCTACCGGCGCCAGCTGCTCCGGGTGGCCACCACGGATCTGACCAGCCCCGACCCGGTGGCCGTGATGCCGACGATCGGGGCCTGGCTGGCCGACCTGGCCTCGGCCGCGCTGCGCGGGGCGCTGCTGCTGGCCCGGGCCGAGACCGAGGACGAGCAGGCCTGCGACCTGGCGATCATCGGGATGGGCAAGACGGGTGGGCGCGAGCTGAACTACATCAGCGACGTCGACGTGATCTTCGTGGTGGCTCCCCGGGACGAGGCGACCGAGGAAGGGGCCATCGCCGTCGGCACCCGGCTGGCCAGCGCCGTCATGCGCATCTGCGGACAGCCCACGAGCGAGGGCTCGCTGTGGCAGGTCGACGCGGCGCTGCGGCCCGAGGGCAAGAACGGCCCGCTGGTGCGGAGCCTGCGCTCCCACAAGGAGTACTACGAGCGCTGGGCCAAGACCTGGGAGTTCCAGGCGCTGCTCAAGGCCAGGGTGGTCGCCGGCGACGAGGACCTCGGGCGGCGCTGGCTGGAGCTGGTCGAGCCGATGGTCTGGTCCGCCTCCGAGCGCGAGGACTTCGTCGACGACGTCCAGGCGATGCGCCGCCGCGTCGAGCAGCACGTCAAGACCGACGAGGCCGAGCGCCAGATCAAGCTCGGCCCCGGCGGCCTGCGGGACATCGAGTTCAGCGTGCAGCTGCTCCAACTCGTGCACGGCCGGGCCGACACCGCCCTGCGGTCGGGCTCGACGTTGCCCGCGCTCCAGGCGCTGCGGGACGGCGGTTACGTGGGCCGGGACGACGCGTTCGTCCTCGACGAGGCCTACCGCGTGCTGCGGTGCCTGGAGCACCGGGTCCATCTGCACCGGATGCGCAGGACCCACCTGATGCCGACGTCCGAGGCGGAGCTGCGTCGCCTCGGGCGGGCGATGGGGGAGCGCGGCGAGGCCGAGCGCGCCCTCATGCAGCGCTGGCGCGCCGTGCGTCGGGACGTGCGACGGCTGCACGAGCGGCTCTTCTACCGCCCGCTGCTGTCGGCGGTCGCCCGGCTTTCTACCGACGAGGCGCGGCTCTCGCCCGATGCGGCGCGGGCCCGGCTCTCCGCCCTGGGCTTCGCCGACCCCGCCGGCGCGATGCGGCACCTGGAGTCGCTGACCGAGGGGCTGAGCCGTCGGGCGACTATCCAGCGGCACCTCCTGCCGGTGATGATGTCCTGGTTCGCAGACGGGGCCGACCCGGATGCGGGTCTGCTCGCCTTCCGCCAGATCAGCGACGCCCTCGGCACGACGCACTGGTACCTCGGGATGCTGCGTGACGAGGGCAGCGCCGCCCAGCGCCTGGCGCGCATCCTGTCCTCGAGCCGCTACGCGGTCGACCTGCTGATCCGCTCCCCGGGCACGGTCTCGCTGCTCGGCTCCCCGTCGGGGCTCGTCGCGCCCGACCGGCACGAGGTCGTCCAGCGGATGACCACCGCGGCCACCAGGCAGTCGACGCCGGAGGAGGCCTTCGGGGCCGTCCGGTCGGTGCGGGCGCGCGAGCTGGTCCGGGTGGTCCTGGGTGACGTGGTCGGCGGGTGGACGGGCGCGGCGACGCGCGAGGCACTGAGCGACATCACCGACGCTTATCTCGAGGCCGGGCTGGGCGTCGCGGTGCGCACCGTGCAGGAGCAGCTGGGGCGTCCGATCGATGCGCGGCTGCTCGTCGTCGGTATGGGGCGGCTCGGCGGGCGCGAGATGGGCTACGCCAGCGACGCGGACCTCATGTACGTCTACGCCCCTCTCGAGCGGGACGACGACATCAGCGAGGGCATCAGCCCCGAGGACACCAGCCCCGAGGGCACCAGCCGCGAGGACACCAGCGCCGAGGATGCCCAGGCGGTCTTCGCCGAGCTGCGCAAGGGGCTGGCGGGCCCGGGCCCGGATCCTACGCTCGAGCTGGACGCGGACCTGCGTCCCGAGGGCCGCTCCGGCCCGCTGGTCCGGAGCCTGGAGAGCTACCGCAGCTACTACGAGCGCTGGTCGGCCGGATGGGAGTCGCAGGCCCTGCTGCGGGCCCGCCCCGTCGCGGGGGACACGGCGCTGGCCGAGGACTTCCTGGCCCTGGTGGAGCCGCTCCGCTGGCCCGAGGGTGGTCTCTCGGACGAGGCGATGAGGCAGATCCGGCGCCTGAAGGCACGGATGGAGTCGGAGCGGCTGCCCCGGGGGGCGGACCGTCGCACCCATCTGAAGCTGGGTTTCGGGGGGCTGTCGGACGTGGAGTGGATCGCCCAGGTGCTCCAGCTGCGTCATGCCCACGACCACCCCTCCCTGCGGACCACGAGCACGCTCGCGACCCTGGAGGCGGCCGTGGAGGAGGGGCTGCTGGCCCGCGTCGACGCCGACGTCCTCACGGAGGCGTGGGAGCTCGCCTCGGTGCTGCGGGACGCCGGGATGGTCTGGCGCGGGCGCGTCGTCGACTCCGTGCCTAGCGGGCTGCGGGACGCGGAGGGTATGTCCAGGGTGATGGGACGGCCGGCCGGGCAGGGCTCCGAGCTCGCCGAGACCTGGCGTCGGGTCGCCCGGCACGCCCGTTCGGTCATGGAGCGTCTCTTCTACGGCGAACGTCCCGATCCCACCCCGGCCACCGAGCCCGCGCCGCGACGTGCCGCACGACCCGGGCGGGCGGCAGGGTTCAACCGTGCGCCGGCCGCGCCCCCGCCGGACCGTTCGCGCTTCCCCGAGCCGCGCAGGGGCCCGTCACCGGGAGCCGGCACCGGGCGGTCGCCGGGAGGACGCGCCGACGGCCAGGGCCGGCCGACCGGCCCCCGTTCGTAGGATGGCCCGGTGACCTCCACCTCCCCGACGCCCCACGGAGACGCCAGCGACGCCCCTGCAGGCCTGCTGCTGGTCGGCGGTCCGAGGGGAGAGGTGGACTCGTGGGTGCGCCGCGGCGTCGTGCCGGCGGTCGTGGCCCACGTTCCGGGGTGGACCCTGGTCGTCGCTTCCGGCGACAGCGAGCTCGGCCCGCCCTACGACGACCCCACCCTGCTGCTCGCCGGACGTCCGGTCCCCGAGAAGGTGGCGCCCGCGCTCGGCTTCTTCGACATCGACGGCCGGGCCGTCATCACCGTGCACGGGCCGGGACGCCGCCGGGCCACCGGCTGGGTCGTGTGGGAGCCCGAGGTCGGCCTCCTCCGTCCACCCGGCCTGCCGCTGGCCGGTCCTGCGGAGATCACCTCGGTCGCCGGGGCCCCTCCGGAGGCGCGGGACGAGCTGGTCGACCTCCTTCACGAGACGCGCGCGCGGGTGCGCCCGATGCTCCAGGCCGTCATGGCCACCCTGCACCTGCCGGCGGCCCGGATCATCACCGAGCCCCGCACCGCGATCCACCTGCCCGGGGCGGTCCGGCACGATCCCAATCCCAAGGAGATCGCGCTCTTCGACGACGCGGTGGCCGACTCCGTCCGCCTGCGGCGCGAGCTCGGTGCCTTGCCGTGAGTGGGCCATCTTCCGTGAATCGCCCATCTCCCGTGGGCCAGCCATCTGACCAGGGTCAGCCACCCGCAGTGGTGGCGCTCCCTGCCGTGGATGTGGCCGGTCGGCGTGCGGTGCAGGTCGTCGAGGGCCCGGACGACCCCTTCACCGTGGCCTCAGGCTGGGTCCGCGGTGGGGCCGAGTGGTTGCACGTCGTCGACCTGGACCGGGCGCACCGAAGGGGGGCGGACACCGCATACCTGGCCGAGCTGATCTCCGGCCAACCGGTCCCGGTGCAGCTCTCCGGCGGCCTCGACACGCCGGCCGCCGTGGCGGCCGCGCTGGCCACCGCGGCGACGAGGATCAACCTGGCGGCGACCGCGCTGGCCGAGCCGACCTGGGTCGCCGACCTGGTGGAGGAGCACGGTGCACGGATCGCCGTGGGGGTGGACGTCGACGGGGATCGGGTCGTCGCCAGGGGCACGGGGGAGGACCTGGGGACGCTCCCCGAGGTGCTCGACCTGCTCGGGCAGGTGGCGGTCCGACCGGGCTGGTTCGTCGTGGCTGATGCGAGCAGGGACGGCCGCCGCACCGGGGCCGATCTCGGTCTGTTCAGCCGTGCGGTCGCCACCCTGGGCGGCCTCGCGCCCGTCGTCGCCTCCGGCGGCGTCGCCGACCTGGCAGACCTGCGCGGGCTGCGTGATGTGGGGGTGGCGGGCGTGGTGCTCGGCTCGGCCCTCTACCATCGGGCCTTCACCCTGCCCCAAGCCCTGGAGACCTTGGCATGAGCCACCGATTCACCGGCCACGACCCGGCAGAAGGTCAGGACACCGGGGGTGTCCCCTGGGAGGGACGGACCCTCACCGGCACCGGTTTCGACCACGACACCGGTGAGGCCGACGCCGCCCTGTCCTTGCTGCTCGCACGGTGGGCGACGCCGGGGGAGGTCCGGCCGGAGGAGCTGATGGCCGCCGTCGCCGCAGCACGTCTGATCGTCCCCATCGTGGCGGTGCCCAGCGAGATCGACGAGTCCAGCGGCATCCCGGTCGACGCGGTGAGCGACATGGCCTCGGTGACCCTCGTGGCCCCGGACGGACAGCAGGCCCTGCCTGCCTTCACCAGCACGGCGGCGCTGGCGGCCTGGAACGCCGAGGCCCGACCGGTCCCCGTCACCGCACAGCGCGCGGCGCTGGCGGCCGTGCAGGAGGGCTGCGAGGTCATCCTGCTCGACCTGCCCGCACCTCCTGGCGCGCCGGCGCTCACGCTGCGTCCCTCGATGGTCTGGGCGCTGGCCATGGGTCGACCGTGGGTCCCGGCCCACCGGGACGAGCACGTCGCCGCCGCGGTGGCCGCGGCGGTGAGGGAGCGGCCGGAGGTCAGAGGACACCACCTCGGCGAGGCGGAGGACGGCGGGCTCCTCATCACGCTGGACCTTGTTCCAGGGCTGGACCGGACCCGCCTCAACGAGCTGCTCACGCAGGTCGGCGGCAGGATCGCGGCCGACGGTGAGGCACGGGCCCGGATCGACGCGGTGTCCTTCCGTCTCGCGGCCGCTGACCGCTGACCTGGGGCCGGCTCGTAGGGCAAAGCACGGGTCATCAGTTGGTAAGCGTTTGGTCAAGATCCTTGTGACGCCCCTCACACCTCACTAGCCTGATGGCACGGCCCGTCCAGGGAAGGACGGCCGCACCCGGGGAGATGAGATGGCCGTCCATGTCGGTGAGCACGACGCTCACGGCGACGGTGCCCTCGCGGAGAATTCCTCCCCGCCGCTGGTCCTGGTCCTCTCCTCCCGCACCGCGCAGGCACTGGCGTCGATCATGGAGGCGGGCTGGCAGGGGCCCGTGGTGGTCGTCGGCACCGTCTCCGAGGCGAGGGCAGCGCTGGAGGATGGGTCCGGGTACGTCGTGCGTGCCGTGAGCGAGACCCGTTCCGGGACAGGGTCGTCCGACCGTCTCGGCATCACCCTCGACCCCGACCGCCAACGGGTCTCCTGCGGCTCCAGGAGCTGCTCACTCACGCCCCTCGAGTTCGGGGTGCTGACGATGCTGGCGCGGGAGCCCGGTCGGGTCCAGCGCTTCGCCGACCTGACGGATCGGGTATGGGGCATGCCGCACGTCGGCGACGGCGGCCAGGTGCACGCCGTCATCCGGCGGGTCCGGCGCAAGCTGGCCTCGGTGCACGCGGAGGTGGACATCCTGGCGGTCCGAGGCGTCGGCTTCCGGCTGGTGGCGCGTCGGGGCGAGGCCCTGGCGGAGGGGCCCAGGCTCGTCGCGGCCGACTGACGGTGCGCGCGTGCCTCTCTGAGGTCATGTCCACCAGGATCACCGTCTTCGGCCCGTTGGACGCGCCGTGCGAGGCCCGACCGACCCGCGCTCCGTGCGAGGCCCGATTCACCATCGGCCGGAGAGTGATCCGACGTCCGGAACTATCCGGACGACGGATCACTTTTCGGCTGTCGGATCAGGGGCGGGCACGGAGAATTGTCAAGGTTGTCCACCTTCTGTCGACCTCCTGTCGTTGTCCCTCCCCGACGGTGCTGCCTAGCGTCGGGAGCGGGGTCGAAGCGGCCCCGAACTCAAGGGAGAGGACAAGGATCGATGCAACCGATAGCCCGACGACGGTGGTGGGTCACGAGCGTGACCGCCACCTCGCTGGCGTTCGCGGGGCTGGGGACCGCGGTGACGGCGACTGCCGTGCCAGGCCCCTTCCCGACGGACGAGACGAGCCTGGCGGAGAAGATCGACGCCGCCGTGACCGCACAGCTCGAGGAGGAGGGCCGGGCCGATGTCTGGGTCCGCCTGGCCGACCGGCCTGACCTTGACAAGTACTCCTCGATCTCCGACTGGGACGAGCGGGGTCAGGCCGTCGTGGACGCCCTCACCGACACCGCAGAGGAGAGCCAGAAGGAGCTGCGCAGTCAGCTGGACGCCCAGGGCGTGGAGTACCAGGCCTTCTGGGCGACCAACTCCCTGCGGGTCTCGGGCGCCGATGCGGAGCTGCTCACCTCGATGGCGTCGGACTCCGAGGTCGAGGGCGTATACCCGACGATGCAGATCGAGATCCCTGAGCTCGAGCCGGAGGCGCCGGAGATGGCTCCCGCTGCGGTCGAGTGGGGGATCGCCGACGTCAAGGCCCCCGAGGTCTGGGACGACCTGGGCGTCGACGGCCAGGGCATCGTCGTGGCATCGATCGACACAGGGGCCCAGTACGACCACCCGGCGCTGGTCAACCAGTACCGGGGCAACAACGGTGATGGCACCTTCGACCACAACTACAACTGGTTCAACGCGGCCGGCGGGTCGCCGGACCAGCCTGCCGACAACAACGGCCACGGTTCGCACGTCACCGGCACGATGGTCGGCGACGACGGCGGGGACAACCAGATCGGCATGGCCCCCGGTGCGAAGTGGATCAGCGCCGACGGCTGCTGTCCCACCGACGCCGCCCTGATCGAGTCGGGGCAGTGGATGCTGGAGCCCCGCGACCTGAACGGGGAGAACCCGGACGTCACCAAGCGGCCCCACATCATCAACAACTCCTGGGGCACCCAGGCCCCCTCGACCGCCCCTTTCATGGAGGACATCATCGAGGCCTGGGCCGCGTCCGGGCAGTTCGGCGTGTTCGCCAACGGCAACACCGGGCCCAACTGCGCGTCGGCAGGGTCCCCCGGCAGCCGGACCGTGACCTACGCGGTCGGCAACTACCGCAGCGACCACACGATCGCCACCTCGTCGGGCCGCGGGCCCGGTCAGGACGGGCACACCAACCCCAACATCGCTGCCCCCGGCACGAGCGTGCGTTCGTCCGTCCCGGGCAACGGCTACGCCAGCTACAGCGGCACCTCGATGGCCTCGCCGCACGTGGCTGGAGCAGTGGCTCTGGTGTGGTCGGCCTCCCCGGCCCTGGTCGGCGACGTCGAGGGCACCCGGGCGCTGCTCAACGGCTCGGCCGTCGACACCGAGGACCTGCAGTGCGGCGGCACCGCGGAGAACAACAACGTCTTCGGCGAGGGTCGTCTGGACGCCCTGGCACTGGTGAGCTCGGCTCCCGCGGGGGAGACCGGCACCCTGGTCGGCACCGTCACCGACGGTGCCTCGGGCGAGGCCCTGAGCGGCGTCAACCTCGCCGTCGAGGGTCCGATCGAGCGTGACGTCGTCAGCGACGAGGACGGGACCTACTCGGTCCTGCTGACCGCCGGGGAGTACACCGTGACGGCCAGCAAGTTCGGCTACGCGCAGAAGACCGTGAACGCGGCGATCACCCCCGAGCAGACCACCACGCTCGACATCGCCATGGACCCGGTGCCCTCCAGCACCGTGACCGGCACGGTCACCGACGGCTCGGGCTACGGCTTCCCGCTCTATGCCCGGGTGTCGGCCAACGGCACCCCGGCCGCGACCTACACCGACCCGGAGACGGGCGTGTTCAGCATCGACCTGCCCGAGGGTCAGGCCTTCGAGCTGACGGTGCAGGTCCAGTACCCCGGCTACACCGCCCCGACCGTCGAGGTCACCGCCGGTGACGGCGTCACCGCGGACGTGCAGGTCCCCGTGGATGCGGCGACCTGCTCCGCCCCCGGCTACGGCTGGGACGTGAACGGCGTCACCGAGTCCTTCGACGCCGAGGCGCTCCCCGAGGGCTGGGAGGTCGTGGACCACGCCGGCACCGGCGGCGTCTGGGCCTTCGACAACCCCGGCGGTCGCGACAACCTCACCGGTGGTGAGGGCAACATGGCGATCATGGACTCCGACCACTACGGCAGCGGGGCCGAGCAGGACACCTCCCTGGTCACCCCCTCGGTGGACATGAGCGCTTTGGAGAGCCCTGTCGTGGGCTTCAAGCAGGACTGGCGCGCCCTGGGCGACAACGCCGACGTCGACGTCAGCATCGACGGCGGTCAGACCTGGAGCACGGTGCTCGCGCAGACCACTTCTCTGCGAGGCCCCGACGAGCAGATCCTCCCGCTGCCGGACGCGGCGGGCCAGGCCGACGTCAAGGTCCGCTTCCACCAGTACAACGCGGACTACGACTACTGGTGGCAGGTCGATGACGTCTTCCTCGGCAACCGGGCCTGCGCCCCGACGGGCGAGGGCGGCTATGTCGTCGGCACCGTCGCCGGCGACGAGACCGGCGAGGGCGTGGTCGGAGCGACCGTGACCAACCTGGACGTCCCGGAGGAGAAGGCGGTCACCACCGCCACCCCGAACGACCCGGGGCTGGACGACGGCTTCTACTGGATCTTCTCCTCCCACCCCGGCACGCACCCCTTCGAAGCGGCGGCCCGAGGCTACGAGAACAAGACCCAGGACCTGACGGTGACGCACGGCGACACCGTGCGCGGTGACTTCGTCCTCGGCTCGCCCTTCATCGTGGTGGACCCCACGGAGATCTACTCCGCGGTCACCCTCGGTGGGGAGCGCACCCACACGCTGACGATCAGCAACACCGGCACCGGCGAGGCGCAGGTCGAGCTGTCCGAGGTCGCGGGTGACTTCACCATCCTGCGGGCCGACGGCTCGAAGTCCAGGATGGGCAAGAGCGCTGCCCGCGACGGCGGTGAGGTCGTCTCGATCGAGGCACCCACCTCGTTGGAGGCCTTCGGCGGCAGCAGCATGGCCAGCCAGGGCACGCCGGACGAGGTCCGTGCCGCCGCCGACCCGTGGACCCCGTTGGGCAACTACCCGCGTCCCGCGATGGACAACCGGGTGGTCAACCTCGACGGTGACTGGTACACCATCGGTGGCACCGACGGCACGGCGGCCTTCGCCGACGTGAACCGCTACGACGCCGCCTCCGCGACCTGGACCGCCGTCGCACCGCTGCCCACGGCAGCCTCCGCCGTCACGGCGGGTGCCGTCGCCGGCGAGATCGTGGTCAGCGGCGGTTGGGTGGCCAACGGCGTCTCGGGCGCCACGGCCGTCTACGACGCGGGCTCCGACAGCTGGACCACCGGCGCCGACAACCCGGTGCCTGTGTCGGCCGCGGGCGCGGCGGTGCTCGACGGGAAGCTCTACTCCGTCGGTGGCTGCACCACCACCAGCTGCTCGCCCATGTCGGCGTCCGTGACGGCCTACGACCCGGCCGCGGACGCCTGGGAGCAGCTGGCCGACTACCCGCAGGCCGTCGCCTTCGCCTCCTGCGGTGGCGTCGATGGCCAGCTGGTCTGCACCGGCGGCAACCCGGGCACCGGCGGAGTGGCGTCCAGCTACTCCTACGACCCGGCCGCCGACGCCTGGACCCCGCTGCCCGACGCTCCCGTCGACAGCTGGGCCAGCCAGTACGCCACCGCCAACGGCCAGCTCGTGGTCAACGGTGGCGTCCAGGGTGGCGAGATCACCAACGCCAGCTTCGCCTTCGACGGCGCGGCCGGCGAGTGGGTGCAGATGCCGGCCTCGAGCTCGGCCCTCTACCGTGGTGGCGCCGCATGCGGCATCGCCAAGGTGGGTGGCGCGGTGAGCAACTTCGACGCCGTCCCCACGGCCGAGCACCTGCCCGGCTATGACGACTGCGGCGGCAGCGGCGCCGACGTCGACTGGCTGACCGTCGATCCGATGGAGCTGACCATCCCGGCCGGCGAGTCTGCCTCGGTCGAGGTCGTCACCGACGGTGACGTGGCCCAACCGGGCACCTACACCGCCGGCATCAAGGTCAAGGCCAACAGCCCGCAGCGCCTGGACACCATCCCGGTGACCATGGTCGTCAGCCCGCCCAAGAACTGGGGCAAGCTGATGGGCACCGTCTCCGGCACCGACGGCAAGAGCACCGACCCGATCCAGGGCGCGGTCGTCGACATCACCCCGACAAAGGGTAACGGAGCTGGCTGGGCACTGATCACCGATGAGGCTGGCCGTTACGCCCACTGGATGGTGGCCGGCAAGTACGACACCATCGCGGCCAAGGACGGCTTCCGCCCGCAGGCGAAGCAGGCCCAGGTCAAGAAGGGCAAGGACACGGTCGTGAACTACACCCTTCGCAAGATCGGCTGATCGGGCAGAGTCCCGAGAAGGGGGAAGTGGCCCCCCCCCGGGTGGGGTGGGGGTGGCTTCTGGTTGTCTTTCTGACAGTGTCCGGCGGGGGGGAGCTAGGGGGGGGGGGATTTCCCCCCATGGGGGGTGTGTTTTCCCCACTTCCGGGTCGTCTGCCGGACGGTGTCCGACGGACGGGCGTGTCGAACCCTGCTCAGCCGTTCATCGGCTCGGAGTGGGCGATCTGGTCCTGGCCCTCCGGCTCGCGGATGCCCTGGGGCTCCTCGTTGGCGGTGGCACCGGGGACCGACTCGGAGCCCGCGGACTCGTAGGCCTCCTGGATGCGCCGGCCGATCTCGGCGTCGATGTTGGTCCAGTACTCGTAGACGCGCGGACGCACCAGGTCGCTCACGCCGCCGAGCATGCCGGCCACGGTCTGGACGAGCCGCTCACGCTGCTCGTCGGTGAAGACCTCGCGGACGAGCTGACCCGGCTGACCGAAGTCGTCGTCGTCCGAGCGCAGCGTGTAGGCCTGACGCACCAGGGCGCCATCGGCCTCCCAGCCGTTCTCCATCGGGCCCTCCTTGTCCGACCAGGGGCGACCGTAGGAGTTGGTCACGTAGGTCGGCTGGCTGCCGGAGTGGAGGTAGGCCATCGGGCCGTCGAACTGGAAGGCGTTGACCCGCACCTTGGGCTGGTTGACCGGCAGGTGCATGAAGTTGGCGCCGATCCGGTGCCGCTGCGCGTCCGGGTAGGAGAAGGTGCGCGCGAGCAGCATCTTGTCGGGGGAGACGCCGGTGCCGGGGACCTGGTTGGACGGGCTGAAGGCGACCTGCTCGATCTGGGCGAACCAGTTCTCCGGGTTGCGGTTCAGCGTCATGGTGCCGACCTTGTGCAGCGGGTAGTCCGCGTGCGGCCAGACCTTGGTCAGGTCGAACGGGTTGTAGCGGTAGGTCTTGGCCTCCTCGTAGGGCATGACCTGCACCGACAGGGTCCAGCTCGGGTGGTCGCCGTTCTTGATGGCCTCGAACAGGTCGCGGCGGTGCGCGTCGGCGTCCTCACCGGCGATCTTGACGGCCTCGTCGTTGGAGAGGTTCTCCACACCCTGGTTGCTGTGCCAGTGGTACTTGACGAAGAATCGCTCGCCGGCCTCGTTGACCCACATGTAGGTGTGCGAGCCGTAGCCGTTCATGTGGCGCCACGTGCGCGGCAGGCCACGGTCACCCATGAGGTAGGTCACCTGGTGGGCGGACTCGGGGTTGTTGGTCCAGAAGTCCCACTGCATGTTGGCGTCGCGCAGGCCGCTGTCGGGCATGCGGCGCTGCGAGCGGATGAAGTTGGGGAACTTCATGGGGTCGCGCACGAAGAAGATCGGGGTGTTGTTGCCGACGATGTCGAGGTTGCCGTCCTCGGAGTAGAGGCGGACGGAGAAGCCACGCACGTCGCGCCAGGTGTCGGGGGAGCCCTGCTCGCCGGCGACGGTGGAGAAGCGGACGATGACCTCGGAGCTCGCGCCGGGGGCGAAGGCCTTGGCCTTGGTCCAGGCGGTGACGTCCTCGGAGACCTCGAAGACACCGAAGGCGCCCGAGCCCTTGGCGTGGGGCAGACGCTCCGGCACCTTCTCGCGGTCGAAGTGGGCGAGGTTCTCGATCAGCGACACGTCGTGCAGCAGGAGCGGGCCGTCGGCGCCGACCGACAGGCTGTTGCGGTCGGAGTCGTTGGGGGCTCCGCTCATGAGCGTCGACCCCTCGGTGTGGAGGGCGGCGTCGCTGTGCTCGGCGTTGACGTAGCCGGGCGTGTCAGGCTGCTGACTGCTCATCTTCTCTCTCTTCCTTCTGATCGGTTCGGGACTGGTGAAGGTGGTGCTTCCGAGGGCCGCGCCGGCTCCCGGGGGTCTGGGGATGGGGCTCAGGGATGCGGCAGCCCGGGTTCGGCGGTCTCCTGGCAGCGGGGGCACAGGCCCCAGTAGATGACCTCGGCCTCTTCGACCCGGAAGCCGTCGGTGGCGTGCTCGCCGGGATCGGCGCAGGGGATGGTCCCCGTCGCGCAGGGGACGTCCAGGAGGACCTGGCAGCCACGGCATACCGCGTGGTGGTGGTTGTCCCCGAGGTCGAGCTCGAAGCGCGCGGGGGAGCTGGCCGGCTGGATCCGGCGCAGGAGCCCTGCGCCGGACAGCGTCGTGAGGATGTCGTAGACGCCCTGCACGGACACTCCCTGGGCGCGGTCCCTCGTGAGACGGAGGACCTCGCCGGCGTCGGAGTGCGGATGGTCGCGGAGGGTCTCCAGGACCGCGACCCGCGCCGCGGTGACGCGCAGGCCCGCGCCCTGGAGGAGCTCGGTCGGCGCGGCGGTGGTCATGACACCACCTGATCACGTTTTCTTGAATGATTCAAGTTATAGGGGCGGTGTCCCGCCCGTCTCTTCCCCGCTCGCGGGGTTCGCGTCGGCAAGGGCTCTTCTGCTAGCATTACTGGTCGACCAGTCGAGCGTGCCCGTACGCCCGACGTGCAAGAGGGGCCCCAGCCCCCACCCGCGTCAGCCTCACGGTTGCCGGGTCCACGGTCCGCACCTGCCGAGAGATCGGTGCGGTGAGTGTATGTGGTGGTGAGTCACCGCATACCGGATCCGGCGTGAGCCGGCTTCAGGACCGGGGAGTGAAGGCCTCTTGCGCACCAGGTGCCAGGAGGCCTTTCTGGTGCCCGGGGTCCAGCCATCGCCACGAAGGAGCAAGCACATCAGCGAGCCTCGCATCAATGACCGCATCCGGGTCCCGGAGGTGCGGTTGGTCGGTCCCAACGGGGAACAGGTCGGCATCGTGCGCGTCGAGGACGCGCTGCGGCTCGCCGCCGAGGCCGACCTCGACCTGGTCGAGGTCGCGCCGATGGCGCGTCCGCCCGTCGCCAAGCTCATGGACTACGGCAAGTACAAGTACGAAGCCGCGATGAAGGCGCGTGAGGCCCGGAAGAACCAGGTCAACACCGTCATCAAGGAGATCAAGCTCCGTCCCAAGATCGACCAGCACGACTACGCGACCAAGAAGGGCCACGTCGAGCGCTTCCTCAAGGGTGGCGACAAGGTCAAGGTCACGATCATGTTCCGCGGCCGCGAGCAGTCCCGCCCCGAGCTGGGCTTCCGCCTGCTGCAGAAGCTGGCCGAGGACGTCGCCGAGCTGGGCTTCGTCGAGAGCGCCCCGCGCCAGGACGGCCGCAACATGGTCATGGTGATCGGCCCGGCCAAGAAGAAGACCGCGGTGCGCCAGGAGCAGAAGGCCGCCAAGGCCAAGGCCGCCGCCGAGTCCAGCCAGACCGCTACGGCCACCGAGGCCACGGCCGCCGAGGCGCCCGAGACGACCGAGGCGCCCGAGACCACCCAGGCCTGAGGGCCCCCACAGACGACACCCGGCAGACCGGGTGGAGAGCAACGAAGGAGAAATCGGCCATGCCGAAGATGAAGACCCACAGCGGTGCCAAGAAGCGTTTCCGCGTCACGGGCACCGGCAAGATCATGCACCAGCGCGCGCGCCACGTGCACAAGTTCCAGGAGCGTCGCGCCTCGCAGGCCCGCCGCCTCGTCAACGACACCGTCGTTGCCCCGTCCGACGTCCGCAAGGTGAAGAAGATGCTCGGCCTCTGAGGCCCGAGCACCACATCTTCTTTTGCCAACTGCTGAAGAACTACTAAGGAGAATCACGTGGCACGCGTGAAGCGGGCGGTCAACGCCCAGAAGAAGCGCCGGGTCGTCCTGGAGCGCGCCTCCGGCTACCGCGGTCAGCGCAGCCGGCTCTACCGCAAGGCCAAGGAGCAGGTCACCCACTCGCTGGTCTACAGCTACAACGACCGGCGCGCCCGCAAGGGCGACTTCCGTCGCCTCTGGATCCAGCGCATCAACGCCGGCGCCCGCGCCAACGGCATGACCTACAACCGGTTCATCCAGGGCCTGAAGGCCGCCGGTGTCGAGGTCGACCGCCGCATGCTGGCCGACCTGGCCGTGCACGACGAGGCCGCCTTCGCCGCGCTCGTCGAGCTGAGCCGCGCCAACGTCCCCGCCGCCGGCGAGGCCAAGGAGACCGCCGGGTCGGCCGCCTGAGCCACCCGCAGACCATCACGACGCCCCGGCGCATGACCACCGACCCGTCGCTGCTGAGCAATCCTCGCAGCGAGCGTGTCCGGCAGGTCGCCGCGCTGGGGCGTCGTGCTGCCCGCGACAAGCAGGGCCGCTTCCTCGTCGAAGGACCCCAGGCAGTCCGCGAGCTGCTCGGGTATGCGGCGCCCGCCGCCGTCGTCCTGTACGTCACCGACGCCGCCGAGCAGCGGCATACCGAGATCGTCGAGGCCGCCCGCACGGCCGGGGTGCCGGTCCACGCCTGCACCGACCAGGTGCTGGCGGCGATGGCCGACACCGACCACCCGCAGGGGATGCTGGCCGTCGCCCGTCGCGTCGACGTGCCCCTCGCCGAGGCCCTCGATGCCGTGGGGGAAGGCTTCGCCGTCGTCCTGACCCACGTGCGAGACCCCGGCAACGCGGGGACCGTGCTGCGTGGCGCCGATGCCTTCGGGGCCGCGGCGGTGCTGGTCAGCGACGCCTCGGTGGACGTCTACAACCCCAAGGTCGTCCGCTCGACCGTGGGCTCCCTGTTCCACCTGCCGGTCACCGTGGGCACCCCGGTCGCCGAGCTCCTGGCGGCCTGTCGGGACCGGGGGATCCGCTTGCTGGCCGCCGACGGTTCGGGCTCGACGACGCTGCCCGAGGTCGATCTGTCCGGGCCGCACGCGTGGGTCATGGGCAACGAGGCGTGGGGGCTGGAGCCGGAGGTGCTCGACCTGTGCGACGAGACCGTCGCCATCCCGATCCAGCGCGCCGAGTCGCTCAACCTGGCGATGGCGGCCACCGTCTGCCTGCACGCGTCGGGCTCGGCCCGCTGAAACCCTGTCGAGACCAGTCCCCGGCGTTGCCTAGACTTGCGCAGGTGTCCGGACCCAACACCAACTACGACCCTGTCGAGGTCGCTGCCCTCGCGCCCGAGGCGGTGGAGGCCAACGTCTCCGACGCCCTGAGCGCCATCGCCGCCGCCTCGACCCTGGACGAGCTCAAGGCCGCCCGGCTGGCGCACGCGGGGGAGAAGTCGCCCCTCGCCCTGGCCAACCGCGAGATCGGGGCCCTCCCGCCGAGCGCCAAGGCCGAGGCTGGCAAGCGCGTCGGCCAGGCCCGCGGGCAGGTGAGCAAGGCTCTCGCCGCCCGGCAGGCGGAGCTGGAGGCCGAGCGTGACGAGCGGATCCTCGTGGAGGAGGCCCTCGACCTCACCGTCCGCCCGGACCGCCACCCGGTGGGGCGGCGCCACCTGCTGTCCGTCACCGCCGAGCGGATGGCCGACGCGATGGTCGGGATGGGCTGGGAGATCGCCGAGGGCCCGCAGGTCGAGGCCGAGTGGTTCAACTTCGACGCGCTCAACTTCGACAAGGACCACCCGGCGCGGCAGATGCAGGACACCTTCTTCGTCGAGCCCGCCGAGGCCGGTCTGGTGCTGCGCACGCACACCTCGCCCGTCCAGGCACGCAGCCTCCTCGAGCGTGGCGTGCCGCTCTACGTCGCCGTGCCCGGACGCACCTTCCGCACCGACGAGCTGGACGCGACGCACACGCCCGTCTTCGCCCAGCTCGAGGGTCTGGCCATCGACGAGGGCCTGACGATGGCCCACCTCAAGGGCACCCTGGACCGGCTCGCGGAGGCGATGTTCGGCCCCGGCATCACCAGCCGCCTGCGCCCGTCCTTCTTCCCCTTCACCGAGCCCAGCGCGGAGATGGACTTCCGCTGCTTCGTCTGCCACGGCGACGACACCGAGTGCCGGACCTGCGGCGGGACCGGCTGGATCGAGTGGGGCGGCTGCGGCATGGTCAACCACAACGTCCTGCGCGCCTGCGGCGTCGACCCCGAGCGCTACCAGGGCTTCGCCTTCGGCATGGGCATCGAGCGCACGGCCATGCTGCGCAACACGGTGGCCGACATGCGGGAGCTGATCGAGGGCGACGTGCGCTTCAACGCGCAGTTCGGGATGGAGGGCTGACATGCGGATTCCCATGGACTGGCTGGGCGAGTACGTCACCCTGCCCGAAGGCACCACCGGCGAGCAGGTCGCGGCCGACCTCGTCGCCGTCGGACTGGAGGAGGAGGGCCTGCACGGCGGCGACGTGCAGGGCCCGCTCGTCGTCGGCCGCGTGCTGGAGAAGCACCCCGAGCCGCAGAAGAACGGCAAGACCATCAACTGGTGCCAGGTGGATGTCGCCGACGCCAACGGCACCGGCGAGCCCCAGGGCATCGTCTGCGGCGCGCACAACTTCGAGGTCGGCGACCTCGTCGCGGTGATCCTGCCCGGCGGCGTGCTGCCCGGCAACTTCCAGATCAGCGCCCGCAAGACCTACGGCCACGTCTCCGCCGGCATGATCTGCTCGGTCCGTGAGCTCGGCATCGGCGACGACCACGACGGCATCATCGTGCTGTCGCGCCTCCTGGGTGAGGACCGCGTGGCTGAGCTGGACCTCCAGCCCGGGCAGGACCTCATACCCGTCCTGGGTCTGGACCGGGAGACGGTCGAGGTCAACGTCACCCCCGACCGGGGCTACTGCTTCAGCATCCGCGGGATCGCGCGGGAGTACTCCCACTCGACGGGCGCCGCATACACCGACCCCGCCTTGCTGCCGGTCGACCCGGCGACGGGGGACGGGTATGAGGTTCGCCTCGCCGACGAGAGCCCGCTCCAGGGCGTGGCTGGCTGCGACCGCTATGTCGCCCGGATCGTGCGCGACATCGACCTGACCCGGGCCACCCCGGAGTGGATGGCCCGCCGCCTGACCGAGGCCGGGATGCGGCCGATCGGACTGGCGGTCGACGTCACCAACTACGTGATGCTCGCCCTGGGCCAGCCGCTGCACGCCTTCGACCTGGCGACGCTCAACGGCCCGATCGTGGTGCGGCGCGCGCAGGCGGGGGAGACCCTCAAGACCCTCGACGACGTGACGCGCACGCTCGACCCCGAGGACCTGCTCATCACCGACTCCGGCACCCGCATCCTCGCGCTGGCCGGCGTCATGGGAGGCGAGGACGGCGAGGTCACCCCCGGCGTGACGACCGACGTGCTCATCGAGTCGGCGCACTTCGACCACCGCACCGTGGCCCGCACCTCGCGCCGGCACAAGCTGAGCAGCGAGGCCTCCAAGCGCTTCGAGCGCGGCGTCGACCCGCAGGTCACCGCGGCCGCGGCGCAGCTGGCGGTCGACCTGCTCGTCGAGCACGGCGGCGGCACCGCCGACCCGCACATCACCGACGTCGACCAGACCACGGCGGCCGACCCGATCGCCTTCGACCTGACGATGCCGACCCGCTACGTCGGGGTCGACTACAGCGGTGAGCGCGTGCGCGAGCTGCTGGAGATGATCGGCTGCGAGGTGGGCGAGGAGAGCGACGGGCACGTGTCCGTGCAGCCGCCGAGCTGGCGTCCCGACCTCACCGACGGAGCCACCCTGGTCGAGGAGGTCGCGCGGATCGACGGCTACGACAAGATCCCCTCGGTCGTGCCGCGCGCGATCGGTGGCCGCGGGCTGACCCACGCCCAGCGCAGCCGCCGCCTCGTCGCCCGTGCCCTGGCCGGCGCCGGGCTGCAGGAGGTGCAGTGCTATCCCTTCGTCGGCGCCCAGCAGTGGGACGACCTCGGTCTGCCCGCCGACGACCCGCGCCGCACGGCGGTCCGGCTGGCCAACCCGCTGTCGGACGAGGCGCCCTTCATGCGCACCGAGCTGCTCCAGACGCTGCCGGCCACGCTGCGCCGCAACATCTCTCGCGGCACCCGCGATGTCGCGATCTTCGAGATCGACACGGTGACCCTCCCGACGGACGGGCTCAAGGCACCCGTGCCGGACGTGGGTCGTCGCCCCGATGACGCTGTGCTGCAGCAGATCCGGGACGCGGTCCCGGCGCAGCCCTGGCACGTGGCCATGATCGCCGCAGGCCAGAGCGACCGGGCCGGCTGGTGGGGCGGTGGCCGCGAGGTGGACGTCACCGACGTGGTGGGCTGGGCCCACGCGGTCTGCGACGCCCTCGGCGTCCAGGTCGAGCGTCTCCAGACCGAGCGCGCTCCATTCCACCCGGGCCGGTGCGTCGAGCTGGCGCTGGCCGACGGCACGACGGTCGGTTGGGCGGGCGAGCTGCACCCCAAGGCCCTCCAGTCACTCGGTCTGCCCGGGCGGACCTCGGCGGCCGAGCTCGACCTCGACGTGCTCATCGCCGCCTCTGACCACCGGCTCGCGGCGACCCCGCTGTCGACGCAGCCGATGGCCGCCTCCGACGTGGCGCTCGTCGTGAAGCGGTCCGTGCGCTACGGCGACGTGGAGGAGTCGCTGCGGGCCGGGGCGGGTGAGCTGCTCGAGTCGATCCAGCTCTTCGACGTCTACCGCGGCGACCAGGTCGGGGCCGACGAGCAGTCGCTGGCCTTCCGGATGCACTTCCGTGCCCCGGACCGGACGCTGAAGACCGAGGAGGTCAACGCCGCCCGCGACGCTGCCGTCGCCCGCGCGGCCAAGGACCACGGAGCGGTGCAGCGGTGACCGTGCCGGGTCAGCTAGCTCTGGTCACCGGCGCCTCCCGCGGCATCGGCGCCCACATCGTCCGTGCCCTGCTGGGGGCCGGCTGGCAGGTCGTCGGCCTGTCGCGGACCGGCCGCCCGGCCGAGGGCACGAACGGGGCCGAGGCGCTGGCCTGCGACGTCACCGATCCCGATGCGGTCGACGCCGCGGTCGAGCACGTCATCGACAGCCACGGCCGGATCGACCTGCTGGTCAACAACGCCGGCCTGGTCGAGACCGAGCAGCCGCTGTGGGAGGCCGACGTGGACGAGTGGTGGCAGGTCATGGTCACCAACGTCCGTGGTCCGTTCCTGCTGACCCGCGCCGTGGTCCCGCACATGATCGCCGCCGGAGGCGGCCGGGTGATCAACCTCAACTCCGGGTCGGGGACGCGGGAGAGCGACGCCCTCACCGCATACCACGCCTCCAAGTCCGCCCTCGCCCGGCTGACCGGCGGCACGGCCCTGGCGGGGGCCGAGCACGGCGTGCACGCCTTCGACCTGGCTCCCGGCGTGATCGAGACCGACATGACCCACTCGATGGTCATGCACGACGGACGCACCGACTGGACCGACCCCGAGGACGTTAAGGCGCTCGTGCTGGCCATCGCCGACGGGGAGCTGGACGGCTTCAGCGGTCGCTTCGTCCGCGCCGGCACCGACGATCTCGACACCCTGCGGGAGCGCTCGCGCGAGGGGCTCGGCGACGGCGAGCGCATGCTGCGCCTGCGCCCCTGGGGCGAGGACGACCCGGTCGCCTGAGGGACGGCATACCGACGCCATGTATGGGGTTCGCCTCGCCTGGTCCGACCTGCCCACCCGGCTGCACGACTGGGTGGGCGGCGTGCTCGGAGCGCCGGTGGTCTCCGCGTCCTCCCAGCCGGCAGGCTTCTCGCCGGGGTCGGCGGACCGGGTGGTCACCGCGGACGGGCGCCGGGGCTTCGTCAAGGCGGTGAGCCCTGAGCAGAACCCGGACACCCCCGGCCTGCACCGACGTGAGATCGCCGTCCTGCGGACCCTCGCGGACGTGAGGTCGGTCCCTCGTCTGATTGATGCCTACGACGACGGCGAGTGGGTCGCGCTGGTCATCGAGGACGTGGAGGGTCGCCACCCGCTCCCGTGGACGCACGAGACGGTCGCCGCGACGGTGGCGGCCCTGGCCGAGCTGGCGCGGGTGGGTGCGCCCGCCTCGTGGCCGGCGCTGGAGGAGGAGCTGGTGGGGGAGATGGCGGCCTGGTCGCGGCTGCGTGAGGACCCGCCGGCTGATCTGGATCCGTGGTTGGGGGAGCGCATTGCCGAGCTCGACGCACTGTGTGCCCGGACGCTCCCGCGCATGGCGGGCGGTGCGGTGGCGCACACCGATGTCCGGGCGGACAACCTGCTGGTGGACGAGACCGGGACGGTCCGGCTCGTCGACTGGCCGTGGGCCTCGCGCGGTGCGGCGTGGTGCGACGCGGTGATGCTGCTGCTCAACATCCGGTGGGCCGGCGACCTGGACGTGCGCCCCCACCTGGCCGCGGTGGAGGCCTTGGGCGCGTCGCGGGAGGACGTGCTGGGTCTGCTGGCAGGGCTGACCGGCTTCTGCACCGAGGCCTGTCGTCGTCCGGCGGCACCGGGGTTGCCGACCCTGCGGGCCTTCCAGCGTGAGCAGGCCGTGGCCGGGCGGAAGCTGCTCGAAGAGCTGGGCCTCTGAGGTCGCGAGCAACCACTGGGGGCGCTCGGTGGGCGTGGCCAGCAACCATTGGGCGCGCTCGGTGGGTGTGGTGGCAACCATTGGGCGCGCCCGGTGGGGAAGGGGGCGGGAAGGGCGGGGCAGGGCGGGACGCATAGTCATGCAGCACCCTGTATAGTCACGCCGGTGACCAGCATCCCGACGACGCGAGCCGCGCGGCACCAGCGCATCACCGATCTGCTCGAGCGCCACGCGGTGGGCTCGCAGGGGCAGCTCCTGGACCTGCTCGGCGAGGACGGCATCTCGGTCACGCAGGCGACGCTGTCGCGGGACCTGGTCGACCTGGGCGCGGTCAAGGTGCGCCGGGGCAGGGCACTGGTCTACGCGGTGCCGGGGCAGGGGGGCGACAGCACCCCACGCCCCGCCCAGGAGCCGGGCGAGGTCTCGGCGCGGCTGCACCGGCTGCTCCAAGAGCTGCTGGTCAGTGCCCGCGCGGTCGGCAACCAGGTCGTGCTGCGCACGCCGCCGGGTGCCGCCCACTACCTGGCCTCGGCGATCGACCGCAGCGACTCGGTCGAGATCCTGGGGACGATCGCCGGCGACGACACCATCCTGGTGATCACCCACGAGATGGATGGTGGCCCGGCCATCGCCCAGTGGTTCCTGACCCTGGCCGACGCCGACGTCGATCGGGACTGACGGCGTGGGGGAGGATGGACCCATGACTGTGAGCCTGTGGGGTGGTCGTTTCACCGGTGGACCCAGCGACGCGCTGGCCGCCCTGAGCAAGAGCACGCACTTCGACTGGCGTCTGGCCCCCTACGACCTGGCGGGGTCCCGGGCCCACGCGCGGGTCCTGCACAAGGCCGGCCTGCTCTCCGACGAGCACCTGGAGAGCATGCTCGACGGCCTGCGCCAGCTGCGAGAGGACGTGGAGTCGGGGGCGTTCGGGCCGGCGCCCGACGACGAGGACGTCCACACCGCGCTCGAGCGCGGCCTCATCGAACGGGTCGGGCCGGACGTGGGGGGTCGGCTTCGGGCCGGACGCTCCCGCAACGACCAGGTCGCGGCCCAGTTCCGGATGTACCTGCGCGACCAGGCCCGGCTCCTGGCGGGCAAGGTCCTCGATGTCATCCAGGCCCTCGTCGACCAGGCGGCCCGCCACCCCGGGGTCGCCATGCCCGGCCGCACGCACCTCCAGCACGCCCAGCCGGTGCTCCTGGCCCACCACCTCCAGGCGCACGCCTGGGCGCTGCTGCGTGACGTCGAGCGCCTCGTCGACTGGGACCGTCGCGCCGCGATCTCGCCCTACGGCTCCGGGGCGCTGGCCGGGTCCTCGCTCGGGCTCGACCCGGCGGCCATCGCCCACGACCTGGGGATGGATGCGCCGAGCGACAACTCCATCGACGGGACAGCGTCCCGCGACTTCGCCGCCGAGTTCTCCTTCGTGGCGGCCATGATCGGCGTCAACCTGTCGCGCCTGTCCGAGGAGGTCATCCTGTGGGCCACGGCCGAGTTCGGCTTCGTCCGCCTCGACGACGCCTTCTCGACCGGGTCCAGCATCATGCCCCAGAAGAAGAATCCCGACGTGGCCGAGCTCGCGCGGGGCAAGTCGGGCCGGCTCATCGGCGATCTCGCCGGCCTCCTGGCCAGCCTCAAGGGTCTGCCCCTGGCCTACAACCGTGACCTCCAGGAGGACAAGGAGCCGGTCTTCGACGCGGTCGACACCCTCGAGGTGCTGCTGCCGGCCGTCACCGGGATGGTCGCCACGCTGACCTTCTTCCCCGAGCGGCTCGAGGAGCTGGCGCCGCAGGGCTTCTCGCTGGCCACCGACGTCGCCGAGTGGCTCGTCCGGGAAGGGGTGCCGTTCAGGATCGCCCACGAGGTCGCCGGCGAGTGCGTCCGGGTCTGCGAGACGCGGGGGATCGGGCTCGAGGACCTGTCCGACTCCGACCTCGGCGCGATCAGCGAGCACCTCAACCCCGGGGTCCGCACCGTGCTGACCGTGCGCGGGTCGATGGAGTCGCGCAACGCGCACGGCGGCACCGCGCCCGCCCGGGTCGCCGAGCAGCGGGCGCAGCTGACCAAGCGCGCCGCGAGCCTGCGCAGCTGGGTCGAGCAGATGCCCGCCATCCGCGACTGATCTCCGCCCGCCCGTCCGCACCCACACCGCGAAACCGACCGTGACCGACCGCCTCGTGCGTCCGGACCGGACCTTCTTCAGCCCGCCCGCCCTCGAGGTCGCCCCGCTGCTGCTGGGCGCGCACATCGGGTGCGGGGGCGTGGAGGTGCGCCTCACCGAGGTCGAGGCCTACGAGGGCGGCGACGACCCCGGTTCGCACGCCTTCCGGGGACCGACGCCGCGCACCGAGGTGATGTTCGGCCCGGCCGGACACCTCTACGTCTACTTCTCCTACGGTGCGCACTGGGCGGCCAACATCGTCTGCGGCACGGAGGGGCGGGCCAGTGCCGTCCTGCTCCGGGCCGGCGAGGTCGTCGCCGGGGAGCAGGAGGCCCGCACCCGTCGAGACGCCCGGCGCCGGAGCCCGGCCCCGGTTCGCGACCTGGCCCGGGGGCCCGGGAATCTCGGATCCGCACTCGGCCTGGGGCGGGGGCACACCGGGCTGGACCTGTTCGCCGCCGGGAGCTCGGTGACCGTCCGGGTGCCGGTGAAGCCTCGGCCCGCGGACCGGGTGGGGCGTGGCCCGCGCGTCGGTGTCTCCGGGCCGGGAGGAGACGGGCAGCTCTTCCCCTGGAGGTTCTGGCTCGTCGGCGAGCCGACCGTCTCGGCCTACCGGCCCGGGGCGGCCCGGGAACGCACCCGGCTCCCGCTACGCTGACCCAGGCGCACCCGAGGTGCGCCACCGCATACCCAGACCGATCGAGCGACCGACGAGGACCGACAGACGTGAGCACGGGATCAGCCATCATCGACGAGCTGCAGTGGCGGGGGCTGGTCGCGCAGACCACCGACCTCGACGACCTGCGGGCCCTGATGGACGAGGCGCCGATCACCGTCTACTGCGGCTTCGACCCGACCGCTGCCTCCCTGCACTTCGGCAACCTGGTGCAGCTCATCGTCCTGCGCCACCTCCAGCGTGCCGGGCACCGGGTCATCTGCCTCGTGGGTGGATCGACCGGTCTCATCGGTGACCCCAAGCCGACCGCCGAGCGGGTGCTCAAGACGCCGGAGCTGACCGCCGAGTACGTCTCGCGGATCCAGGAGCAGGTCCACCCGTTCCTGGAGTTCGACGGGGACAACCCTGCCGTCATGGTCAACAACCTCGACTGGACGGCCCCGATGTCGGCGCTGCACTTCCTGCGGGACATCGGCAAGCACTTCCGGGTCAACCAGATGATCCGCAAGGACGCCATCGCGGCGCGGCTGGAGAGCCAGGAGGGCATCTCCTACACGGAGTTCAGCTACCAGCTGCTCCAGGGGCTGGACTACCTCCACCTCTTCCGCGAGCACGGCTGCGTGCTGCAGACCGGTGGCCAGGACCAGTGGGGCAACCTCACGGCCGGCGTGGATCTGGTGCACCGCGTCGAGGGCCGCTCGGTCCACGCCCTGACGACGCCGCTCATCACCGACGAGAACGGTGAGAAGTACGGGAAGTCCGCGGGCAACGCCGTCTGGCTCGCGGCCGACATGACGAGCCCCTACGCCTTCTACCAGTACTGGATCAACGTGGCCGACTCCGAGGTCGGCAAGCTGCTGCGCGCCTTCACCGACCGCACGCAGGACGAGATCGCCGAGCTCGAGCAGGCCACTGTGGACAGCCCCCATCTGCGCAGCGCGCAGCGGGCCCTCGCCGGAGACGTCACCACGCTGGTGCACGGTGCCTCCGCGACCGCGCAGGTGCAGGCCGCCTCCAGCGTCCTCTTCGGCAAGGGCGACCCGACCGAGCTCGAGGCCGGGACGCTGCGGGATGCGACGGCCGAGCTGCCCGGGGGAGAGGTGAAGGTCGGCGACGGCATCGTCGATGCCCTGGTGGCCACCGGCCTGGCCGAGAGCAAGGGCGCGGCCCGGCGTCTCATCGCCGAGGGTGGGGTCAGCATCAACAACGTCAAGGTGTCCGATGCCGAGCAGGCGCTGTCGGAGTCCGACTTCCTGCACGGCCAGGTGGCGCTGGTCCGTCGCGGCCGCAAGAACTTGGCGGCTGCCCGAAAGGCCCTCTGACCTGCGGATTTGTAGTTCGCTGCAGAGGTGGTCTACTGTTGTCCTTCGCCGCACCGACAGGGAGGCACGGACACCGAGAGGTGGCCGGTCCCGGGTCCGGCACAACCACTGCATAGGGAACTGCTTCGGCAGGGCCGCGGATTTGACTCCGAGAAATGCAGAATGGTTAACTAGATGAGGTTGCCCCGCACCGAGGCAGATCGAAAGATCGGCCGGGTGAGGTGTGTGTCCGATCCTTGAGAACTCAACAGCGTGTCAGTTTTTTGATGCCAAGTATTGTTTTGTTTGGCCACTGGTGCTTGTCGCCCCCCGCGGTGGGTGCTGGTGGTTTTTGTCAGGTTCTTGGCTCTCTTTTAGGGATCTAAGGGTTTTTATCGGAGAGTTTGATCCTGGCTCAGGACGAACGCTGGCGGCGTGCTTAACACATGCAAGTCGAACGATGAAGCCCAGCTTGCTGGGTGGATTAGTGGCGAACGGGTGAGTAACACGTGAGTAACCTGCCCTTTCCTCTGGGATAACTCCGGGAAACCGGTGCTAATACTGGATATGACTCCAACCTGCATGGGTATGGGGTGGAAAGATTTATCGGGATGGGATGGACTCGCGGCCTATCAGCTTGTTGGTGGGGTAATGGCCTACCAAGGCGACGACGGGTAGCCGGCCTGAGAGGGTGACCGGCCACACTGGGACTGAGACACGGCCCAGACTCCTACGGGAGGCAGCAGTGGGGAATATTGCACAATGGGCGAAAGCCTGATGCAGCGACGCCGCGTGAGGGATGACGGCCTTCGGGTTGTAAACCTCTTTCAGCTCTGACGAAGCTTTTGTGACGGTAGGAGCAGAAGAAGCACCGGCTAACTACGTGCCAGCAGCCGCGGTAATACGTAGGGTGCGAGCGTTGTCCGGAATTATTGGGCGTAAAGAGCTTGTAGGCGGTTTGTCGCGTCTGCTGTGAAATCCCGGGGCTTAACTCCGGGCTTGCAGTGGGTACGGGCAGGCTAGAGTGTGGTAGGGGAGACTGGAATTCCTGGTGTAGCGGTGGAATGCGCAGATATCAGGAGGAACACCGATGGCGAAGGCAGGTCTCTGGGCCACTACTGACGCTGAGAAGCGAAAGCGTGGGGAGCGAACAGGATTAGATACCCTGGTAGTCCACGCCGTAAACGTTGGGCGCTAGGTGTGGGTCCCATTCCACGGGGTCCGTGCCGCAGCTAACGCATTAAGCGCCCCGCCTGGGGAGTACGGCCGCAAGGCTAAAACTCAAAGGAATTGACGGGGGCCCGCACAAGCGGCGGAGCATGCGGATTAATTCGATGCAACGCGAAGAACCTTACCAAGGCTTGACATATACCGGAAACATCCAGAGATGGGTGCCCCGCAAGGTCGGTATACAGGTGGTGCATGGTTGTCGTCAGCTCGTGTCGTGAGATGTTGGGTTAAGTCCCGCAACGAGCGCAACCCTCGTTCTATGTTGCCAGCACGTGATGGTGGGGACTCATAGGAGACTGCCGGGGTCAACTCGGAGGAAGGTGGGGATGACGTCAAATCATCATGCCCCTTACGTCTTGGGCTTCACGCATGCTACAATGGCCGGTACAGAGGGCTGCGAAACCGTGAGGTGGAGCGAATCCCTTAAAGCTGGTCTCAGTTCGGATTGGGGTCTGCAACTCGACCCCATGAAGTCGGAGTCGCTAGTAATCGCAGATCAGCAACGCTGCGGTGAATACGTTCCCGGGCCTTGTACACACCGCCCGTCAAGTCACGAAAGTCGGTAACACCCGAAGCCGGTGGCCCAACCCTTGTGGAGGGAGCTGTCGAAGGTGGGACTGGTGATTGGGACTAAGTCGTAACAAGGTAGCCGTACCGGAAGGTGCGGCTGGATCACCTCCTTTCTAAGGAGCATCACGCCCCCCGGCTGTTTTGTCGGGTGGGTTTTGTGGCCTGCTGCGTGGGCGAGTGTCCCACGGTGGGTTGCTCTGGGTGGAACATCAAGATTCTGTCGCTGCCGCTGTTGGTGGTGGCCCGGTTGGTGAGTACGGCCTCTTTGGGGGTGGGGAAAGCTGGGGCTGTCGCTGGTGGGTGGTGGTGCTGACACGTTGTTGGGTCCTGAGGGATCGGGCCCCTTTGTCGTGGCTTCGTGGTGCCGGCTGTTGTGCTGGCCTGGGCGGGGTCGTGGAGGGGTTGGGTGTCTCTGGTTGTCCGGGGCCTTTGCTTGTTCCAGCTTGGTTGCTGGGGCCGGTGGGGGTTGGCCTGGTCGTATGTTGAGAACTGTACAGTGGACGCGAGCATCTTTGTGGCTTTTATGTTTTTAAGGGCGCACGGTGGATGCCTTGGCACCAGGAACCGAAGAAGGACGTAGGAATCTGCGATAAGCCTCGGGGAGTCGATAACCAGACATTGATCCGAGGATTTCCGAATGGGGAAACCCGGCTGGCTTCATCGCCAGTCACCCGCACCTGAATATATAGGGTGTGTGGAGGGAACGTGGGGAAGTGAAACATCTCAGTACCCACAGGAAGAGAAAACAACATGTGATTCCGTGAGTAGTGGCGAGCGAAAGTGGAAGAGGCTAAACCTTGTCTGTGTGATGACCTGTCAGGGGTTGCAGGCGAGGGGTTGTGGGAGTGTGTGTGCACGTGCTGACACGCGTGCGCGGAGTAAGAAATCGATGGTATAGGCGAAGGGTCTGGAAAGGCCTGGCGTAGACGGTGATACCCCGGTAGCTTAAATATTGTCGACTCCGTATCGCACCACCCAAGTAGTACGGGGCCCGAGAAATCCCGTACGAATCTGGCAGGACCACCTGCTAAGCCTAAATATTCCCTGGTGACCGATAGCGGACAAGTACCGTGAGGGAAAGGTGAAAAGTACCCCGGGAGGGGAGTGAAATAGTTCCTGAAACCGTGTGCCTACAATCCGTCGGAGCTGGACTGCGGTCTGGTGACGGCGTGCCTTTTGAAGAATGAGCCTGCGAGTTAGTGCTCAGTGGCGAGGTTAACCCGTGTGGGGTAGCCGTAGCGAAAGCGAGTCCGAACAGGGCGATCATAGTCGCTGGGTCTAGACCCGAAGCGGAGTGATCTACCCATGGCCAGGGTGAAGCGCGGGTAAGACCGCGTGGAGGCCCGAACCCACTTAGGTTGAAAACTGAGGGGATGAGCTGTGGGTAGGGGTGAAAGGCCAATCAAACTCCGTGATAGCTGGTTCTCCCCGAAATGCATTTAGGTGCAGCGTCATGTGTTTCTTGCCGGAGGTAGAGCTACTGGATGGCTGATGGGCCCCACCGGGTTACTGACGTCAGCCAAACTCCGAATGCCGGTAAGTGAGAGCATGGCAGTGAGACTGCGGGGGATAAGCTTCGTAGTCGAGAGGGAAACAGCCCAGATCATCAGCTAAGGTCCCTAAGCGTGTGCTAAGTGGGAAAGGATGTGGAGTTGCTGTGACAACCAGGAGGTTGGCTTAGAAGCAGCCACCCTTTAAAGAGTGCGTAATAGCTCACTGGTCAAGTGATTCCGCGCCGACAATGTAGCGGGGCTCAAGCACACCACCGAAGCTGTGGCAGTGACACTTTGCTCGGCCCACACTTGTGTGGGTCCAGGCGTGTTGCTGGGTAGGGGAGCGTCGTGTCGGCAGAGAAGCGCCCGAGTGATCGAGGTGTGGAGCCGACACGAGTGAGAATGCAGGCATGAGTAGCGAATGAAGAGTGAGAAACTCTTCCGCCGAATAACCAAGGGTTCCAGGGTCAAGCTAATCTGCCCTGGGTAAGTCGGGACCTAAGGCGAGGCCGACAGGCGTAGTCGATGGACATCCGGTTGATATTCCGGAACCGGCGAAGAACCGCCCAATACCGAATCATGTGATGCTAAACGCCCGAAGCCGTCGCATCCCCTTCACCTTCGGGTGGAGGTCGTGGCGGTCTAGCGCGTGACCCGAGCGTGTAGTAGGTAAGCGATGGAAGGACGCAGAAAGGTAGCCTCCGCGTGGCGATGGTTGTCCACGTCCAAGAGCGCAGGGCCGGGGAGAGGTAAATCCGCCCCATCAGTGCCTCAGGCTTGATAGTGACCGCGTATGCGGGAAGCAGGGCGATCCTATACTGCCAAGAAAAGTTTCTAGCGAGGTTCTAGCCGCCCGTACCCCAAACCGACTCAGGTGGTTAGGTAGAGAATACCAAGGCGATCGAGTGAATCGTGGTTAAGGAACTCGGCAAAATGCCCCCGTAACTTCGGGAGAAGGGGGGCCCGCGGCGTGAAACCCCTAGCGGGTTAGCGTCAAGGGCCGCAGAGACCAGGGAGAAGCGACTGTTTACTAAAAACACAGGTCCGTGCGAAGTCGAAAGACGATGTATACGGACTGACGCCTGCCCGGTGCTGGAACGTTAAGGGGACGGGTTAGCGCGCAAGCGCGAAGCTCAGAACTTAAGCGCCAGTAAACGGCGGTGGTAACTATAACCATCCTAAGGTAGCGAAATTCCTTGTCGGGTAAGTTCCGACCTGCACGAATGGCGTAACGACTTCTCCACTGTCTCAACCACGAACTCGGCGAAATTGCACTACGAGTAAAGATGCTCGTTACGCGCAGCAGGACGGAAAGACCCCGGGACCTTTACTATAGCTTGGTATTGGTGTTCGGTACGGCTTGTGTAGGATAGGTGGGAGACTGTGAAGCAGCCACGCCAGTGGTTGTGGAGTCAACGTTGAAATACCACTCTGGTCGTTCTGGATATCTAACCTCGGTCCGTGATCCGGATCAGGGACAGTGCCTGGTGGGTAGTTTAACTGGGGCGGTTGCCTCCTAAAAGGTAACGGAGGCGCCCAAAGGTTCCCTCAGCCTGGTTGGCAATCAGGTGTCGAGTGTAAGTGCACAAGGGAGCTTGACTGTGAGACAGACATGTCGAGCAGAGACGAAAGTCGGGACTAGTGACCCGACGGTGGCTTGTGGAAGCGCCGTCGCTCAACGGATAAAAGGTACCCCGGGGATAACAGGCTGATCCTGCCCAAGAGCTCATATCGACGGCATGGTTTGGCACCTCGATGTCGGCTCGTCGCATCCTGGGGCTGGAGTCGGTCCCAAGGGTTGGGCTGTTCGCCCATTAAAGCGGTACGCGAGCTGGGTTTAGAACGTCGTGAGACAGTTCGGTCCCTATCCGCTGCGCGCGTAGGAAACTTGAGGAGAGCTGTCCCTAGTACGAGAGGACCGGGATGGACGAACCACTGGTGTGTCAGTTGTCCTGCCAAGGGCACCGCTGATTAGCTACGTTCGGACGTGATAACCGCTGAAAGCATCTAAGCGGGAAGCACACTCCAAGATGAGGTTTCCATCACCCTTCGGGGTGGAGAGGCTCCCAGCTAGACTACTGGGTTGATAGGCCGGATGTGGAAGCACAGTAATGTGTGGAGCTGACCGGTACTAATAAGCCGACAACATAAAACAACAAAGATGTTACGCGTCCACTGTACGGTCTCTCGGGATACGAACACGCCCCCGGGCTAGATGTTCGAACAACTCGATAATGTTACGGCGGCCATAGCGTCAGGGAAACGCCCGGTCACATTCCGAACCCGGAAGCTAAGCCTGACAGCGCCGATGGTACTGCACTGGAGACGGTGTGGGAGAGTAGGACACCGCCGGACCACACTTC
>NZ_JBQGWG010000016.1:0-68972 GCF_052073805.1 Ornithinimicrobium panacihumi | reverse complement strand
TGACGGCGCTCAGGTGAATCTCCCCAGTTCTGCTCACTGAAATTCCCCACCCTGTGGCCCCATCCGGGGACGGGCGGGGCTCCTTCGATGATGGCGGTCTCTGACCACACGCCTACTCGAAGGAGCCCCTCGTCCCATGCTGTCACGGGAGGAAGACATCGAAGTTCACGCGTTGGCCCGGCAGGGCTGGACGATCTCAGCGATCGCCCGGCATCTGGGTCGGGACCGTAAGACCATCCGCGCCTACCTGCGCGGAGACCGGGCCGCGGGCGTCCGCAAGCCGGCGGGGCAGGACCCGTTCGAGCCGTTCGTGGACTACGTCCGCGCCCGGCTGGCCGAGGACCCGCACCTGTGGGCGATGACCCTGTACGACGAGGTCGTCGAGCTGGGGTACGACAAGGCCTACTCCACCTTCACCCGGCAGGTCCGCACCCGCGGGCTGCGCCCGCACTGCGAACCGTGCGCCGGCACGAAGGGCCGCCCGGCGGCGGTGATCGAGCACCCACCGGGTGAGGAGACCCAGTGGGACTGGGTCGAGCTGCCGGACCCGCCCGAGCACTGGGGCTGGGGCACCAAGGCGTTCCTGCTCGTCGGTGCCCTGGCCCACTCCGGCCGGTGGCGCGGCGTGCTGTGCCCTTCGATGGACCAGGCTCACCTCATCGGCGCCCTCGACCGCGTGACCAGAGCGCTCGGCGGGCTCACGCGCTCGTGGCGGTTCGACCGGATGGCCACCGTGTGCCACCCGGCCACCGGGCGTGTGTCCGCGTCGTTCGCCGCGGTGGCCAAGCACTACGGCGTCGGTGTGGAGATCTGCCCGCCGCGGCGCGGCAACCGCAAGGGCGTGGTGGAGAAGGCCAACCACACCGCCGCCCAACGCTGGTGGCGCACCCTGGCCGACGAGGTCACCGTGGAGCAGGCGCAGGCGTCGTTGGACAAGTTCTGCACCACCCGTGGCGATGCCCGCATGCGGCCCGGCGGCCCCGACGGGAAGGCCTCCGTGCTCACCCTCGCCGCCAAGGAACCGCTGGCCCCGGTCCCGACCGTCCCGTTCCCCGCGTCGATCACCGAGGAGAGGGTCGTCTCGGCGCAGGCGCTGGTGGCCTGGCGCGGCAACTTCTACTCCGTCGCCCCCGAGCTCGCCCGTGCCCAGGTGACCGTCACCTGGCGCCTGGGCAGCACGCGCATCGACATCGCCACCACCTCCGGGACGGTGATCGCCCGGCACGAGCTCGCCCCCGACGGTGCTGGCGTCATGGTCCGCGAGCACGCCCACGTCACCGCGCTCGAGGCGCGCGTCCTCGCCGGGCACGACGCCTCTGTGCCGCACCGGCGCAAGGAACGCATCCCACCCGGCCCCGCAGCCCAGGCAGCCGCGCAGGCGCTGCGCGCCCGCCACCAACCCGAGCCCGCCACCACCGCGGACGTGGTCATCGACCTGTCCGCCTACGACAAAGCAGCCCGAGGAAGGAACACCCTGACCCGATGAACACCACACCCACGACCGCGACGACGACCGAGGCGCTGCCGGCGCCGATGATCACCAGCCAGGCGTCGACCTACCAGCAGCTGCGCTCCCACCTGGCCGCGTTGAAGCTGCACGCCGCCGCCGAGCACCTGCCCACCGTCCTGGCAACCGCCGCCGAGCAGGGGTGGTCGATGACCGCGACGTTGGAGCACCTGCTCGCCCGCGAGGTTGAGGCGACCGAGGCCCGCAAGCTCGCCGGCCGGCTCCGGTTCGCCTCACTGCCCACCCCGGCCACCCTGGCCGACTTCGACTTCGACGCCGCCCCGAACGTCGACCGCAAGCTCATCGACGAACTGGCCACCTGCCGGTACCTGGAGTCGGCGACCAACGTGCTGCTCATCGGCCCGCCCGGCGTCGGCAAGACGCACCTGGCCGTCGGCCTGGGCCGGGCCGCGGCCGAGGCCGGGTACCGCACCTACTTCACCACCGCCGCCGATCTGGCCGCCCGGTGCCACCGCGCCGCGATCGAAGGACGCTGGGCCACCACCATGCGCTTCTTCGCCGGCCCAACCCTGCTCATCATCGACGAGCTGGGCTACCTGCCGCTGCCCGGCGAGGCCGCCTCCGCGCTGTTCCAGGTCGTCTCCCAGCGCTACCTCAAGACGTCCATCGTGCTCACCACCAACCGCGGCGTCGCATCCTGGGGCGAGGTCCTAGGCGACAGCACCGTCGCCGCAGCCATGCTCGACCGGCTCCTGCACCGCTCCGTCGTGCTCAACCTCGAAGGCGACTCCTACCGGCTGCGCGACCACCACGCCCGCCAGGGCACCCTGCGAGCCGCCACCCGCCAACCCCTACACTGACCACCGCCCAAGGTGGGGAAATTCAGTGAGCATCACTGGGGAACTTCGACGAGCCTCGTCATACCGAGGTGCTCGAGGCTGCCCACTATCTGGTCGCCACCGGCGCACGCCCCTGGGTCCCGGCCCTTCCGGGCCTGGCGCAGGTGGACTACCTGACCTCGACCACCGCGATGGAACTCACCGAGGTGCCCGAGTCCCTGCTGGTCCTCGGCGGTGGGTACGTCGCCCTGGAGCTGGCCCAGCTCTTCGCCCGGCTCGGCTCGACGGTGACCATGCTGGTCCGCTCCCGGCTGGCCTCCGCCGAGGAGCCCGAGGTCAACCAGGTCTTGGCATCGGTGTTCGCCGACGAGGGCATCACGGTGCTGCGCCACGCCCAGCTCGCCACGATCGTCCAGGACGAGGCGACCGGTGAGGTGATCGCCACCGCGACCGTTGAAGGCCAGGCCAGCCAGTTCCGCGCCCAGCGGGTGCTGGTGGCGCTGGGCCGCCGTCCGGTCACCGACGCCCTGAACCTAGAGACGGTTCAGGTCCAGACCGGTCCGAGCGGGCAGATCGTCGTCGACGACTCACTTGCCACCGCCAACCCGCGCATTTGGGCCGCCGGGGACGTCACCGGGCACCCGGAGTTCGTCTACGTCGCCGCCCACCACGGCGCGATGGTCGTCGACAACGCCTTCACCGGCGCCGGACGCACGGTCAACTACGGCCACCTACCCCGGGTGACGTTCACCAGTCCCGCCATCGGCGCGGTCGGGATGACGGAGACACAGGCCCTGGCGGCCGGCTACCGGTGCAACTGCCGCGTGCTGCCGCTGGACTACGTGCCCCGCGCCCTGGTCAACCGGGACACCCGTGGATTCATCAAGGTCGTCATCGACGACGACACCGGCCGCATCCTCGGCATCACCGCCCTCGCCAAGGACGCCGGTGAACTCGCCGCCGCCGGCGTCTTCCTCCTCGAGGGACACCAGACCTACCAAGACGTCGCCACGATGTGGGCGCCCTACCTAACCATGACCGAAGGCATCAAACTCGCCTGCCAGTCCTTCACCACCGACCCCTCCCAGCTGTCCTGCTGCGCTTGAAACGGCCACGCAATAGTCGCGCGGCCACCTTTAGCAACACGGCCTAGGACCGCGCCTAGCCAGGACCCCCGACGACTAGGCCGACCCTCCGTCCGGAGCGTCCCCGGCACGGTCCACGGCGCCGCCGTAGCGGCGGTCGCGAGCCGCATACTCCTCGATGGCCGCCCAGAGGTGACGCCGGTCGTAGTCGGGCCACAGGACGTCCTGGAAGACCATCTCGGCATAGGCGCTCTGCCACAGCAGGAAGTTGGAGGTGCGTTGCTCCCCCGAGCTGCGCACGAAGAGGTCCACGTCCGGCACCTCGGGGTGGTACAGATAGCGCCCGATCGTGCGCTCGTCGATCCCGCCGGGCCGCAGCCTGCCGGCCTTGACGTCCTCGCCGATCCGTCGGACGGCGTCGGCGATCTCGGACCGGCCGCCGTAGTTGACGCAGAAGTTGAGCGTGATGACGTCATTGTCCCGGGTGCGCCGCTCGGCGTCCTGCAGCTCGGAGATGACCGACTTCCACAGCCGCGGTGTCCGCCCGGACCAGACGACGCGCACGCCCCAGGAGTCCAGCTCGTCGCGACGCCGATGGATGACGTCGCGGTTGAAGCCCATGAGGAAGCGGACCTCGTCGGGGCTGCGCCGCCAGTTCTCGGTCGAGAAGGCGTAGGCGCTGATGCACCTCACCCCGATCTCGATGCCGCCGGCGATCACGTCCAGCAGGCTGGCCTCGCCGGCCTCGTGACCCTGCGTCCGCTTCAGCCCACGCTGGTTGGCCCACCGCCCGTTGCCGTCCATGACGATGGCGACGTGCTCCGGTATGAGGTCACGCGGGATCGCGGGCGGACGCACCCCGGTGGGGTGCGGGGTGGGTGGCACGGGTCTGGTGCTCACGACTGGATCACACGCTCCTCTCGACGTGGCGCAAGGATCTCACGCCACGCTCCAGGTGCCACTGCAGGTAGGCGGCGACCAGCCCGCTGGCCTCGCTGCGGTGACGCTGCTCGCTGAGGTCGGCGACGCCCCAGTCACCGGCGAAGAGGGCGCGCAGCAGAGCCATCGTCTCCGGCGCCGGGGCCGATGATCCCGGCGGCCGGCACGAGGGGCAGACCACCCCGCCGGACGGGACGTGGAAGGCGCGGTGCGGGCCGGTCATCCCGCACCTGGCGCAGTCGGCGAGTGCTGCGCGCCAGCCGGCGATGGCCAGGGCCCGGATGAGATAGGAGTCCAGCACCAGCCGAGGATCGTGCTCCCGCGCGGCGAGCGCGGCGAGCCCCCCGGCGAGCAGCCGGAAGTGCTGGACGGCGGGCTCCCCCTCCTCCGTCAGCTGCTCGCAAGTCTCGAGCATGACGTGGGCCGCGGTGTAGGTCGGGTAGTCCTGGGCGATCACCTCCCCGTAGGAGGCCAGCGAGACGGCCTGGGTCACCGTGTCCAGGTTGCGCCCCTCGTAGCACTGCACGTCGACCACCATGCCGGGCTCCAGCCGCGCCCCGAACTTGCTCTTGGTCCGCCGCACCCCCTTGGCCACGGCCCTGACCTTTCCCCGGCCGCGGGTCAGCATCGTCACGATCCGATCGGCCTCGCCCAGCTTGTGCGTGCGCAGCACGAGCGCTGCTTCGCGATAGGTGGGCATTGCCCCATTCTCCCCCGCCCGCGCCCTGTTGTCCGACAGGCGCGACGGTCGCGAGCGGCGTGAGCACGCGACATCTATCGAACATCTGTCCTATGCTGACGGCATGATGCTCCAAGGATCACTGCTGGACCAGGTGGACGAGGTCGGTCTGCGCCCGTTGGGCGGGGCGGTCCGGCGCACCCCGCTCGAGCACGGCGCCTGGCTCGACCTCCGGCCGGGCTGGCTGACGGGCTCGGACGAGCTCTTCACCCGCCTCTCCCTGGGGGGCCCGGCCGGCGTGGCCTGGCGGGGCGAGCAGCGGCAGATGTACGACCGCGAGGTCACCACTCCTCGTCTGCTGAGGTTCTACGCGGCGGACGAGACCCTCCCCGACCCGGTGCTGGAGCAGGCCCGCCTCGACCTCAGCACGCACTACGGACCGGAGCTGGGCGAGCCCTTCGCGACCGCCGGGATGTGCCTCTACCGGGACGGCCGCGACAGCGTGGCCTGGCACGGTGACCGCTTCGGCCGCGCGGCGCAGCACGACACGATGGTCGCGATCGTCAGCCTGGGCGCGCCGCGGGCCCTGCTGCTGCGGCCTCGTGGCGGGGGACCGAGCATCAAGCACGTGCTCGGACACGGCGATCTTCTGGTCATGGGGGGCTCGTGCCAGCGCACCTGGGACCACTGCGTGCCCAAGACGACCCAACCGGTGGGTCCCGAGGATCAGCGTGCAGTTCCGACCGCGGGGCGTGCGCTGACCAGCCCCCTGACCTCTTCCGCGTCGACCGCGGCGGCGGCCCGGTCGGCCAGCTCGCGGCAGGAGGCGATCGAGGCGCCGCGCAGTCGTTCCTTCACCAGCGGCACGGCGGAGGCCGAGGCGCTGAGCTCGGTCACCCCCAACCCGGCCAGGAGGCAGGCCAGGTTGGGCTCGGAGGCCATCGTGCCGCACACCCCGACCGGCACGCCCTCAGGGGCGGTCCGGCACACGTGCCGGATGAGGCGCAGGACCGACGGCTCCAGGTGGTCCGACCAGCGGGCCAGCCTGGTGTTGCCCCGCTCTGAGGCGAGGGTGTACTGGCTGAGGTCGTTGGTGCCGATGGACACGAAGTCCAGACCGGCGGCGAGCACATCGGCCTGGATCGCGGCTGCGGGAACCTCGATCATGATGCCGACCTGCAGCTGCGCGGGCACGGTGGGCAGGCCGGCCCGCTCGGCAGCCTGCGCCAGGAGCTCTCGGGCGGTGGTGACGTCGTCCTTGGTCGTGACCATCGGGAAGAGCACCTGGACCGGACGGGCCGAGGCCACCCGGCAGACGGCCTCGAGCTGGTCCAGGAGGATCTGGGGGTCGGCGGCGAAGGCGCGCACACCCCGTGCCCCGAGGAAGGGATTGGCCTCCTGCTCGGACGGGACGAACAGCAGCGGCTTGTCGCCCCCCACGTCCCACGTGCGGATCGCGACCGGGTGCGGCGCCACCACCTCGGCGATCGCGGTGTAGACCTCGACCTGCTGTTGGACCGTCGGAGCCGTGCGCCACTGGCCGAAGACGGCCTCGGTGCGGACCAGCCCGCACCCCTGCGCACCCGCCCGGGCCGCCACCCTGGCCTCGGCCACCGAGGCGACGTTGGCCCGCACGGCCAGCGCCTGGCCGTCTTGGGTCCGGACGGGGTCGAGCGCCTGCGCCAGCGCCCTCGACCGCTCGGCGCGGCGCCTGTCGATCAGGTCCTCCACCGCCTGCAGCTGGTCGTCGTCGGGGTCGACGAAGAGATCACCCGACCGGGCGTCGAAGGCGACCAGGGTCCCTTCCGGCACGTTGACGGCCGCACCGGCACCGGTGAGGACAGGGACGCCACGAGAGGTCGCGATGAGCACGCCGTGGCCGGTGGCTCCCCCACGACGCGTGATGACACCGGTCACGACCGAGGCGTCCAGGGAGATGGCCAGGGCAGGGTCCAGCTCGTCGACGACCAGGATCCCGCCGCGCAGGTGCTCCGGCTCCTCCTTGCCCAGCAGCAGCCGCAGGACGCGCTCCCCCACGCTGCGCACGTCCATCGAACGCTCCCGCTGGTAGGAGTCCGCGAGCGCGGTGAACCGCCCCGCGGCGTCCTCGATCGTGGCCTCCCACGCCGACGCCGCGGAGATGCCCTCGCCGACCCGTCGTTCCACCTGCTCGTGGAGGACCGGGTCCTGGAGCAGGAGGGCGTGCGCGTCGAAGACCTCCGCCTGCCCCTGCCCGAGGTGCCTCCGGGCCCGCTCCCCGAGCTCGGCCAGCCGCGCCAGGGCCTGGTCGACGGCAGAGCGCCAGCTGGCCATCTCCTCCTCCGCGCTCCCGGCGAGGGCGTCCGACACGTCCAGCTCGGTGCCTGCCAGGACCACCTCGCCGATGGCCGCCTCCAAGCCCGACCCTGCGACCCCCGGCTCGGCGGAGGAGGCCGGGTCCATCCTCTCGGTGGCGGCGAGCGGCTGCGCGGGGGCCGGTAGATCACCGAAGTCCTGGGCCGCCAGGTCGACCAGCTCGACCAGGACCTCCTGGGCCAGCGGGCCGCTCGCCTCCGCCAGCAGCACGTGGCCGCGCTGCGCGTCGAGGGTCGCGACCGCGGACAGGCTCAGCGCGTCGACCGGCCCTCGCTCGGCCGTCAGGTTGGTCAGGCGCACGGTGGTCTCCGGCGCGACCCTGGCCACGCAGGCCACCACCCGGGCGGCCGGGCGCGCGTGCAGGCCGTGCTCCCCGCCGACGGCCAGCTCCACCGAGCGCACCTCCGTCGTGTCGGTCTGCGCCGGCACCCCCGCGCCTGCGGTGCCGTCGTCGCGCGCGGGGGCAGGTGGGAGCAGGGTGGGCGCCAGCTGGGCCAGCTTGGGCTGCAGCCCGGACCTCGCCTCGGCCGCAGCGGTCTCCAGGTCGCCGCCCGCGGCCGCCGTCGCGACCGCGGCCACGAGCCCTTCGACCAGGGGCGCCGGGCTGATCCGCACCTGAGAGGCCACGGCCGGATCCACGAGCTCCAGGGCCATCTCCGCGGACAGGAGGGCGCTGCCGAGGTCGACGAGGACGAGCACCCCCGCCCCCTCGCTGCGCTCCGCCGCCCTGGTCATGGCCTGCGCGACGGCCTCGGCATCGGTGCCCAGGACGGACTCCTGGTGCTCCAGGCCGGCGGCGACCTCGACCGCCGGGGCCCGGTCCTCCGGCGCCATCTGCAGGGCCAGCTCGACCGCTGCGGCGGCCAGGGCGCGGCTGTGCGAGACGACGACGATCGAGATCACGGGTAAGGGCTCAGCTCAGGGTCTCGGCTGCGGCCTGCAGGAGCAGCACCGCGCTCGCGGCCCCCGGGTCGATGTGCCCGGCGCTCCGCTCGCCCAGGTAGGACGCCCGCCCCTTGCGCGCCACGAGCGGTGCGGTGCCGTCGCGGCCCTGCTCGGCCGCGGCCAGCGCCGCAGCCAGGCACGGGCCGGTCCCGGCGCCCGTCCTCACCATGTCGTCGTAGGCGCGGACCGCCGGCGCGAGAGCGTCATACATCGTCTTGTCCCCGACCTCGGCCCGCCCTCGCGCGACGACGCCCTCGACCCCTGCGGCCAGGGCTCGACCCAGGTCGACCGCGTCGACCTGGGAGCCGCCCACCGGGCCGGCCAGGCGCAGGAAGAAGGTGCCGTAGAGCGGTCCCGAGGCCCCGCCGACGGTGCTGACCAGGGTCATGCCGACCTTCTTCAGGTAGGCGTCGGTGCTGCCGAAGGTCTCTGCGTCGGCCAGCTCGGCGCAGCGGCCGAAGCCGCGCGCCACGTTGGTGCCGTGGTCGCCGTCACCGATGGCCCGGTCCAGGTCGGTGAGGTGCTCGCTGTGCTCGGCGAGCAGCTCGGCCGCACGGGCCAGCCACGCCTGGAAGTCCTGCAGGTCTGCCATGGTCCTAGTGTCCCCATCTCAGGCTCGGAGTGGTCACGGGGGCGTCCCAGAGCCCGACCAGGGGCTCGTCGACGCGCAGGAGGGTCAGCGAGCAGCCTGCCATGTCCAGGGAGGTGGCGTAGTTGCCGACCAGGCTCCGGGCCACGCTCACCCCGCGAGCGGCCAGGGCGCGGCTCACCTCGGCGAACATCAGGTAGAGCTCGAGCAGGGGCGTGCCACCCATGCCGTTGACCATGGCGATCACCGAGGCGCCCCGCACCAGCCCCAGGTCGTCGACCACCGGGGTGAGGAGCGCCTCGGCCAGCTCGCGCGCCGGAGCGATCGGCACCCGGGCCCGCCCTGGCTCGCCGTGGATGCCGATGCCCAGCTCGATCTGGTCCTCGGGCAGGTCGAAGGTCGCTCGACCCGCGGCCGGCACGGTGCACGAGGTCAGGGCCAGGCCCATCGAGGCCCCGGCGCCCAGGACCTGTTCGGCGACCTCCCGGCAGCCGGTGAGGTCCCGGCCCTCCTCCGCGGCGGCACCGACGATCTTCTCCAGGAGCACGGTCAGGCCGACGCCGCGCCGTCCGGTGGTGTAGAGGCTGCCGTCGACGGCCACGTCGTCGGCGACGACCACGGTCTCGACGGGGCTCTGGACCATCTCACCGGCCATCTCGAAGTTGAGCAGGTCGCCGGTGTAGTTCTTCACGATGTGCAGGACCCCGGCGCCGGCGTCAGCCGCGCGGGTGGCGGCGACGATCTGGTCGGGCACCGGGGAGGTGAAGATCTCGCCGCAGCACGCGGCGTCCAGCATGCCCACCCCGACGAAGCCGGCGTGCAGCGGCTCGTGCCCCGACCCGCCCCCGGCGACCAGGCCGACCTTGCCGGGCACGGGTCCACCGGCCCGCAGCACGATCCTCCGGTCGGTGTCCACCGTCACGACGTCAGGATGCGCCGCCCCCATCCCGACCAGCGCGTCGACCACGAGGTCGTCGGGGTCGTTGAGGAGCTTCTTCATGAGCATCACTGTGCCACGCGCGGCTCAGAAGCCGAGCCGGTCCAGCGCCTTGGGGTCGCGCTGCCAGTCCTTGGCGACCTTGACGTGCAGGTCGAGGTAGACGCGATGCCCGAGCAACGCCTCGATCCCCTCCCGCGCCGTCGTCCCCACCTCGCGCAGGCGGGAGCCGCCACGCCCGATGATGATGGCTTTCTGGCTCGGCCGCTCGACGTAGACGTTGACCCGCACGTCGCTCATCGGGTCACCCTCGGGGCGTCCCTCGCGGGGGACGATCTCCTCGACCTGGACGGCCAGGCTGTGGGGCAGCTCGTCGCGCACGCCCTCCAGCGCGGCCTCCCGGACCAGCTCGGCGATCATCACCTGAGTCGGCTCGTCGCTGACCTGGTCGGCCGGGTAGAGCTGGGGCGACTCGGGCAGGTAGGTCGCCAGCAGGTCGGCCACCTCCTCGACCTGGTCACCCCGGGTGGCCGAGCACGGGATGATCGCCGCCCAGTCCCCCAACTGGTCGATCGCCACCAGGTGCTCGGCGAGCCGGTCGCGGCTGACCGCGTCGGACTTCGTGGCGATGGCCACGACCGGCACCCTGCGCACCCGCTGCAGCTCGGCGAGGTCGTTGGCGATGAAGGTGTCGCCCGGCCCGATCCGCTGGTCGGCGGGCATGCAGAAGCCGATGACGTCGACGGAGAGCAGGGTCTCGCGCACGAGGTCGTTGAGGCGCTGCCCGAGCAGCGAGCGCGGCCGGTGCAGGCCGGGGGTGTCGACCAGGATCAACTGGGACCGGTCGGTGGTCCGGATGCCGCGGATCGTGTGCCGGGTCGTCTGGGGCTTGGAGGAGGTGATCGCGACCTTGGTGCCGACCAGCGCGTTGGTCAGGGTCGACTTGCCTGCGTTCGGTCGCCCGACCAGGCAGGCGAACCCGCTCCGGTATGCGGTCTCCTCACGATCAGTTGGCACGGCTGGTCTCCCTCTCCTCGGCGGAGCGGTCCTGCTCCTCGTGCTTCCCCGGCGTCTCGGGCGTCCCGGGGGTCTCGCCGCCGGGCGTCTCGGCCGTCTCGCGCCGCTGGCGCCGCTCGGGCTCCGCGGGCGGCTGTCCGCTCTCGTCCTCCTCGCCCGGCTCCAGCCGACGGACCAGGACCGTGGCGACCCGGCGACGACGGCCGGCCATCCGCTCGGCGGTCAGCTCCAGACCGGCCACGAGGCCGCGCGATCCCTGGATGGGCACCATCCCGATCAGGCTGGCCAGCAGGCCGCCGACGGAGTCGACGTCCTCGGACTCCAGCTCGACGTCGAACAGCTCGGCGAGGTCGTCCAGGGGCATGTTGGCCGGCACCCGGACCAGGTCGACCCCGTCGACCTCGACGTTCTCCACCTCGGCCTCGGCCCGGTCGTACTCGTCGGTGATCTCGCCGACGATCTCCTCCAGGATGTCCTCGATAGTGATCAGGCCAGCGGTGCCGCCGTACTCGTCGATGACGATGGCCACGTGCTGACGGGCCTGCTGCATCTCGCGCAGCAGGTCGTCGACCAGCTTGGTCTCGGGCACACGCGTGACCGGCCGCATCACCTCGGTGACCGGCATGGTCTGGGCGGACTCGGCGTTGGCGTTGACCTGCCGCACGACGTCCTTGAAGTAGAGCATCCCCAGCACGTCGTCGGTGTCCTCACCGACCACCGGCACGCGGGAGAAGCCGGAGCGCAGGAAGAGAGACATGGCCTTCTGGAGGACCTTCTCCCCCTTGATCGTGACCAGGTCCGGCCTGGGCACGAGCACCTCGCGCGCGACGGTGTCTCCGAGCTCGAAGATGGAATGGATCATCTCCCGCTCGTCCTCCTCGATGACCGCGCTCTCCCCCGCCAGGTCGACCAGCTCGCGCAGCTCGGACTCCGACGAGAAGGGACCCTGGGCGTAGCCGCGCCCGGGGGTGACGGCATTGCCGAAGAGGACCAGGAGGGCGGCCAACGGGCCGAGGAAGACCCGCAGCAGCCGCACCACGGGAGCAGCCATCAGGGCCACCTTCTCCACGTGCTGGCGCCCCAGCGTCCGCGGGGAGACGCCGACGATGACGAAGGAGACCACCGCCATGATCGCGGTGGCGATCATCGCGGTCTGCCAGTGGGAGTCCACGACCATGTCCACGGCCACGGTGACGGCCACCGCGGTGAAGGCCTCGGCGGCGACTCGGACGAAGGTGGCCACGGCCAGGAAGGGCGCGGAGTCGGCCGTGATCCGCACGAGCGGCTTGGCGCCCTTGCGGCCCTCCTCGAGCAGCTGCACCGCCCGGTGGCGACCGATCCGCTGCAGGGCGGTCTCGCCGGCGGCGAGGAGGAAGGCGATGACCGTGGTGAGGACGGCCAGCAGGATGAGCGGGGTCATCCGTCGGGGCCCTCATCGTCCGCCGCGGCACGGCCCTGCCGGGCCGATCCGCTCTCGGGGGCCGCGGTGGTGGTGCGGCCACGCCCGGCCAGGAAGGTCAGCAGCAGCGTGCGCTGGAGGTCGAACATCTCCCGCTCCTCGGCCGGCTCGGCATGGTCGAACCCGAGCAGGTGCAGGATGCCGTGGGTGGTCAGCAGCAGCATCTCGTCCTCGACGGAGTGCCCGCCCTCCACCGCCTGTCGCCGCGCCACCGGCGGGCAGAGGATGACATCGCCGAGCAGGCCGGCGACCGGCTCCTGCCCCTCGGCCGTCGGCCGCAACTCGTCCATCGGGAAGCTCATCACGTCGGTGGGGCCGGGCAGGTCCATCCACTTCTCGTGCAGGGCGGCCATCGTGTCCTCGTCCACGAGGGTGATGGTCAGCTCGGCCAGCGGGTGCACCCGCAGCTGGTCCAGCACGTGCCGGCCTAGGTCGGCCAGCTCCTGCTCGGGCACCGGGGAGGGCACCTCGCCGGACTCGTTGAGGACCTCGATGCTCACGGGCGACCCCTGCGCGGGCCGGCCTGGCGCTCGTCGAACCTGCCGTAGGCCTCGACGATGTCGCTGACGAGTCGGTGCCGCACGACGTCCTCGCTGGTCAGGCGCGAGAAGTGGATGTCGTCGACGTCGGCCAGGATGCCCTCGACGATCTTGAGCCCGGAGACCGTGCCGTTGGGCAGGTCGACCTGCGAGGTGTCACCGGTGATCACCATCTTGGAGCCGAAACCGAGGCGGGTCAGGAACATCTTCATCTGCTCCGGGGAGGTGTTCTGCGCCTCGTCCAGGATGATGAAGCTGGAGTTGAGCGAGCGCCCTCGCATGAAGGCCAGCGGGGCGACCTCGATGGTCCCGGCAGCCATCAGCCGCGGGATCGAGTCCGGGTCCACCATGTCGTGCAGCGCGTCGTAGAGCGGCCGCAGGTAGGGGTCGATCTTGTCGTTGAGGGTGCCGGGCAGGAAGCCGAGGCGTTCGCCGGCCTCGACCGCGGGGCGGGTCAGGATGATCCGGTTGACCTGCTTGGCCTGCAGCGCCGCGACCGCCTTGGCCATCGCCAGGTAGGTCTTGCCGGTGCCGGCCGGGCCCAGCCCGAAGACGATGGTGTTGGCGTCGATGGCCTCGACGTAGTGCTTCTGGTTCAGCGTCTTGGGGCGCACCGTCTTGCCGCGGCTGCTGACGATGTTCATCGTCAGCACGTCCGCGGGACGGTCCGTGGTGGAGGCGCGCAGCATGCCGATGGAGCGCTCGACGGCGTCCCGGTTGAGCGCCTGCCCGGTCCCGCTGACCGCCAGGAGCTCGTCCAGCAGGCGCTCGACGAGGGCCATCTCGCCCACGTCGCCGCTGAGCCGGAACTCGTTGCCCCGGACGTGGATGTCCAGCTGGGGGAAGGCCCGCTCGATGGTCCGCAGCAGCTCGTCGCGCGGCCCGAGCAGGGACACCATCGACACCCCCTCTGGGACCACGACGGTGTGGGTCGGTCGGATCGGGGTGCGTGCCGGGGTGGGGGCTTCAGTCATCGTGGGTCCAGTCTAGGCGGGGCCAGCGGGAAAAGCCCCTTCTTTCCCCTCCGCGGCCGGCCTGGCGCGCAGCGCGCTGAGCACGGTCAGGAGGCTGACGCCGATCGCGACGGCCAGCGTCCCGACGAAGGCGGTGTGCGGTGCCGAGGCGTAGTAGAGCCCGAAGACGACCCCGGTCAGTGCCAGGGCCAGCGCGCTGGCCATCGCCTCCCCCACCGACAGGGAGGAGGTGTTGCGCCCGATCTCGGCCGGCGGCGACAGGCGCATCGTCAGCAGGGTCGTGGTGGGGTAGGCCATGCCGACGCCGAGGGTGGCCAGGGCGTAGACCGCGATCAGGGCCCAGCCCGGCCAGCGGGCCCACAGGGCGAGGCCGAGCACGGCCATGAAGAGGCCGAAGACGGCCGAGCCGAGGATGAGCACGTGATAGCGGTCCACGCTCTCGCGCAGCCGCCCCTGCACCCAGGAGCCGAGCGCCCAGAAGACGGAGGCCGCGGCCAGGACCGCCCCGGCCTGGGCCGGTGTGTAGGAGTACTCGTCACGCAGCATCAGGGGCAGGTAGGCCTCGGCCGCCACGAAACCACCACCCATCGCGCTGCGGGCCCCGATCACCGACGGCAGTCCCCGCCCGAGGTGGAGCGTGCCGCGGGGCAGGAGCCGGAGCGAGGCGACGAGGACGCCGGTGACGCAGGCGGCGCCGATGAGCAGCTTCATACCCGTCAGCTCGTCCCCGGCGAGGTTGAGCAGGGCGACGGCGACCGCCGCCACCACGGCCCAGGCGATCGTCGAGGGGCGAAGGTAGGGCGAGTCGTCCCCGGCCCGGGTGGCCGCGAGCGCCCGCCAGAGCACGCCCAGCGACAGGACGACCAGGGGCGCGACGCCGAGGAAGACCCAGCGCCAGGAGAGGTGGTCGACGAGCACGCCGGTGAGCAACGGGCCGGCCAGTCCGGGCACCACCCAGGCCGCGGCGAGCAGGGAGAAGACCGCGGGGCGGCGGACGTCCGGGATGCGCTGGGCGATGACGACGTAGATGGCCACGGTGGCCAGACCGCTGCCCAGCCCCTGGAACGCACGTCCCACGGAGAAGATCTCCATCGTCGGTGCGAGGCCGCTGATCGTCAGCCCACCGGCGAAGAGCAGGGTCCCGGTCGTGACGACCGGCTTGGGCCCGGAGCGGTCGGACCACCAGCCGCCGACGATCATCCCCACGATGCTCGCGGCGACCATCGCCCCGAAGGCCATGTTGTAGAGGTGGTAGCCGTCCAGGGCGGTCGCCACGGTCGGCATGGCCGCACCGACGGCGATGTATTCGAGGGCGAAGAGGGAGATGAGGGCGGCCGCGCCGATCGAGGCGCTGCGCAGCCCGGGGCTGAAGATCGACGGTGGCACCGGCGGTGCGGATGGCACGGGCTGTGCGTGCGGGGCGGGCTGTGCCTGCGGGGCGGGCGGCACGGGCAGGTCCCCGGCCGGGATCGGCCGGTCCCCCTGCTGGTCGCTCATCGCCAGCCGGTCCGCGTGTGGAGTGCGGCCAGGGCGGCCGCGCCCGCGGTGGAGGTGCGCAGGACGGTCCGGCCGAGCCGGACCGGCACCGCCCCCGCCTCGGTGAGGGCGGACAGCTCCTCGGGGCCGACCCCGCCCTCGGGACCGACCACGAGCAGCACCTCTCCCGACTCCGGCAGGGGCACCTCGCGCAGCGGCTGGTCCGCGTCCTCGTGGAGGACCAGCGTGACGTCAGCGTCTGCGGCACGCGCGAGGAGGCCCTTGCGGTCGAGCAGCTGCCCGACGACGGGCACCCGGCTGCGGCGGGACTGCTTGGTGGCCGCCCGGGCCTGCTGCTCCCAGCGGCGCAGGGACTTCTCGCCACGCTCGCCGCGCCAGCGCACGATCGAGCGGTCGGCCTGCCAGGGCAGGATCTCGTCGACGTCGAGCTCGGTGGCCGACTCCACGGCCATCAGGTCACGGTCGCCCTTGGCCAGCGCCTGCACCAGCACGAGCCGCAGGGCCGGCGCGGGCTCGTGGGCCACGGCGTCCACGGTCAGCTCGATCACGCCCCGCTGAGCGTCCCTGACGGTGCACGTGGCCAGCCAGCCCTGCCCGTCGGAGAGCAGCACCTGCTCGCCCACCGCGAGCCGCTGGACGTCGGCGGCGTGCCGCCCCTCGGGTCCGTCGAGACGCACCTGCGCGGTGCTGGCGGACAGGCTGCCCGCGGGCACGTGGAAGAGGGGCGCGGTCATGGGCGGCCGGTCAGCGACCGCGCAGGGCGTCCCACAGCTTCCCCTTGCGGGAGGCGTGGGCGCCGTTGCTCATCCGGCCCTCGGGACGGCTCTCGCCGCGCTGCTCGGCCAGCTCGGCGAGCAGGTCGCGCTGGGCGTCGGTCAGGCGGGTCGGCACGCGGACGTCGAGGTGGACGACCACGTCTCCGCGCCCCTGGGCACGCAGGTGGGTCACGCCCTTGCCGTCCAGGGTGATGGTCTCGCCGTGCTGGGTGCCGGGGGCGACCTGGACCTCGACCGGGCCGTCGAGGGTCTCCACCGGCAGGGAGGCGCCCAGCGCCGCCGCCGTCATGGGCAGCTCGACCGTGCAGTGCAGGTCGTCACCGCGGCGGTGGAAGGTCTCGTGCGGCTCGACGAGCACCTCGACGTAGAGGTCGCCGGCCTCCCCGCCGAACGGGCCGACCTCGCCCTCGCCACGCAGCTGGATGCGGGTGCCGGTGTCGACGCCGCCTGGGACCTTCACGGTGAGGTCGCGACGGGTGCGCACCCGTCCCTCGCCGGAGCAGTCGAAGCAGGGGTGCTCGATGACGTCGCCGTAGCCGCGGCAGGCCTGGCAGGGCCGGGAGGTCATCACCTGGCCGAGGAAGGACCGCTGGACCTGCTGCACCTCGCCGCGGCCGCTGCATACCTGGCAGGTGCGGGTGCCCGAGCCCGGCTGTCCGCCGGAGCCGGTGCAGGTGGAGCACAGGATGGCCGTGTCGAGGGTGAGGGTCTCCTCGCCGCCGAAGACCGCCGTCGGCAGGTCGATGTCGAGCCGGACCAGCGCGTCGTGACCGCGCTGCACGCGGGAACGCGGCCCGCGCGACCCCGCGGCCGTCCCGCCGAAGAACGCGTCCATGATGTCGGTGAAGGTGAAGCCCTGCCCGAAGCCGCCGGTCGCTCCCCCGTAGGGATCCTGGCCCCGGTCGTAGGCCGCACGCTTGGTCTGGTCGGAGAGGACGTCATAGGCCTGGGAGACCCTCTTGAACTCCGCCTCCGCCTCGGCGCCGGGGTTGACGTCGGGGTGCAGGGTCCGGGCCTTCTTGCGGTAGGCCTTCTTGATCTCCTCGATCGAGGCCTCGCGGGAGACACCCAGATCGGCGTAGTAGTCGTTCACTGCGTGCAGCGTCCTTGTCGGTCGTTCACGGTCGGTCGGTCTGTGCCAGGTCGTCGTCCGGTCAACGGTGTGCTCAACGACGGCGGGGGGCGGGCTTATGCCCGCGGGAGGGTATGCGGTGCCTCACCCGTCCAGGATCTCGGCGACGTAGTGAGCCACGGCGCGCACCGCGGCCATGGCGTGCGGGTAGTCCATGCGCGTGGGGCCCAGGACCCCCAGGCCCCCGGCCCCGCCGTAGGGGGTGCTGACCACCGAGGTGGTCCGCAGGGGCTCGTAGGGATTCTCGGCCCCGATGGACACGGTGACGCTCTCGGGGTCGTGCGCCGCGAGCGCGGACATGCTGCCGAGCAGCCGCAGGAGCACCACGTGCTCCTCCAGTGCGTCGAGGACCGCGGACAGCGAGGTCGGGAAGTCGCTGCCGACCCGCGCCAGGTTGGCCGTGCCGGCGAGCACGACGCGGTCGTCGCTCTCCTCCTGCGCGGCGTCGGCCAGCGCGGCCACGACGGCCTGGGCGACCGGCCGGTCGGCCGGCGTGACCTCGTCCAGGACGGGGGCGAGCCGGGACGGGACGGCGGTGAGCACCTGGCCGGCGGCGGCGGAGTTGATGCGGGTCCGCAGCACGGCGACGAGGTCCTCTGCGCCGGCGAGGTCGCGGCCGACGTCGACGACGCGCTGCTCCACGCGGCCGGAGTCGACGATGAGGACGACCATCAGGCGCGGGCCGACCAGCGGCACCAGCTCCACGTGGCGCACGCGGGAGCGGGACAGGCTCGGGTACTGCATCACGGCGACCTGGTGGGTCAGCCCGGACAGCAGGCGGGTGGTGCGGCTCACGACGTCGTCCAGGTCGTGGGCGCCGTGCAGGAATCGCTCGATGGCGCTGCGCTCCCCGCGGGTGAGCGGCTTGATGGTGGAGAGGCGGTCGACGAACAGCCGGTAGCCGGCGTCGGTCGGCACGCGGCCCGCGCTGGTGTGCGGCGCGGTGATCAGCCCGTCCTCCTCCAGCGCGGCCATGTCGTTGCGGACGGTGGCCGCCGAGACCCCGAGCTGGTGGCGCTCGAGCAGCGCCTTGGACCCGACGGGCTCGGAGGTGCGCACGTAGTCCTGGACGATGGCGCGCAGCACCTCGAGCCGACGCTCCTCGCTCATGACCGGATCACCTCCCTGCCCGCTGGCACTCTCTCGTGTCGAGTGCCAATCCTACCGCGCCCGGGGACGGGTCGGCCTCACGCTGCCGGTCCACCTACCCATCGGTGGATCCCCGCCAGACGCGGGGTCAGCCCTCCCGCGGGCGGGTCATGTCGACGGGCACCACCCAGGCGTCGTACTGCTCCTCGGTGAGATCGCCGGAGGCGATGGCCGCCTCGCGCAGGCTCAGGCCCTCCTTGTGGGCCTTCTTGGCGATCGCCGCGGCCTTGTCGTAGCCGATGTGGGGGTTGAGGGCGGTGACCTGCATGAGATTGCTGCCCAGGTTGGCCTCGATCCGCTCGCGGTTGGGCTCGATCCCGACGGCGCACCCGTCGTTGAAGGCCAGGCAGGCGTCCGAGATGAGCCGGATGCTCTCGAGGACGGCATGGACCATGACCGGCTTGAAGACGTTGAGCTGGAAGTTGCCCTGGCTGCCGGCGAAGGCCACCGTGGCGTCGTTGCCGAAGACACGGGTGGCCACCATCGTCATCGCCTCGGACTGGGTGGGGTTGACCTTGCCCGGCATGATGCTGGACCCCGGCTCGTTCTCCGGGATGAGCAGCTCGCCGATGCCGTTGCGGGGGCCCGAGGCCAGCCAACGCACGTCGTTGGCCATCTTCATCAGCGCGCCCGCCAGGGTGCGCAAGGCGGCCGAGGTCTGCACGAGGGCGTCGTGGGCCGACAGCGCGGCGAACTTGTCGGGGGCCGAGACCAGCTCCAACCCGGTCTCCTCCCCCATCCTGCGGGCGGCCAGGTCGCCGAAGTGGGGGTGGGCGTTCAGGCCCGTGCCGACGGCGGTCCCGCCGATCGCCAGCTCGCGCAGCCCCTCGCCCGCGTGCCGGACCTCCGCCAGGGCGTAGTCGATCTGGGCCACCCACCCGCCGATCTCCTGACCCAGGGTGATGGGGGTGGCGTCCTGCAGGTGGGTGCGGCCCACCTTGACCACGTCGGCGAAGTCCTCCGCCTTGGCGTGCAGGGTGTCCCGCAGCGTGGTCACGGCACCTTCGAGCCGGTCGCGCAGCTCCAACAGGACCGCGATGTGCATGGCGGTCGGGAAGGTGTCGTTGCTGCTCTGCCCGCGGTTGACGTGGTCGTTGGGGTGCACCGGCGTCTTGCTCCCCATCTCGCCCCCGGCCAGCTCGATCGCCCGGTTGGAGATCACCTCGTTGGTGTTCATGTTGCTCTGCGTGCCCGACCCGGTCTGGAAGACGACCAGCGGGAAGTGCTCGTCGAGGTCGCCCGCGATCACCTCGTCGGCGGCCCGCACGATGAGGTCGGCGACGTCCTGCGGCAGCTCGCCGAGCTCGGCGTTGGCCTGGGCAGCGCCCTTCTTCAGGATGCCCAGCGCCTTGATGACCGGCCGGCCCCAGACGAAGGTGTCGCGCCCGATCGGGAAGTTGTGGATGCTCCGCTGAGTCTGCGCGCCCCAGTAGCGGTCGGCGGCGACCTCCAGCGCACCCATGCTGTCGGTCTCGGTCCGCGTCTGCTCCGGCGTGGTCTCGGGCGTGCCCGTCTGGTTCTCGGCCATGCCTCCCAGGGTATGCGGCGCACGTCGCCGCGCGCAGGGCGAGCCTCACCAGCCTCAGCCGCCACACCGCATACCCTCGTCTGCCGTGATGGATCGCTATGGCTCCGACGTCCTGGCCACCGACTGGCGCGCCCCGAGGCGCGGACGCGCGCAGGAGGTGGAGGCCGAGACCGGCCTGGTCGTCGAGGACGTCGAGACCGGATGGGTCGGGGCGGTCGTGCACGTCGAGAAGGCCGGCGGCATGACCGTCGTGCACCTGGAGGACCGGAAGGGCCGGCGCAAGGGCTTCCCGCTCGGCCCGGGATTCCTCATCGACGGCGCACCCGTCGTCCTGACCCCGCCGGCCGCGGCACGGCGCGCCGAGCTCGAGGCGGCCAGGAAGGCGACCACCCGCACGGCCAGCGGCTCGGTCCGCGTGGTGGGCCAGCAGGCCCGCGTCGCCAGCGGGTCCCGCATCTGGGTCGAGGGACGCCACGACGCCGAGCTGGTCGAGAAGGTCTGGGGCGACGACCTGCGCGTCGAGGGCGTGGTCGTGGAGATGCTAGACGGGGTGGACGACCTGGCCGCCGAGATCCGCGCCTTCTCCCCCACCCCCGACCGGCGGCTGGGGATCCTGGTCGACCATCTCGTGCCCGGCACCAAGGAGACCCGGATCGTCGCGGAGGCGGAGAAGGTCAGCCCGCACGTGCGGATCCTGGGCCACCCCTATGTCGACGTGTGGCAGTCGGTCAAGCCTGCGCGGCTGGGGCTGGACGCCTGGCCGGTGATCGAGAGAGGGCGCTCCTGGAAGCACGGGATCCTGGCCGAGCTGGGCTGGCCGCACGCCAACCAGACCGATGTCGCCCTGGGGTGGAAGAAGATCCTGGGGTCCGTGCGTTCCTACAGTGACCTGGAACCAACGCTGCTCGCCAGCGTCGAAGAACTGATCGACTTCGTCACCGTTCCATGAGCTCAGCAGGAGTGAGAGCACCATGACCCAGCCCCACGACCCCAACCGCACCTACGGCCACGAGCCGCAGCAGCCCTACCAGCAGGGTGCCTACCCGCAGCAGTCCTACCAGCAGGGCGCACCCCAGGGCCCGGGCTACCAGCCTGCCTACGGCGCACCCCAGGGGGGCGCCTCCGGCGAGGAGCGCACCATGATGCTCCTGGCCCACCTGTCCGCGCCGATCGCCTTCCTGGTCTCCGCGGGCTCGCTGCCCTTCCTGGGCCCGCTGCTGATCTGGTTCTTCTACAAGGACCGCAGCCCGGCCGTGCGCAAGGCCTCGGCGGGTGCGTTCAACTTCAACGTCGGCGTCACCATCGCCACCTGGATCACCTGGGCGAGTGTCTTCCTGACCCTGTTCGTCGGGCTGATCTGGGCGATCCCGATCCTGATCTTCCTGTTCATCCTCCAGATCTGGGCGCACCTGCGCGGCGTGATCAAGGCCTCGGACGGCCAGGCCTACGACTATCCCTTCCAGATCCGCATCCTGAGCTGACCTCTCACGGCTGACCCCATCAGCCTCACCAACCTCATCGCCCGGCGAGTCAAGCGCGACACGCCGGGCGATGAGATTTTTTCCGGCGTATCCCTTGCGCCCGGCCCGGCAAAGGAGTAGACATCTCTCTACGCACTTCCGCAAGGAAGAGCGGATCGCAAGACTTGTCGAGGATTCGAACGACTCACGCTGGTGCCTCGTGCACCGGCACGAATCATCCCTGGTGATGCAGGGATCGAGCCTCAGACACCTTCGCGATCGACCAGCTCATCACCAGTTGGCCGTGGCCCGTTTCGCGAACTCATACTTCGCGAAACGGGCCACACCTTTTACCGCACGTTCTTCCAGGCCCTGCTGGCTCATACCCGGCAGGGTCTGCCCTCATTGTGGGCGGGTCGGGTGGCGGAGCGGGGTATGCGGCATGGCGTGTCGGTGAACACGTCGCCTTCGCGAGTCAGGACACGAGCAGGCGGTGCACGACCGTGTCCGCCAGGAGGCGACCGCGCAGGGTCAGCACCACCCGGCCGTGGAGGGCGGCCCGCCCGTCGACCAGGCCGTCCGCCACGAGCCCGGCGACGGCGCGGCGCCCCTCGGGGTCGAGCCGGTCGACCGGCAGCCCCTCGGCCAGGCGGTTGCCGAGGAGCACGTCCTCGTCGCGGCGCTCGTCCGGGTCCAGCACCTCTCGGGCGTGGACCGGGCTGAGGCCCTGGGACACCCGGTCGGCGTACGCGCGCGGGTGCTTCACGTTCCACCAGCGGACCCCGCCGACGTGGCTGTGGGCGCCCGGCCCGATCCCCCACCAGTCGCCACCACGCCAGTAGGCCAGGTTGTGCCGGCACCGGGCGTGCTCGGAGCGGGCCCAGTTGGAGATCTCGTACCAGCCGTAGCCGGCCTGCGCGAGCAGCTCATCGGCGAGCTCGTACTTGTCGGCCTCGTCGTCGTCCTCGGGGGCCGGCAGCTCCCCGCGCCGGACCTGGCCGTGCATCCGCGTGCCCTCCTCGATCACCAGGGCGTAGGCGGACAGGTGGTCCGGCCCGAGCGCGACCGCAGCCTCGAGGCTGGCGCGCCAGTCGGCCAGCGACTCCCCCGGTGTGCCATAGATGAGGTCTAGGCTCACCTGCATCCCGGCGCCGCGGACGGCCTCGACCGCCCGGGCCACGTTGACCGGGTCGTGGGTGCGGTCCAGGGTGCGCAGGACGTGCGGCACGGCCGACTGCATCCCGATGCTGACCCGCGTGAAGCCGTGCGCCGCAAGCGCCTCGGCCACCTGCGGCGTGATCGTGTCGGGATTGGCCTCGGTGGTGACCTCGGCGTCCCGCGCCAGGCCCCAGCGCTCCCTGATCCCCTGGAGCAGCCCGCCCAGCTGGTCGGGCTCCAGCATGGTCGGGGTGCCTCCACCGACGAAGACGGTGGAGACGGCCGGCGGGCCACCTGCTGCCAGGGCCCGCTCGGCGATCGTGAGCTCCTCGTGGGCCGCGGCCACGAAGGTCTCGGTCAGCGAGGCGCCCTCCCCCAGCTCGGGCAGGGTGTAGGTGTTGAAGTCGCAGTAGCCGCACCGCACCCGGCAGAAGGGCACGTGGAGGTAGAGCGAGAAGGTGCGTGACCGCATACCCTCCAGCGCCGCAGGCGGCAGCGAGCCGTCGGCGGGCGCGGGCTCGCCGGGAGGGAAGGCGGAAGGCATGGGGTCCAGTCTCCCACCCGGTGGTGGATGGACCCGCACGCTAGGGTCGCGGTGTGCAGCAGAAGCTCCGGGAGTACATCGACAGCCTCCGCGACGCCGGGTTCACGGTGCGCGACGACCAGGGCTCGGACCCGGACCTGATCACTCCCGAGGGCAGCGCGGTCGACACCTGGCGCGAGGACTATCCCTACAAGGAGCGGATGGCGCGCGACTACTACGAGGTCGAGAAGTGGCTGCTGCAGGTCGAGCTGCTGAAGTTCCAGTACTGGGCCAAGGACAACGGCAGCCGGCACATCCTGGTCTTCGAGGGACGGGACGCGGCCGGCAAGGGCGGGTCGATCAAGCGCTTCACCGAGCACCTCAACCCGCGCGGCGCCCGGGTGGTGGCGCTGAACAAGCCCACCGAGGTCGAGGCCGGGCAGTGGTACTTCCAGCGCTACGTCGAGAACCTGCCGACCAGCGGGGAGATCGTGCTTTTCGACCGTTCCTGGTACAACCGTGCCGGGGTCGAGCGGGTCATGGGCTTCTGCTCCCAGGCGGAGTACGAGACCTTCATGGAGCAGGCGCCGCTGTTCGAGAAGATGCTCGTCGACTCCGGCATCTCGATCACCAAGTACTGGTTCTCGGTGACCCAGACCGAGCAGCGCACCCGCTTCGCGATCCGCCAGCTGGACCCGGTGCGGCAGTGGAAGCTCTCGCCGATGGACCTGGAGTCGCTGGACCGGTGGGAGGACTACACGGCCGCCAAGGAGGAGATGTTCCGCCGCACCGACACCGACTGGGCGCCGTGGACGACCATCAAGTCCAACGACAAGAAGCGCGCCCGGATCAACGCCATGCGCCACTTCCTGTCGCGCTTCGAGTATGAGGGCAAGGACCACGACGTGGTGCTGCGCCCCGACCCGCGGCTGGTCAAGCGGGCCCAGGACGCCGTCGGCGACTGAGGGCGGGACCGGCCCTCTGCTCCCGGTGCGCCCGCCCCTGCGTGGCGCAGGTGGGCACCTGGCCCGTCAGCGCAGGCGGTAGGCCAGGTCGGTGATCTCCCGGCCCGCCTCGGTCCCCCGACGCTCGAAGCGGGTGACAGGACGCAGCGGTGCGCGGTCGGTCGAGACCAGCTCCAGCCGGTCGTCGGCGCCGATCACCTCGCGCATCGCCTCCGCGTAGTGGTCCCAGTCGGTGGCCAGGCGCCACACGCCGCCCGGCTCGAGCAGCGCGACCACGGCGTCCACCAGGTCGGGCGTGACGATGCGTCGCTTGTGGTGCTTGGCCTTGGGCCAGGGATCGGGGAAGAAGGTCCAGACCTCCCGCACGCTGCCGGGCGCGAGCAGGGTCTGCAGCGCGACGGCGGCGTCGGCCTCGACGACCCGCACGTTGGGCAGCGCAGTCTCGCCCATCTTGGCCAGGGCGTGGCCGATCCCCGGACGCCACACCTCGAAGGCCAGGAAGTCCCAGTCCGGTCGCGCCTGCGCCCCCGCGACCAGTGCGTCGCCCGATCCGGAGCCGATCTCGACGACTAGCGGCGCGCCGCGGCCGAAGACCTCGGCCGGGTCGAGCCGATAGGTCGGGTCGATGACGGTCGAGGTGGCGCCCATCGGGCGAGGCAGCTCCAGCACCACCTGCTCGGCCAGGCGGTCCCAGGCCTTCTGGTGGGTATGCGGCATCCGCCCGCCTCGGCGGGTGAAAGAGCGGGTCCGGGCCAGCGGTCGCGGCCCGATCATGGGATGGCCGAGGGCGTAGTGGCCGCGTGGGGGCGTGGTCCGCTCCTGGCTCGCTTCCCCTCGCGGGGGCGTGGGCCGCTCCGGGCTCACTTCTTGGCCTTCTCGGCCCCGCTCCCGTCCTGGGAGAGCGCGGCGATGAAGGCCTCCTGCGGCACCTCGACGGAGCCGACCATCTTCATCCGCTTCTTGCCCTCCTTCTGCTTCTCCAGCAGCTTGCGCTTGCGGCTGATGTCACCGCCGTAGCACTTGGCGAGCACGTCCTTGCGGATCGCGCGGATGGTCTCGCGGGCGATGACGCGGGCGCCGATGGCGGCCTGGACCGGCACCTCGAACTGCTGGCGCGGGATGAGCTCCTTGAGCTTGGTGGCCATCTGGACGCCGTAGGCATAGGCCTTGTCCTTGTGGACGATCGCGCTGAAGGCGTCGACGGTGTCCCCCTGCAGGAGGATGTCGACCTTGACCAGCTCGGCCTCCTGGGAGCCGTCGGGCTCGTAGTCCAGGGAGGCATACCCGCGCGTGCGCGACTTGAGGGCGTCGAAGAAGTCGAAGACGATCTCGGCCAGCGGGAGGGTGTAGCGCATCTCGACCCGCTCGGGCGAGAGATAGTCCATGCCGCGCAGGGTGCCGCGCCGGGTCTGGCACAGCTCCATGATGGCGCCGATGAACTCGCTCGGGGCCAGGATCGTGGCGCGCACGACCGGCTCGGTGATCGAGGCGATCCGCCCCCCGGGGAACTCGCTGGGGTTGGTCACCTCCACCATCGTCCCGTCGTCCATCTGCACCTGGTACTCCACGTTGGGCAGCGTCGAGATGAGGTCGAGGTTGAACTCGCGCTCCAGCCGCTCGCGGACGATCTCCAGGTGGAGCATCCCGAGGAAGCCGACGCGGAAGCCGAAGCCCAGCGCCGCCGAGGTCTCGGGCTCGTAGACCAGGGCGGCGTCGTTGAGCTTGAGCTTGTCGAGGGCGTCACGCAGGATCGGGTAGTCGGAGCCGTCGATCGGGTAGAGCCCGGAGAAGACCATCGGCCGCGGGTCCTTGTAGCCGCCCAGCGCCTGGGTGGCCGGCCGCCGCTCCCCCGTGACAGTGTCACCGACCTTGCTCTGCCGCACGTCCTTCACGCCGGTGATGAGATAGCCGACCTCGCCGACGCCCAGCCCCTTGGAGACGACCGGCTCGGGGCTGATCACGCCGATCTCCAGCAGCTCGTGCGTGGCCCGGGTCGACATCATGGCGATGCGCTCCCGCGGGGACAGCGAGCCGTCGATCACGCGCACGTAGGTCACCACGCCCCGGTAGGTGTCGTAGACCGAGTCGAAGATCATCGCCCGGGCCGGCGCGGCCGCGTCGCCGACCGGCGCGGGGATGAGCTCCACGATCCGGTCCAGCAGCTCGGTGACACCCTCGCCGGTCTTGCCCGAGACCTTGAGCACGTCCTCGGGGTCGCAGCCGATGAGGCCGGCGATCTCCTCGGCATATTTCTCCGGCTGGGCCGAGGGCAGGTCGATCTTGTTGAGCACCGGGATGATGGTGAGGTCGTTCTCCATCGCCAGGTAGAGATTGGCCAGGGTCTGCGCCTCGATGCCCTGCGCCGCGTCGACGAGCAGCACCGCTCCCTCGCAGGCCGCCAGGCTCCGGCTGACCTCGTAGGTGAAGTCGACGTGACCAGGGGTGTCGATCATGTTGAGGATGAAGGTGGACGCCGGCCCGTCGCCCTCGGCGACCGCCCAGGGCATCCGCACCGCCTGGCTCTTGATCGTGATGCCGCGCTCGCGCTCGATGTCCATCCGGTCGAGGTACTGGTCGCGCATCTGCCTCTGGTCGACCACCCCGGTGACCTGCAGCATCCGGTCGGCCAGCGTCGACTTGCCGTGGTCGATGTGGGCGATGATGCAGAAGTTGCGGATGACCTCGGGCGGGGTCGCCGACGGCTGCGGGACCGAGTCAGGACGGGCGAGCGGGGACACGCTGGTTTTCAACCTCGAGGTATGCGGTGGGGCCGGGCAGTCCTCCCAGTGTCCCACGGTGGGGGTCCTCGGCCCAATGCGTCGGGCGCGGCCGTCAGTCCAGGCGGACGAAGGCCCGCAGCGTCCCCTCGCCGACGTCGCGGATCTCGGCCCAGCCCAGCGACTCGTAGAACGCCCGCTGCCGCGGCTCGTCGTCGGTGAGCAGCACCTTCTGGCGGCAGTGCTCGAAGGGCTCCATCGCGGCCTGCACGAGGGAGCGACCCACCCCTTCCCGCTGGAGCGCGGGATGGACGAGGACGTCCTGGAGGTAGGCGATGGTGGCGCCGTCGGAGATGACACGTGCCAGTCCGAGGAGCTCCTCGCCGTAGCGGGCCGTCACCACCCGGGTCGACCCCTCGATCGCGCGGGCCAGAGCATCGGGGTCGCGGGTGTAGGTGCTCCACCCCACCGCGTCGTACAGCCCGACCAGCTCCTCCCGGCCCGGACGTTCCTCGGCGATGACGAGCTCGTGTGCACCCACGAACCTAGAGCCTAGGCCACTTCACGCGCGCCCGCCCGCTCGGAGTAGTATCGTTACCAGAGGCGAAAACTTTTTCCGCATCGTGAGAACTCACCCGAGGAGAACCCATGACCGAGCCCACCGCCACCAGCCCCGTCCTCGACCTGCCCGAGGGCGTCGAGGTCACCGGCGAGCTCAAGCCCGGCTACGAGGAGATCCTGTCCCGGCAGGCCCTCGAGCTCATCGCCACCCTGCACCGCGAGCTCGAGCCCCGCCGCCAGGAGCGGCTGGCGGCGCGCGCCGAGGTGGTCAGGGCGGTCTCCGACGGCGCCGACCTGGACTTCCTGCCCGAGACCGCCCACATCCGCGAGGACGACTCCTGGCGCGTCGGCGAGCACGCCCCGGGCCTGGTCGACCGCCGGGTCGAGATGACCGGCCCCACCGACCGCAAGATGACGATCAACGCGATGAACTCCGGCGCCCGGGTGTGGCTGGCCGATCAGGAGGACGCCAACACCCCGATGTGGGCCAACGTCGTCGAGGGCCCGCTCAACCTGCGCGACGCGATCGCCGGCACCATCTCCTTCACCTCCCCCGAGGGCAAGGAGTACGCCTTGTCGACCACCGACCAGGCGCAGCTGCCCACGATCGTCATGCGCCCGCGCGGCTGGCACCTGGACGAGAAGCACATCACCGTGGACGGGCAGCGCACCTCCGGTGGCCTGGTCGACTTCGCCCTGTCCATGTGCGCCAGCGCCCAGCTGCAGATCGACGCGGGCAAGGGCCCCTACTTCTACCTGCCGAAGATGGAGCACCACCTTGAGGCCCGGATCTGGAACGACGCCTTCAACATCGCCCAGGACGCCCTTGGCATCCCCCGCGGCACCATCCGCGCCACCTGCCTCATCGAGACCTACCCGGCCGCCTTCCAGATGGAGGAGATCCTCTACGAGCTCAAGGAGCACTCCGCGGGCCTGAACGCCGGTCGCTGGGACTACCTGTTCAGCATCATCAAGACCTACCGCACCCGCGGCGAGGACTTCGTGCTGCCCGACCGCAACGCGGTGACGATGACCGCGCCGATGATGCGGGCCTACACCGAGCTGCTCGTGCGCACCTGCCACAAGCGCGGCGCGCACGCCATCGGCGGTATGGCCGCCTTCATCCCGTCCAAGGACGAGGAGATCAACGCCGCCGCCTTTGACAAGGTCCGCGGTGACAAGCAGCGCGAGGCCAACGACGGCTTCGACGGCTCCTGGGTGGCTCACCCGGGCATGGTCGAGACCTGCCTCGAGGTCTTCGATGCGGTACTGGGCGACAAGCCCAACCAGGTCGACAACACCCGTGCGGACGTCGACGTGTCCGCGGCCGACCTGCTGGCCGTCAAGAACACGCCCGGGGAGGTCACCGAGGAGGGACTGCGCGGCAACATCGAGGTCGGCATCCGGTACCTCGCGGTCTGGCTCACCGGCCGCGGCGCCGTCGGCATCAACAACCTGATGGAGGACGCCGCGACCGCCGAGATCTCCCGCAGCCAGGTCTGGCAGTGGATCCACAACGGCGTCACCCTGGCCGACACCGGCGAGACGGTGACCCGCGAGCTGGTCCAGCGCCTGATGGACGAGGTCGTGGCCGAGCTGCCCGGCGACGCCGCCGACTACCGCGAGGCGACCGGGCTGTTCGCCGAGATGGCCCTCTCGGAGGACTACGCCGACTTCCTCACCGTCCCCGCCTACGAGGCCATGCCCTGACCTGGCCACGCCGTGGTCTGACCATTAGTGTGGGTCCCAGACGGGCCCACACTGATGGTCCCCGAACGCTCGACGAGGAGGCCAGGTATGCCGCTCGACCCCCAGGTGCGCGGGCTCACCGACGAGGAGGACGCGCAGTCGCGCGCCCAGGCCGCACCCCCGCCGGCCGGCACCGTCGGTGAGGTGCTGGCGGCCCTGCGGGGCCGCATACCGGAGCCCAACCTGATCACCGACCCGACCCAGCTGCGTACCTACGAGTGCGACGGGCTGGCCGCCTACCGCGTCACCCCCGGGCTGGTGGTGCTGGCGGACACCGCCGATCACGTGCGGGAGACGGTCGAGGCCTGCGCCGAGCACCGGGTGCCCTTCGTCGCCCGGGGCTCGGGCACCGGCCTGTCCGGCGGCGCCCTCCCGCACGCCGAGGGGGTGCTGCTGGTGACCAGCCGGCTGCGCACCCTGCACGAGATCCGCCCGCGGGACCAACGGGCCGACGTCGACTGCGGCGTGATCAACTTGCAGGTCAGCAAGGCGGCCAACCCGACGGGCTACTACTTCGCGCCCGACCCCAGCAGTCAGCAGATCTGCTCCATCGGCGGCAACGTCGCGGAGAACTCCGGCGGGGCGCACTGCCTCAAGTACGGCTTCACCAGCAACCACGTGCTGTCGGTCGACATCGTCACCCCGCAGGGCGAGGAGGTGACGCTGGGCACCGAGGCGCCCGACGCCCCCGGCTACGACCTGGTTGGCGCCTTCGTCGGCTCCGAGGGCACCCTCGGGGTAGCCACCCGGGCGCTCGTGCGGCTCGTGCGCCTCCCGGAGGAGGTCCGCACCGTCCTGGCCGGGTTCGCCTCCACCGACCAGGCCGGCGCCGCGACCAGCGCGATCATCGCCGCGGGCATCGTGCCGGCCGCGATCGAGATCATGGACGCCCTGGCGATCGAGGCGGCCGAGAAGGCGGTTTCTTGCGGCTATCCCGAGGGGGCCGGCGCGGTGCTGGTCGTCGAGCTGGACGGGCCGGCGCAGGAGGTCGAGCACGAGTACGCCGAGGTGGAGCGGATCTGCCAGGAGGCGGGAACCTTCGAGTTCCGGATGGCCACCGACGCCGCCGAGCGCGCCGAGATCTGGAAGGGCCGCAAGTCCGCCTTCGCCGCCGTGGGCCGCATCTCCCCCGACTACATCGTCCAGGACGGCGTGGTGCCCCGCACGGCCCTGCCCGAGGTGCTGCGCCGGATGGGTGAGATCAGCGCCGAGCGCGGGGTGCGGGTGGCCAACGTCTTCCACGCCGGCGACGGCAACCTGCACCCCCTCGTGCTCTTCGACGCCGCCGAGGAGGGTGCCACCGAGCGCGCCGAGGAGGTCTCCGGGATGATCCTGGACCTGTGCATCCAGCACGGCGGGTCGATCACCGGGGAGCACGGAGTCGGCGCCGACAAAGCGCGCTACATGCCCAGGATGTTCACCGACGAGGACCTCGAGACCATGCAGCTGATCCGGTGCGCCTTCGACCCCGAGGGCATCGCCAACCCCGGCAAGATCTATCCCACGCCCCGCCTGTGCGGCGAGCGGCCCCGCATCGTGCAGGGTGCGCACCCGCTGCAGGAGGCCGGCCTGGCGGAGCTGTTCTGATGTCCGCCAACCACCCCGCCACCGACCTGCTGCCCGCCGGGCTGGACCACCTCCTGTCCCCCGCCGGGGACGACGACCACGTCGACGGCGTGCCCGCCCGCGTCGTGGCCCGCCCCGCGACGGCCGAGCAGGCTGCCGGGCTGATGCGCGCCTGCCACGAGCGCGGCCTGGCCGTGGTCGTGCGCGGCCACGGGACCAAGCTGGCCTGGGGCCGCCCCCCGGAGCGCCTCGACGTCCTCCTGGACACGACCGCGATGGACGAGCTGGTCGAGCACGCCCGGGGCGACCTCATCGCCACGGTCGGGGCCGGTATGCCGCTCGCTCGCCTGCAGGAGCAGCTCGCCGAGGCCGACCACCAGGTGGCGCTGGACGACCTCGTGGGTGCCTCCGACGGGAGCCCTGCCTCGCCCGGGAGCACAGTGGGTGGCGCGGTCGCCGCCAACGTCGCCGGTCCCCGCCGCATGTGGGCCGGCACCATGCGTGACCTGGTCATCGGGGTGCGGATCGTGCGCGCCGACGGCACGATCGCCAAGGCCGGCGGCAAGGTGGTCAAGAACGTGGCGGGCTACGACCTGTCCAAGCTGGTCGTGGGGTCGTTCGGCACCCTCGCGCTCATCACCGAGGTCACCCTCCGGCTGCACCCCGTGCCCGCCGCGTCCTTCTGGGTGGGCGGAACGGTTCCCCAGGAGCACCTGGGCACGGTCCTGGAGCAGGTGGTGGCCAGCCAGCTCGTGCCGCACGCCGTGGAAGTCCGCACCCGGCCCGGCGTGGACCCGGCCGTGGTGGCGCTCGTCTCCGGGACCTCGGAGGGCGCCGCCGCCCGCGCCGAGGCCCTGTCCTCGGTCATGGGCGGGCTCGGCTGCCCGGCCACCGTGCACGATCTGCAGCCGCCCTGGTGGGGCGCGATGCTCCACCCCGGCCAACGCGGGGGCACGACCCCGCCGGAGGGCTCCCGACCGCTCCTGGTCAAGGTCACCTCCCGGCTCAGCGGCGTCGCCGACCTGGTCGCCGAGGCCACCCGGCTCGGCGCCACCCTCAACGGCTCGGCCGGCACCGGGGTGCTCTACCTGACCCTGCCCGGCGAGGACGCCGAGGGGGCCGGGGCCGCCCTGGCCTCCCTGCGGGCCGCCACCGCCCGGCTCGGCGGCTCGGCCGTCGTCCTGGACGCCCCGCCTCAGGCCAAGGCAGCGCTGGACAGCTGGGGCCCCGTCCCCGGGCTGGACCTGATGCGCCGCGTCAAGCACGAGTTCGACCCCGGACGCACCCTGGCGCCCGGACGCTTCGTAGGAGGACTGTGACGATGACCTTTCCCGACCCCCGCTCCCCGGTCCAGCTCGGGATCCCGACGGTGCGCGGCGTCGGCCAGCAGGCCGGCAAGGTCCTGGCCAGCCCGGCCTTCGACGGCCACCGCCCGCCGTCGCCGGAGCTCCTCGACGACTGCGTGCACTGCGGCTTCTGCCTGACCACCTGCCCGACCTACGCGCTGTGGGGCGAGGAGATGGACAGCCCGCGCGGCCGCATCGACCTGATGCGCGCGGCCACCGAGGGCGCCCCGCTGACCGACACGATGGTGGGCCACTTCGACGCCTGCCTGGGCTGCATGGCCTGCGTGACGGCCTGCCCCTCCGGCGTCCAGTACGACCGCCTCATCGAGTCGACCCGGGCCCAGCTGGAGCGCCGCGTGGACCGCCCCGCTACCGACAAGGGTCTGCGCACGCTCATCTTCAACCTCTTCCCCTACCCCCAGCGGCTGCGGGCGCTGCGCGGGCCGCTGCGGCTGGCCCAGCGCACGGGGCTGCTCGGCCTCGTGGAGAAGACCGGGCTGGTCGGGCGGGTCAGCCCCCAGCTGGAGGTCATGCAGTCCCTGGCTCCCCCGCTGGGCCCCCGCGTGACGGTGCCGGAGCGCACGCCGGCCGTCGGCCCACGCCGGGCCGTGGTCGGCATGCTGACCGGCTGCGTCCAGCGGGAGTTCTTCGGCGACGTCAACGCCGCCACCGCCCGCATCCTGGCGGCCGAGGGGTGCGACGTCATCGCCCCGCAGAAGCAGGGCTGCTGCGGGGCGCTGTCGGTCCACGTGGGCCGTGAGGAGGAGGGGCAGGCCTTCGCCCGGCGCCTCATCGACACCTTTGAGGCGACCGGCGTCGACCACGTCGTCGTCAACTCGGCCGGCTGCGGCTCGAGCATGAAGGAGTACGTCCACCTGCTCGCCGACGACCCTGACTATGCCGAGCGGGCCCGCGCCTTCAGCGCCAAGGTGCGCGACCTGGCCGAGATCCTCGTCGAGCTGGGCCCCGTCGCGCCCCGGCACCCGATCACCGCCGATGGCCGCGACCTGACGGTCGCCTACCACGACGCCTGTCACCTCAGGCACGCCCAGAAGGTGGTGAGTCAGCCGCGTCAGCTGCTGAACGGCATACCCGGCCTGTCCCTGGTGGAGATCCCCGACGCCGAGATCTGCTGCGGCTCCGCCGGCGTCTACAACATCCTGCACCCCGAGCCCGCCCAGGAGCTGGGCGACCGCAAGGCGGCCAACATCGTCCGCACCGGCGCCGAGCTGCTCGTCACCGCCAACCCGGGCTGCCTGATGCAGATCAGCCAGGCCCTGGACCGCGCCGGGACCCCGATTCCGTTCGTGCACACCGCCATCGCCCTGGACGCCTCGATCCGCGGCGAGCACCTCCTCTGACGAGCTGCGCACCGGCCCCGACGAGGCCCCCACCCGGCGATCCCGGTGGGGGCCTCGTCGTGAGTGGGCTTGCGCTCAGCCGCGGCGGTCCGCGGTCTCCAGCTTCGGCAGCTTCTTGTCGTGGTTGACCATCCAGAAGACCGAGCCGACGATCAGGGCCAGGGTGATGAGGGCGTGGACGATGCCCGCCGGCCGCAGCCCGTAGATCATGAAGTAGCCGACCGCTCCTGCCACCAGGCAGTAGTAGGTCGTGACCAACGCCGTCTTGCGGATCAGGTCGCCCTCGCGTCCCAGCAGACCCACCGTGGCCGAGGCCGCGACGATGTTGTGGATCGCCACCGGGTTGCCACCCGCACCGCCGACCGCCTGGGTGGCGACGACCGTGTCGGGCGTGACCCCGATCTCGGCGCCGGTGTGGAACTGGAAGAGCGCGAAGGTCAGGTTGGAGACGGTGTTGGACCCGGCCACGAAGGCCCCGAGCGCACCGATCCAGGGGCTGATGAGCGGCCAGTTCGCGCCCGCGACCGCGGCCGCGCCCTCGGCCAGGGTCACCGGCATGGAGGCCAGACCGGACTCGGTGAACTCGGCGCCGGAACGAATCAGGATCCGGACCAGGGGCACCGCGAAGAGCAGCGCGACGGCGGTCCCGAGGATCTGCTTGCCAGCCACCTTCCAGGTCTTCGCGATCTGCTGACCGCTCATCCGGTGCAGGGCGTAGGTGATCAGGCAGGTGACGATGAAGACCGTCCCCGGGCTGTAGAGCCACTGCCAGTTCGTGGAGATCCCGGTGCCCAGGATGTCGTCGAACGGCAGCGTCACGGCCGGGTTGTCCGAGCGCAGCGCCGCGGTCAGCGGCTCGATGAGGCGCGTGGCCAGCAGGAGCACGGCGATGATGACGTAGGGCGTCCAGGCCACCGGCAGGCTCATCCGACGCTTGTCGATATCACCGAGGTGGTCGGTGTCCAGCGAGCCCATCCAGCGCTCCTCCCAGGTCGACCTGGGGCCGAAGTCGAAGGTTTCCTTGGGCATGAGGAAGCCCTTGCTGGAGGTGAACATCACGATCGCGAGGCCGATGAGCCCACCGAGGAGGGCCGGGAACTCCGGGCCGGCGACGAAAGCGACGATGACATAGGGGACGGTCATAGCCACCGAGGCGTAGATCGCGAACGGCCAGATCTTCAGGCCCTCGGCGAAGCTCTTGCGCTCCCCGAAGAAGCCGGTGAGGAAGACCGAGATGATCAGCGGGATCAGCAGGCCTGCGATGGCGTGGATGATCGAGACCTGGCTGGCGATGTGCGCCACATACTCCATGTGGTCCATGCCGAGCTCGGCCTCGCGCTCGGCGACACCGGCGCCGTCCTTGAGGCCGTTGCCGATGCCGACGATCATCGGGGTTCCCACGGCCCCGAAGGACACCGGGGTCGACTGGATGATCAGGCCCACCATGACCGCCGCCATGGCCGGGAAGCCCAGCGCCAGCATGAGCGGCGCGACGACCGCGGCCGGGGTGCCGAAGCCGGAGGCGCCCTCGATGAAGGAGCCGAACAGCCAGCCGATGATGATCGCCTGGACGCGGCGGTCCGGCGAGATCGAGGTGAAACCTGCGCGGATGGTGCTCATCGCGCCGCTGCCGATCACCGTCGCGAGCAGGAGCAGCGCTCCGAAGACGATGTAGAGCAGGGTGATCGCGACGATCAGTCCTTCGATCGTGGCCGCGGCGACGGCGGCCGGGCGCATCTTCCACACCAGCATCGCGATGAGGACGGTGACCACGTAGCCGACCGGCATCGCGTACTTGGCCGGCCACCGCAGGCCGGCGAGGAGGATGCCTACGACGACGATCGGGGCGATCGCCAGCAGGCTGAGAACAGCAAGGTTGTCCACGTCGACACCTTTCGGGAAGGACCGGCCGTACAGGAGCGGCGCGGATGTGCACTTGGAATGGCCAGACCAAGAGGCGTGAAGGTGACTATGCCGCGCTCTGGTCGTCCGCGTCAAGCATCTGGGGCACGGTGTCTCGAACGGGTCCGCCGACCACCCCGGCTAGGGTCGGTGCATGGCCCGCAGCGACGTCCCCGGCTCCCCCGCGACCAGTTGGCGCGACGGCCTGCGCCGCGCCGCCGAGGTGGTCGGGCGGGCGCTCCGCCAGCGCCCCGGCGCTCAGGAGCCCGGGCCAGCAGAGGACCTGGAGCCTCCCGAGGACCTCTACACCTACTCCCCCGTCGACGACGAGCACCCCGACCCCGGCGAGGTCGTGTGGGCCTGGGTGCCCTTCGAGGAGAACGCCCGGAAGGGCAAGGACCGCCCCGTCCTCGTGATCGGGCGGGACGGCGCCACCCTGCTGGCCCTGCAGCTCACCAGCAAGGACCACGACCGGGACGCAGCCCAGGAGGCCGCGGCGGGACGGCTGTGGATGGACATCGGCGCCGGGGGCTGGGACCGCTACCGCCGTCCCAGCGAGGCCCGCGTCAACCGGATCCTGCGCCTGGAGGAGTCTGCGGTCCGACGTGCCGGGGTCGCCCTGGACCGAGAGATCTTCGAGGAGGTCCTGGCGCAGGTGCGACGTCACGACGGAGGTCGGTGAACGGCGGGGGTGCCTGAAGCCGCTGCCTCCTCCCGGCGCCGCACCGGGCGCGGGCAGCGTGGGGCGGGAATGCGTTCGGGCCGGGCACCTTCTGGTGCCCGGCCCGAGGTCCGGTGGAGCTGAGGGGATTCGAACCCCTGACCCCCTCCATGCCATGGAGGTGCGCTACCAACTGCGCTACAGCCCCGTTGAGGACTGGATTACTTTACCCAGGCGCCCGGGCAATCTCCAAATCGCAGGTCAGCGGTCCGTGACGCTGCCCACGCTGGCGGTCACGCCGACGTTCCAGGACTCCATCCGCCACCCCGTGCGGTGCTCCACGAGCTCGGCCCAGTGGCAGTTGTGCAGGCCCACGAGGGCCAGCCAGGACTGCTGGTAGGTGAGCCCGATGACGCCCGCGACGAGGGTGCGGCTGGCCACCCCGTGGGTAGCCAGGACGGCGGTCTCGTCCTCGCCCATCCGGCCCACCAGGTCGTCGAAGACCTCCCGGACCCGGGCCTGGACATCTCCGACGCTCTCCCCCGTCTCCCCGCGCCGCGGGTCCTCCCCGCGGTCGATCGCCTCGATCACGTCGGACCAGCCGGCGACGACCTCGGTATGCGGCAGCCCGGCCCAGCGGCCGACGTGGATCTCGCGCAGGCGCGGGTCGGGCTCGACGACCAGCCCGGTGGCGTCCGCGAGGGCCTGGGCGGTGTCGGCTGCGCGGGCCAGGTCGCTGGCCACGATCCGCGTCGGCCGGCGGGCGGCCAGCGCCGCGGCCGCCTCCGCGGCCTGCTGCCTGCCGCGATCGGACAGGTGGCTGTCCAACTGGCCCTGGTAGATCCCCCCCGCGTTGTGCTCGGTCTCACCGTGCCGCCAGACGATGACCCGCCTCATACCGGACCTGCTCAGGCGTCGCGCTGCTGACCGGTGGGCTCCGGCAGCACGACCGAGGGGCAGTCCTTCCAGAGCCGCTCGAGGTCGTAGAACTCGCGGTCCTCGCTGTGCATGACGTGCACGACGATGTCGCCGAAGTCGAGCAGCACCCAGCGGCCCTCGCGGTGCCCCTCGCGGCGCAGCGGCTTGGAGCCGAGGGTGAGCAGGCGCTCCTCGACGGCGTCGACGATCGAGGAGACCTGCCGCTCGGTCGGGGCGGAGGCGATGACGAAGACGTCGGTCAGGACGAGCTGACCGGAGACATCCAGCCCGACGACGTCCTCGGCGAGCTTGTCGTGCGCGGCGGCGGCGGCCGCCTGGGCGAGCTCGGTCGCACGAGGGGTAGCGGTCACTGGGGATCCTCCCGGTAGAGGTGGTACTTGCCGATGTACTGGACCACGCCGTCGGGGACGAGATACCAGACCGGCTCGCCGGCGGCTGTCCGCTCGCGGCAGTCGGTGGAGGAGATGGCCATGGCGGGCACCTCCAGCAGGGTCACGCGGTCCTGGGGCAGGCCGTCGCCGGACAGCTCGTGCCCGGGGCGGGTCACGCCGACGAAGTGGGCCAGGTCCCAGAGCTCCTCGACGCCCTCCCAGGTCAGGATCTGGGCCAGCGCGTCGGCTCCGGTGATGAAGTAGAGCTCGTCGTCGGGCCGCTGGGCCCGTAGGTCGCGCAGGGTGTCCCGGGTGTAGGTGGGGCCGTCGCGCTCGATATCGACGCGGCTGACGGTGAACCGGGGGTTGGAGGCGGTCGCGATGACCGTCATCAGGTAGCGGTGCTCGGCCGGGGAGACCTTGTCCGCGTCCTTGCGGTAGGGCTGCCCGGTCGGGACGAAGACGACCTCGTCGAGGTCCAGCAGGCTCGCGGCCTCGCTCGCGGCGACGAGGTGGCCGTGGTGGATGGGGTCGAAGGTCCCACCCATCACTCCGACGCGCATCAGTGCGTGGCGCTCCCGTGGCCGGTGCCGTCGTCGACCACGCGGCCGGTCGCGTGCCCGCCGTGGGCGTGGTGGGTGCGCGGGTCCACGGACAGCGTGTTGCGGAAGGCCCACAGGAAACCGAGCAGCGCGAAGAACGCCACCAGGGCGATCACGCCGAACCAGATGGGGGCGAACGGCAGCTCGTTGACCACCGCGTGGCCACCCTCGGCAGCGACGATCATGGAGTCGGACAGCACAGACGTCATAGGGGCAACTGTACCCGGCGCCAGCACATAGAGTGGCGACATGCCTGGCCTGTCGCCCCCCACGCTGTCCGTGGTGGTCCCGATGTTCGACGAGGAGGAGGTCCTCCCCCTCTTCGTGGAGCGCGCCCGCAGCGTCCTCGACGAGCTCGGCGAGGACTACGAGGTCGTGGCCGTCGACGACGGCAGCTCGGACCAGACCCCCGTCCTGCTTCAGACCGCCCGCCGCACCTGGCCCCAGCTGCGCATCCTGCGGCTCCGGGCCAACTCCGGTCACCAGGCGGCCATCTCCGCCGGCCTGGCCAGGGCCCGTGGCGACTGGGTGGTCACCATCGACGCCGACCTGCAGGACCCGCCCGAGACCATCGTCGAGATGCTGGAGGCCGCCCGCCGCGAGCAGGTCGACGTGGTCTACGCGGTGCGGACCGACAGGTCCAGCGACAGCGCCTTCAAGCGCAGCACCGCCAACGCCTTCTACGGCACGATGAGGCGTCTGAGCTCGGGCACCGGGCCGGACGACGCTGCCGACTTCCGACTCATGTCCCGGGCGACGGTCGACGCCGTCAACGCGCTCCCCGAGCAGCACCGGGTGCTCCGGCTGGTCGTCCCCTCCCTGGGCTTCCCCTCGACGACGGTCGGCTACGTCCGGGACGAGCGCGCGGCCGGAAGCTCGAAGTATCCCCTCGCCAAGATGCTGCGTCTCTCGCTGGACGCGATCACCGGATTCTCGGCCGTCCCCCTACGGCTGGCCACCTGGTTCGGCCTGGGCGGCTTCCTCGTCGCCCTCGGCCTGCTGGTCTACGCGCTCATCGCCAAGGCGACCGGTCACACGGTCGCCGGATGGACGTCCACGGTGGTGATCGTGGCCGCCTTCGCCGCGGTGCAGCTCCTGTGCCTGGGGATCATGGGCGAATACGTCGCCCGCATCTACTCCTCCCTCCAGCGACGACCGACCTATTACGTCGCCCACGACTCGTTGAGCCCCTCCGACCGGTCCAGCACCGCACCGTGATCCGGCAGCCGCGCCCCGACGAGCTGACGAGCTGGCTGCTGGCGACCGACCCCGCCCTGCGCTGGCAGGTCGAGCGCGATCTGGTGGGCGCCCCGGAGGAGACGTGGCGGGCGACCCGCGCGCGTGTGCCGCACGAAGGCTTCGGCGCCCGGCTGCTCCAGCTGCAGGATCCCGCAGGCACGTGGGCGGGAGGTGCCTTCTTCCCCTCCGGCTGGGAGGAGCCGGAGGAGGGCCCGCGGCCCCCGCAGCCCTGGACGGCCACCACGTGGACCCTGAACTCGCTCCGCGAGTGGGGCGTCGACGCCTCCGCGCTCGGCGACACCGCCGACCGGCTGGCCTGCAACGCCCGCTGGGAGTATGACGACCTGCCCTACTGGGCCGGCGAGGTGGACTGCTGCATCAACGCCTGGACGCTGGCCAACGGAACCTGGCTGGGGGCGGACGTGTCCGGGCTGGAGCGCTGGTTCGCCGAGCACCAGATGGCGGACGGAGGCTGGAACTGCGCCTGGGAGTGGTACGGCGCCACGGTCTCCTCGGTCGAGAGCACCCTGAACGTCCTGGTCTCCCTCCGCTACCGCGAGGAGCAGGGGGTCGGCGACCTCGACCTGCTGCGCTCACTCCGCCGGGGCGGGGAGGACTACCTCCTCGAGCGTGGGCTGATGCGGCGTCGCTCGACCGGGGAGCCGATCGGCGACTTCGTCACCGAGTTCGCCTATCCGGGCCGGGCACGCTACTCGGTGCTGAGGGCGCTGGACCATTTCCGTGCCGTCGACCGGCTCGACGAGGCCGCGGGCCGTCCTGTCGACGGTCCGGACCCGAGGCTGGCCGAGGCGGTCGAGGCGGTCCGGGCCAAGCGCACCGACGACGGTCGCTGGCTGCAGGACGTCAGTCTCGGGGGCGAGGTCTGGTTCGAGGTGGACGTCCCGCCCGGTGAGGCCTCACCCTGGCTGACGCTGTCCGCCCTGCGCGTCCTCGACTGGTGGGACCGCGCTCAGCGCACCTGACCGTCACCCTCCACGACCCACTTGGTGGTGGTCAGCTCGGGCAGCGCCATCGGTCCGCGGGCGTGCAACTTCTGGGTGGAGATCCCGATCTCGGCACCGAAGCCGAACTCCCCGCCGTCGGTGAACCGGGTCGAGGCGTTGACCAGCACCGCCGCGGCGTCCACCTCGGTGGTGAACCGGCGCGCCGAGGCACGGTCCGCTGTGACGATGGCCTCCGTGTGCCCGCTGGTGTGCTCCTGGATGTGCCCGATGGCCTCGTCCAGGGAGCCCACCACCCGTGCGGAGATGTCCAGGGAGAGGAACTCGGTGTCGTCGTCCTCGTCGACGATGGCGACGTGATCGGCGCCGGCCGCTGCCGCATACCGGAGCATCTCCTCATCCCCGTGCACGGTGACGCCGGCGGACGCGAGTTGCGCCATGATCCCGGGGAGCACGCGCTCGGCGACGTCCTGGTGGACCAGCAGCGACTCCGCCGCGTTGCAGACCGAGGTGCGGTGGGTCTTGGAGTTGGTGACGATGCGCACCGCCATCTCCGGGTCGGCGGACGCGTCGACGTAGACGTGGCAGTTGCCCACGCCGGTCTCGATCACCGGGACCGTCGACTCCATCACCACGGTGCGGATCAGGCTGGCGCCGCCGCGCGGGATGACCAGGTCCACCAGGCCCCGCGCGGTCATGAGCGCCCGCGCCGCGTCGTGGCCACCCTCGGACAGCAGCGTGATCGCGTCCGGGTTGGCTCCGCGCTCCTGCAGCGTGGTCCGCATGATGCCGACCAGGGCAGCGTTGGTCGAGGCCGCCGCCGACCCACCGCGCAGCAGCACCGCGTTGCCGCTCTTGAGTCCCAGGCCCGCGGCGTCCACGGTGACGTTCGGCCGCGCTTCGTAGATCATCCCGACCACGCCCATGGGGACCCGGACCTGGCGCAGCTGGAGGCCGTTGGCCAGGGTGGACCCGCGGACGACCTCGCCGACGGGGTCGGGCAGCGAGGCGACCTGGCGCAGGGCGTCGGCGACGTCCCGGACCCGGGCCTCGTCGAGGCTCAGGCGGTCCAGGAGGTTGGGGGCCAGCCCCTTGTCGCGGCCACGGGTCAGGTCCTCCTCGTTGGCGGCGACGACCTGCGCCGCCGAGGCCTCGATCGCGTCGGCCAGCGCCAGGAGCAGGGCGTCCTTCTCCGCCCGCGTCAGCAGCGCGAGCTCGCGGGCGGCCACCCGGGCGAGCCGGGCCAGGTCGTGGACCTGCTCGACGACGCCGGGGTCGATCGGGGCGGGTGCCTGGTCGGTGGTCTGGCTGGTCATGGTGCGGGATGCTCCTCGGGGTGGGGGTCGGGGGCCGCCGTCGGCCGGAGGACGGCGAGGTCGTCGCGACGGACCACGGGGCGTGCGGCGGGCGCGCCGGTGCGCAGCCGGGTGCCGCGCTGGAGACGTTGGCCGACCAGCGGGCGCAGCTCGTCGGCGTCGTAGCCGACCAGCCCGCGGGCGACGACCCGACCGTCCCTGTCGCACAGGTCGACCGTGTCACCGGCCGAGAAGCGACCCTCGAGCCTGGTGATCCCGACAGGGAGGAGGGAGGTCTGCCGCGACACCACGGCCTCCACCGCGCCGTCGTCCAGCACGATCCGCCCGGAGACGCTGCTGGCGTGGGCGAGCCAGCGCCGGCGCGCCGGGCTCTTGACGCCGGTCGGGACGAAGATGGTGCCCACATCCTCCCCGGCCAGCGCATCGCCGGCCCGGTCGGTGCTGGCCAGCACCACCGTGATCCCCTCCGCGGTCGCCATCTGGGCCGCGGCCACCTTGGTCGCCATGCCCCCGGTGCCCACGCTGGAGCCGGCCCGGGACACGTCGATACCGGCCAGATCCTGCGGACCACCGACGAAGGGTATGCGGCGCGCGCCCGGCTCGCGCGGATGTCCGTCGTAGAGCGCGTCGACGTCGGAGAAGAGCAGGAGCGCGTCGGCATCCACCAGGTGGGCCACCAGGGCGGCCAGCCGGTCGTTGTCGCCGAAGCGGATCTCGTCGGTGGCCACGGTGTCGTTCTCGTTGATGATCGGGACGACCTCGAGCTCCAGGAGGCGCTCCAGGGTCCGCGAGGCGTTGACGTAGTGGCTCCGGCGGTGCATGTCGTTGGCGGTCAGCAGCACCTGGCCGACCTGCACGCCGTGCATGGTGAAGGCCTGCGTGTAGGCGGCCATGAGCATGCCCTGCCCGGCGCTGGCCGCCGCCTGCTGGGTGGCCAGGTCCTTGGGCCGACGGGTCAGCCCGAGCGGGGTCATCCCTGCCGCGATGGCTCCGCTGGAGACGAGCACGACCTGGGTGCCCTCGAGTGCTCGCCGAGCCAGCACGTTGGCCAGCGCCTGCAGGCGGAAGCCGTCGAGCCCTCCCGTCGGCGCGGTCAGCGACGACGACCCGACCTTGACGACGATGCGGTGCGCGGTGCGGATGGCGCTGCGATCGACGAGGGAGGACATGGGAGGCATACTATTCCATCCTCACGCATACTCATGCATCCAGGCCGGTGTCCGGGGCGGTGCCCTGGCCGGTGCCCGGGCAGGGTTCCGGGCACCGGTTCGGTCAGGGCTTCAGCCACCCGTCGGGCCACGCGCCCCGGTGGTCCGTCAGTCGTCCTCGGTCGTCCACTTCCCGGCCCGGCGCTCGGCCTCCATCTCGGCCCGCACCTGGGACTCGACGTCCTTGCGGGCGTGGAAGGCGTCGCGCTTCTCCGCGCGGGTCGGACGCGAGCGCTCCTCCAGACGCAGGTCGGTGCCGCGCTGGCCGAGCAGCTCGGCCCCGCTGGCCATGGTGGGCTCCCAGTCGAAGACCACCGCGTCGTCGTCCTTGCCGATGAGCACGGTGGAGCCGGCCACGGCCCCAGCCTTGAGCAGGGCGTCCTCGACGCCGGCCCGGTTGAGCCGGTCGGCGAGATAGCCGACCGCCTCGTCGTTGGTGAAGTCGGTCTGGCGCACCCAGCGGGTCGTCTTCTCCCCCACGACGCGGTAGACGGGGCCGTCCGCGGTCTTCTCGACCAGGACCTCGAAGCCCGTGTCGTCGATGGCACGGGGACGCAGAACCGTCCTGGTGGGCTCGATGACGATCTGCTCCTCGCGTGCCTTCTTCACGTGCCCCGCGAGGGCGAAGGTGAGCTCCTTGAGGCCGATGTGGGCCACGGCGGAGACGATGTGGACCTCGTAGCCCTGCTCCTCCAGGTCCGGGCGCACCATCTCGGCCAGCTCGCGGGCCTCGGGCACGTCCGCCTTGTTGAGGACGACGACCCGCACCCGGTCGGCCAGCGGGATCCCGCCCAGCGCCCCGTGGGGGACGTAGGCGGCCAGCTCGGCCTCGATGACCTCCAGGTCGGTGAGCGGGTCACGGCCGGGCTCGAGCGTGGCGCAGTCGATGACGTGCACCAGGACGTGGCAGCGCTCGACGTGCCGCAGGAACTGCAGCCCCAGCCCCTTGCCCTCGCTGGCGCCCGGGATCAGACCCGGCACGTCGGCGACGGTGAAGCGCTCGCCGCCGGCGGTCACGACGCCGAGGTTGGGCACCAGCGTGGTGAACGGGTAGTCGGCGATCTTGGGGCGCGCCGCCGACAGGACGGAGACCAGCGAGCTCTTGCCGGCCGACGGGAAGCCGATGAGTGCCACGTCGGCCAGGGTCTTCAGCTCGAGGAGGACCTCGGTCTCCTCCCCCGGCTCACCGAGGAGCGCGAAGCCGGGTGCCTTGCGCCGGGTGGAGGCCAGGGCCTTGTTGCCGAGCCCCCCGCGACCGCCGCGGGCCGCCACATACTCGCTGCCCTCCCCCACGAGGTCCGCGAGGACCTCGCCGGAGCGGGTGGTGACGACCGTCCCGCTGGGCACCGGGAGGATGAGCGACTCACCCTGGGCGCCGTTGCGCTCGTCGCCCTCGCCGGGGCGCCCGTTGGGGGCCGTGCGGTGCGGGCTGTGGTGGTAGTCGATCAGCGTGGTGACCTGCGCGTCGACCCGCAGCACGATGTCGCCTCCGTGCCCGCCGTTGCCGCCGTCGGGTCCTCCCAGCGGCTTGAACTTCTCGCGGTGCACGGAGGCGACGCCGTGCCCGCCGTTGCCGGCGCGCAGGTGCAGGACGACCCGGTCGACGAAGTTGGCCATGGGATGGATCCTCTCAAGGTATGCGGTCTCCCGCCTCGTGCGGGGACGCGCAGACGCCGGTGGGGGCTGGGCCACCCACCGGCGTCTGCGGTGTGTCTGTGTCGCCGTCGCGCGTGAGCGTGCTCACGCGGCAGCGGTCAGGCGTCGACGGACTCGGCGACGACGTTGACGGTCTTGCGACCGCGCTTGGAGCCGAACTCCACCACGCCGGGGACGAGGGCGAACAGCGTGTCGTCCTTGCCGCGACCCACACCCTCACCGGGGTGGAAGTGGGTCCCGCGCTGACGCACGATGATCTCGCCGCCGTTGACGAGCTGACCGCCGAAGCGCTTCACGCCCAGACGCTGGGCGTTCGAGTCGCGACCGTTCTTGGTCGAGGACGCACCCTTCTTCGTTGCCATGGCTCAGCCTCCTAGTTGACTAAAGAACGTCGCCGTCAGGCGTCGATCGCGGTGATCTTGATCTGGGTGAGCGGCTGGCGGTGGCCCTGCCGCTTCTTGTACCCGGTCTTGTTCTTGTACTTCTGGATGACGATCTTGGGACCCTTGGCGGCACCCATGACCTCAGCCTTGACGACGGCCTTGCTCAGGGCGTCGGCGTCGGTGGTCACGGTGGAGCCGTCCACGAGCAGGACGGGCGCGAGCTCGACGGTGTCGCCGGCCTGCGCGCCGCTCTTGACCTTGTCGATGGTCAGGACGTCGCCGACGGAGACCTTCTCCTGACGGCCGCCGGCACGGACGATCGCGTACACGTTGAACTCACTTCCTGCAGTCTGGGTGGGGTTTGCAGCTCCCGGTGGAGGAGGGCCGAGCCACCGCACAGCCATGCGACTGGGCGTTGTCTACGAGACCCGTCCCGGACCCGGGGCGAACCGACGCACTAGCCTACCGTGCCGGACGCCCCGGGACCAAACTCACTCGGGGACCGACTCCTGTGTGGTCGTGGCGGCATCGGCATCCGTGCTGGCCGGAGGACCGGCCGGGGCCGACACGCGGCCGCGACGGCGACGCTTGGGCGCGGCGGGCGCCTCGCCCTCGGCCTGCTCGGTCGGGGCCTGCCCGGTCGGGACGTCCTGGGCCGTCTCGGCCGGGGCAGCCGGAGCCGGGGCGTCCGCCGTGGTGATCTCCTGGACCACCTCGACCTCGGGAGCAGGCTCCGGCGTGGTGACCTTCGAGGTCGCCTTGCGGGTGCGGGCGCCACCCCGGGACCGGGAGGCCCTCTTCTCCGGCGCGGGCGCGCTCGCCTCGGTGCCGTCGCCGGCGGCCCCGTCCGTCTGGGGGGCCTCGGCGCTGCCACCTGCGGACCCGTCCGTCTGGAACTCGTCGGCCTGGGGCTCGTCGACCGGGGCTTCGCCCGTCGAGGACTCCTGAGCAGTAGTGGGCTCGCCCGAAGGCTCGGGGGCGACGTCCTCGGCGGACACCTCGTCGACCTGGGCGGCCTCGGTGTCCTCGCCTTCCGGGCGCGCCCCGTTGCCGGCCCCGGCCATCTGCGCGGCCGCATGGGCCGCGGCCGCGATCTGGGCCGGCGTCGGGCCGTTGGGGTTCGGGGTCGGAAGCACGTTCTTGGGCTCGCTCTGCTGGGAGGAGCTGTTGCGGCCGCGACCTCGACCACGACGGCCGTTGCCCTCACCGCCACCGCTGCCACCGTTGTTCCCGTTGCCGGAGCCCGTGCTCCCGGAGCTGGCCCCGCCGGCACCGCCCTGCTCGCCGCCGCCCTTGCCGAGGGGCTCGGTGTGGACGATGATCCCGCGTCCCGAGCAGTGGGCGCAGGTCTCGGAGAAGACGTCGATGAGTCCGGAGCCGACCCGCTTGCGGGTCATCTGGACCAGTCCGAGAGAGGTGACCTCGGCCACCTGGTGCTTGGTCCGGTCCCGGCCCAGGCACTCCAGGAGGCGCCTCACGACGAGGTCCCGGTTGCTCTCCAGGACCATGTCGATGAAGTCGATGACGATGATGCCGCCGATGTCCCGCAGCCGCAGCTGCCGGACGATCTCCTCGGCCGCCTCGATGTTGTTCTTGGTGACCGTCTCCTCCAGGTTGCCCCCGGAGCCGGTGAACTTGCCCGTGTTGACGTCGACGACGGTCATCGCCTCGGTCCGGTCGATGACCAGCGAGCCGCCGGAGGGCAGCCAGACCTTGCGGTCCATCGCCTTGGCGATCGCCTCGGAGACGCGGTAGGTCGTGAAGACATCGTTGGTGCCGGTGTACTTCTCGACCCGCTCGGCCAGGTCCGGGGCCACGTCGTCGATGTAGCGCTTGACCTCGTTCCAGGCGTGCTCACCGGAGACCACGAGCTTGGAGAAGTCCTCGGTGAAGACGTCGCGGATGACGCGGACGGTCATGTCGGGCTCCCCGTGCAGCAGGGACGGCGCCTTGGTGCTCTTCGCCTTCGCGCTGGCGCTGATCCGCTCCCACGCCGCGGTCAGGCGCTCGACGTCGGCCTTGAGCTCGGCCTCGGAGGCCCCCTCGGCCGCGGTCCGCACGATGACGCCGGCGTCCTCGGGGAGGACCTCCTTGAGGATCTTCTTCAGGCGCGTCCGCTCGTTCTCGGGCAACTTGCGCGAGATCCCGGTCATAGAGCTGCCGGGCACATAGACGAGGAAGCGGCCGGGCAGCGAGATCTGGGAGGTGAGCCGGGCACCCTTGTGACCGATCGGGTCCTTGGTCACCTGGACCAGGACCGACTCCCCGGACTTCAGGGCGTTCTCGATCCGCTTGGGCTCGTTGCCGACCATGCCGGCGGCGTCCCAGTTGACCTCACCGGCGTAGAGCACCGCGTTGCGGCCCTTGCCGATGTCGACGAAGGCGGCCTCCATGCTGGGCAGGACGTTCTGGACCCGGCCCAGGTAGACATTGCCGACCATCGTGGTCTGGGTCGAGCGGGAGACGTAATGCTCCACGGGGACGTTGTCCTCCAGGACCGCGATCTGGGTGCGGTCCTCCAGTCCACGCACCACCATGACGCGGTCCACGCTCTCGCGACGGGCAAGGAACTCGGCCTCGGTGATGATGGTCCGGCGTCGACCGGCCTCGCGGCCCTCCCGGCGCCGCTGGCGCTTCGCCTCGAGCCGGGTCGAGCCGCGGACCGAGGTCACCTGGTCGCGGGCGGAACGCTCACCGCTGGAGCTGGACTCGCCGCTACGCCGGCGGCGGCGCCGCCGCCGGGTGCTGCTCGAGCCCTCCTCACCCTCGCCCTGCTCGTCGGAGCCGGTCTCCGAGGAGCTGTCCTGCTCTGCGGGGGTGGCGGAGTCGTCGCCACCGTCGGAGCCGGAGCCGCCGGCGCCTCCCCCGCCGGAGCGGGAACCGCGGCTGCGGCTACGGCTGCGGCTCCGGCCGCTGCCCGAGGCCTGGCCCTCGGTGTCCGTGGTGTCGGTGGCGTCGGTGCTGTCACCGTCATCGGCCTGCGAGCTCTCCGCGTCGTCCTGGCCCGTCTCCGGGGTGGTGTCCGATCCCCCGCGGCCACGGCGGCCCTTGCCGCCGCGACGGCGGCGGTTGGACGTCCGGGACGACCCTGCCTGTGCGTCCTGGGTCGAGTCCTGGTCCTGGGCGTCGTCCGCGTCCGGCTCCTGCCCCTCCTCGCTCTCCTCCTCGGCCGCACGCGGCGCCGGGGTCGTGACGCCGGAGGTGGCACGGCGCGAGCGCCGGCGCGGGATGTCCGAGAGGTCCGGTGCCTGGAAGAGCAGCCCGAAGGTCGGCTGGGCGGCCGCCAGCGCAGCGACCTCGGACCCGTCGGCGTTCTCCTCGTCCTCGGCCTGATCCGGGTCGGCGTCCTTCGACCCTGCGTCGTCCGAGTCCTCGGTCTGATCCGTGTCGGCCTCGTCCGTCTCGGCGGTCTCGTCGCCGCTCCCGTCGGAGTCGGCCTCCTCCGCATCGCCCTCGGGCTCGTCCGCGCTGTCCGCGCTCGCCGGGCTGTCCGGCGAGTCGGGGCTATCCGGCGAGTCGGGGCTGTCCGCACTCTCCGGGGAGTCACTGCCGCCCTGCGCCCCGGTCTCGAAGAGAGCCTGGGTCGCGGCGGTCAGCGCTGCCGCGCGGTCTGCGCGGTCCTGCTCGGTTTCGTGCGTGGTGCTGTCGTCAGACACGTCGTGTCCTTCCAGCCACGCGGACAAGCCCACACCGGGCCCTGCTAGGGCCACTCCCCGCGCGGCGGGTGCAGTCGTCCGGACCTTGCTGGTCGGGACGGAAGTCGTCCTGGTGCCACGGCCGGTTCGCGCGGGGCGCGGCACCGGTCTGGCCGGCTGAAGTCGTCTGTGGCGCCCTTCTGGGCGTCGCGCGTGCGGATGGTGTGTCGCACCACGCGGCAACTCTCGCCGGGTCGGGCAGCGGTGTGGCCCTCTGCCCGGCCGAACGTCAGTATCTCACACGACCGCGTCGGAGAGGTCTTCCGCGACACCCGAGTCGAGCACCGGCCCCTGGCGCAGCCGGGTGCTCAAGGGGCGCGGCAGATCCTGGCCGGAGACGGCCCGGAGCGCGGTCCAGATCTCCTCCGGCCGCACCGTCGGTGTGGTGTGGTGCACCGCGGCGAGCACCACCACGTCATCGGGCGACACCTCCGCGCCCGCGACGGGGCCCCCCGAAGGCTGGATCGTGAGATCGAGGAGCGCGGCCCGGACGTCGAGGTCGCGCAGGCCCTTCTTCATCATCCGCTGGACCACGTAGGAGTCTTGGCCCATCAGCTCGTCCACGGCCCCGGGCAGGGCCGAGAGCACCTCGGGCCCTCGGTCGGCGGCCCGGAAGCGCATCGCCCACAGGCTGGCCTGGAGCCGGTCCGCGAGCGCGCCGGGCTGCGCGGTGACGTCCGCGACGTCGATGACGTCGAGCCCCTCCGGCAGTCCTCGGTCGAGACGGGGACCCACCTCGTGCGGATCCATGGCGCGCGTCAGGGAGATCTCGACATACTCCGCCTCGCTCGCGGCCCCCGTCGGTGCCGCGTTGGCGTAGGAGATCTTCGGGTGGGGGTGGAAGCCCGCCGAGAAGGCCATCGGCAGCCCGGCCTTGCGGACCGCGCGCTCCAGGGCGCGCTGGAAGTCGCGGGTGGAGGTGAACCGCATACGACCGCGTTTGGCATAGCGCACCCGCAGCTTCTGGACGGCGGGATCGGGGGCGGGTCCTTCGGGGACACGTCGAGAACCGGACATGCCGTCAGGGTAGGCGGTCGCGGGCGGTAGCGTAGACCTCACTAGAAGCTCGACGGCGAGCGCGACCGATCCCAGGCGCGCCGCGGCGAGCCGGGAGTCGATCGTCCACCCACTCCCCCGAGGAAGACCCGTGCGCGTCCACAACTTCTCTGCCGGCCCAGCCACCATGCCCCGCGACGTCCTGGAGCGTGCCCAGTCCGAGCTCACCGACTGGCGAGGTTCGGGGATGTCGGTGATGGAGATGTCCCACCGCTCCAAGGAGTTCGTCGGCATCGCCGCCGAGGCGGAGTCGCGCATGCGTTCCCTGCTCTCCGTGCCCGACGACTACGCGGTCCTGTTCCTGCAGGGAGGCGCGACCGGCCAGTTCGCCGCGGTGCCGCTCAACCTGTCCGCCGCGGGCGGCAGCGCCGCCTACGTCAACACCGGGGCGTGGAGCAAGAAGGCCATCTCCGAGGGCAAGAAGTACCTGGACGTCCAGGTGATCGCCGACGAGGCGGCCTCCAACTACTCGACCGTCCCGGCCGAGGGGAGCCTGGAGGTGCCGGAGGGCGCGGCATATCTCCACTACACCCTCAACGAGACCATCGGTGGCGTCGAGTTCCCCTACGTGCCGAGCACCGACGTGCCGCTCGTGACCGATGCCAGCTCCACGATCCTGTCCCGTCCGCTCGACGTGTCGAAGTTCGGCGTCATCTACGCCGGGGCGCAGAAGAACCTCGGCCCGTCCGGACTCGTGGTCGTCATCGTGCGCAAGGACCTGCTGGGCCAGGCTCGCCCCGAGGTGCCCAGCGCGCTGGACTGGAAGGCCATGGCCGAGGCGGACTCGATGCTCAACACTCCCCCGACCCTGGCGTGGTATCTCGTCGGCCTCGTCCTGGAGTGGGTCGAGCAGCAGGGTGGACTGACCGCGATGGCCGAGCGCAACAAGGCCAAGGCCGACCTGCTCTACGGCGCGATCGACGCCTCCGACTTCTACTCCAACCCGGTCGCCCCCGAGGCGCGGTCGTGGATGAACGTGCCCTTCCTGGTCCCGGACCCCGCCCTGGAGAAGCCCTTCGTGGCCCAGGCGGCGGAGGCCGGGCTGTCCGGCCTCGGCGGGCACCGCAGCGTGGGCGGGATGCGGGCGAGCATCTACAACGCCATGCCGCTCGAGGGCGTCCAGGCCCTCGTCGACTTCATGACCGACTTCGAGAAGCAGAACGGCTGACCCCCAGAGATGACCAACGGCACCTTCCCCATCCAGACCCTCAACGCGATCTCCCCGGTCGGCCTGCAGCGCCTGGATCGCGACATCTTCGACATCGGCACCGACATCGCCGATCCGCGCGGCATCCTCGTCCGCTCCGCCGACCTGCACTCGGTCGAGCTCCCCGAGAGCCTGTATGCCGTGGCCCGCGCCGGTGCGGGCACCAACAACATCCCCGTCGACAAGCTGGCGGCACGCGGTATCCCGGTCTTCAACACCCCGGGCGCCAACGCCAACGCCGTCAAGGAGCTCGTGATCGCGGGCATGCTGCTGGCGGCGCGCAATCTCTACCACGCCGCCGACTACACCCGTGACCTCGTGGCCGAGCAGGGCCTGTCCGGCACGGACCTCGACAAGCAGGTCGAGGCGGGCAAGAAGCAGTTCGCCGGCTTCGAGCTGCCCGGCAAGACCCTGGGCGTCATCGGCCTGGGCGCGATCGGTGTGCTGGTCGCCAACGCGGCCCAGTCCCTGGGGCTGAAGGTCCTGGGCTACGACCCGGCCGTGACCATCAAGAACGCCTGGCAGCTCTCCCCCAACGTCGAGCAGGTGAACAGCGTCGAGGAGCTCTTCTCCCGCTCCGACATGATCACCCTGCACGTGCCGCTGGTCGAGGGCACCAAGGGCCTGGTCAGCGCGGAGCGGATCGCGCTGATGCCCAAGGGTGCGGTCGTGCTCAACTTCGCCCGTGGCGGCGTGGTGGATGAGGAGGCCGTGATCGAGGCGCTGGAGTCTGGTCACCTGCACTCCTACGTCAACGACTTCCCGACCGAGGCCGGGGCCGTGCACCCGCGCGTCATCACGCTGCCGCACCTGGGCGCCTCCACCGGCGAGGCCGAGGACAACTGCGCGGTCATGGCCGTGGACCAGCTCTCCGACTACCTGCTCAACGGCAACATCCGCAACTCGGTCAACTTCCCCGAGGTGCAGATGGCCCGCACCCCCGGCACCACCCGTCTGGGCATCTTCAACGAGAACAAGCCCAACATGATCGGTCAGATCACGGCCGTGCTGGCCGAGGCCGGGCTCAACGTCGCGGAGTTCACCAACAAGGCCCGCGGCGACTTCGCCTACACCCTCGTCGACGTCGAGGGCGAGGTGCAGGACAGCCTCAAGGAGCAGATCCTGGCCATCGACGGCGTCGTCCGCGCCCGCAAGATCTGAGCATTCCTGCCCGTTCCGATCGAGCTGAGACCGGCCCCGCAGCCCGCTACGGGTTTGCTCGCTGTCAGGGAGCAAACCCGTAGGGCGTCTCAGGGGCATCCTCAGCGCCTCCCGCGCCTCCCTCTCCGCGCGCCGCTCTGCCGTCTCGGTCCCGTCCTCCACGACGGCCCCGTACGCACCGGCGTGCGCAAAGCGCACCTTCCTGCAGGTATGCGGCGAATCTCGCCGTTGTGCACGCCGGTACGTACAGGGGTGGAGCGCTCGGGTGGGGGTCGCGCGGGTGGGTGCCGCTCAGGAGCGGATGACGCTCAGCGGCAGCAGCTTCTTGCCGGTCGGGCCGATCTGGATCTCGGTGTCCATCTGGGGGCAGACGCCGCAGTCGAAGCAGGGCGTCCAACGGCAGTCCTCGACCTCGCGCTCGTCCAGGGCGTCCAGCCAGTCCTCCCAGAGCCACTCCTTGTCCAGGCCCGAGTCGATGTGGTCCCAGGGCAGCACCTCGTGCTCGCCGCGCTCGCGGGTGGTGTACCACTGCACGTCCACCGGTTCTCCGGCGAAGGCCTCCTCGGCGGCGGCCATCCAGCGCTCGTAGGAGAAGTGCTCGTTCCACCCGTCGAAGCGGCCACCAGCACGCCACACCTGCTCGACCACCGCACCCACCCGCCGGTCACCGCGGGACAGCAGCCCCTCCACGACGCCGGGCTGGCCGTCGTGGTAGCGGAAGCCGATCGCCGAGCCGTAGCGGCGGTCCGAGCGCACCGCCTCGCGCAGCTTGGCCAGGCGCGCGTCGGTCTCCTCCGGCCCCAGCTGGGCGGCCCACTGGAAGGGCGTGTGCGGCTTGGGGATGAAACCGCCGATCGACACGGTGCACCGGATGTCGCGACGACCGGAGACCTCGCGGCCGGTGTCGATGACCTTCTTGGCCAGGTCGGCGATCTCCAGCACGTCCTCGTCGGTCTCGGTCGGCAGTCCGCACATGAAGTAGAGCTTGACCTGCCGCCAGCCGGCCGCATACGCCGCGGAGACCGTCCGGATCAGGTCCTCCTCGGTGACCATCTTGTTGATGACCTTGCGCATCCGCTCCGAGCCGCCCTCGGGCGCGAAGGTCAGGCCCGAGCGTCGCCCGTTGCGGGTCAGCTCGTTGGCCAGGTCGATGTTGAAGGCGTCGACACGGGTGGAGGGCAGGGACAGCCCGGTCTGGGTGCCCTCGTAGCGGTCCGCCAGACCCTTGGCGATGTCGCCGATCTCGCTGTGGTCCGCCGACGAGAGCGACAGGAGGCCGACCTCGTCCAGCCCGGTCGCCTCCAGCCCCCGCTGGACCATCTCGCCGATCCCGGTGATCGAGCGCTCGCGCACGGGACGGGTGATCATCCCGGCCTGGCAGAAGCGGCAACCGCGGGTGCAGCCGCGGAAGATCTCCACCGACATCCGCTCGTGCACCGACTCGGTCACCGGCACCAGCGGCTGCTTGGGATAGGGCCAGGCGTCCAGGTCCATCACCGTGTGCTTGGCGACGCGCCAGGGCACCCCGTGCCGATTCGGCGCCACCCGCTGGATGCGTCCGTCGGGCAGGTAGCTGACGTCGTAGAACGCCGGCACGTAGACGCCACCGGTGCGGGCGAGCTCGAGCAGCAGGCCCTCGCGGCCGTCCGGGCGGCCCGCCTTCTTCCAGGCGTTGATGATCCGGCTGGTCATCAGCACCGCCTCCTCGCCGTCGCCGACGATGGCGGCGTCGATGAAGTCGGCGATCGGCTCGGGGTTGAAGCTGGCGTGCCCGCCGGCGATGACGATCGGGTCGTCCTCGCGACGGTCGCGGGCGTGCAGCGGCATCCCGGCCAGGTCGATGGCGGTGAGCATGTTGGTGTAGCCGAGCTCGGTCGAGAACGAGAGCCCCAGCACGTCGAAGTCGCCGACCGCGCGGTGGCCGTCGACGGTGAACTGCGGGATGCCGTGCTCCCGCATCAGCGCCTCCATGTCCGGCCAGACCGCGTAGGTGCGCTCGGCCAGGACGTCGGGCCGCTCGTTGAGGACCTCGTAGAGGATCATGACGCCCTGGTTGGGCAACCCGATCTCGTAGGCGTCGGGATACATCAGCGCCCAGCGCGCCGTCGACTCACCGCCGCAGTCCCAGTCCTTGACCTGGGAGTTGAGCTCGCCGCCGATGTACTGGACCGGCTTGCTCACCTGCTCCAGGAGCGGCTCGAGCGCGGGCAGGAGCGACTCACCGGGGGCGGCGCGGCGCATCGTGGGTGCTGCTGACATGCCTTCCAGGGTATGCGGTGAGCCCGCCCCGGGGAGAACTCTCCTCGGAGCGGGCCCACCTCGTGCTCAGGACGCTCCTATGGTCTGTCAATCGGTTGCCTGGGCGGATTGGTGCTCGAGGAGTCGGTAGATGTCTCGGGCGACGTAGCGCTTGAGGCAGCGTTTGATCTCGCGTGGGGTCTTGCCCTCGGTGGTGCGGCGGGTGACGTAGGCGCGGGTGTTCTCGTCATAGCGGACCCGGGACAGCACGATGGTGTGCAGGGCGCGGTTGAGCGCTCTGTCGCCGTAGCGGTTGAGTCGGTGACGGGTGGTGACCTGGCCACTGTTGGCAGGGATCGGGGCGACTCCGGCGAGCATCGCGAAGGCCGCCTCGGAGTGGATGCGGCCCGGGTGGGACCAGGCGCACAGCACGGTCGCGGCCACGATCGGTCCGACGCCGGGCTGGGCGAGCAGGTCGGGCCGCCAGGAGCGCACGATGGCCAGGATCGCCTTCTCGTGCTCGGCAGCTTCCTGGGTCAGGGCCTGGGCACGACGGGCCAGGGACCGCAGCGCGGTAACCGTGCTGAGGGTCTCGACGTCCCAGTCGGCACGGGTGCGCAGCCGTGAGGCGATGAGGATCATGGCGGGCAGCTTGTGGCCGCGGAACCGGTCGCGGATCTGCTCGGGTGCGGCGATGACCAGGCTGAACACCTGACGCTGAGCATCCGTAGATGCCTGCACCGCCGAGCGTCGCGCCGCCAGCAGCACCGACAGCGCCTGCCGGTCGCCACCGGCACGCGGGGTGCCCAACCGGGCTCGTGACAGTGCCTCCCGGGCAGCCCGGACCGCGTCCAACGGGTCCGACTTGGCACCGTTGCGCCGGTGCGCACGCTCGGGACGGTCCAGCTCGACAACGAGCTCCTCGCGGCTGGCCAGGTGGCGCGCCAGGCCGGCACCGTGACCGCCGGTCCCCTCGATCGCCCACGCTCGCAGGACCGCGTGCTCGTCGGCGAACTCGACCAGCCGGGCGTAACCGTCGGCGGTGGCCTCAACGGTGATCTCATCCAGCACCCCACCGGTGCCGGTCTCCACGACGGCGGCCGAGTGGGTGTGCACGTGGGTGTCGACGCCGATGATGACGTCGACGACCTCGCGCAGATCGGTCAGACTGGGCATTGCGTTCTCCTCCTTGCCGGAACGGGGACGTGGTTCCGGTCCGGGGCGGAGACTCGGCAGGACTGTGATGAGACACGTCCGGGCGCCGTCAACGCCAGGACGGTCAAGCTCCTGATCAGGCCAGCTGCTCCGACCGGGCCGGGGCCGGCGACCACGAGCGGACAAGTCCCGCGAAAGGCACGAAGCCAGTCAGTCGAAGGGTCACGCTCGTGATCACCAGACACAGCCCATCACCATCAGGCTGCGAAGGGAATCCTCACAGTCAGTCGACGTAGAACTTGTCGAGGTCGTCCTTGTACTTGCTGACGACGGTCTTGCGCTTGAGCTTCATGCTCGGCGTCAGGTCGCCATCCTCGACGGACAGGTCGTGGTCGAGGATGTGGAACTTCTTGACCTGCTCCCAGCGGTTGAGCTTGGCGTTGAGCTCGTCGACATAGCCCTGGACCATCTCCCGGCACTTGTCCGAGCCGACGATCTGGGCGTAGGAGTCGCCGGCCATGCCGTGCTTGGCGCCCCAGGCGGTGATCGCCTCGGGGTCGAGGGTGATCAGCGCGGAGACGAACTTGCGGCCGTCGCCCTCGACGATGAGCTGGCTGGCGTAGGGGCAGATGCCCTTGAACAGGGACTCGATGTGCGAGGGCGCGCCGTACTTGCCGCCGGAGGTCTTGAACAGGTCCTTCTTGCGGTCGGTGATCCGCACGTGGCCGGTCTGCTCGTCGATCTCGCCGATGTCACCGGTGTGCAGCCAGCCGTCCTCGGTCAGAGCCTCTCGGGTGGCCTCCTCGTTCTGGTGGTAGCCGGTCATGATGCCCGGGCCACGCAGCAGGATCTCGCCGTCCTCGCCGACCTTCACCTCGGTGCCCGGCAACGGCCAGCCCACCGAGCCGACCCGGTTGCCGGCCGGCCGGTTGACCATCGAGGCAGCGCTGGACTCGGTCAGCCCGTAGCCCTCGATGATGGTCAGGCCCATGGCGTGGAACCAGCGCTGCACGTCCGGGTTGAGGGCGGCCGAGCCGGAGATGAAGAAGCGCACGCGTCCGCCGAAGCGGTCCCGGATCTTGGACAGGACGAGCTTGTCGGCCAGCTTGTGCTTGACGGCCAGCAGCCCGCCGGGCTCGCCGTCGGAGGCGCGGATCTCGGCCGCGTCCTTGCCGACCTGGGCGGCCCAGTCGAAGAGCTTGGCCTTCACCCCGCCCTCGTCGTGCATCATCGTGGTGATCTTGCCGTAGGCCTTCTCGAAGATGCGCGGGGCGGCACCCATGAAGGTGGGCTTGATGATGCCGACGTTCTCCACGATCTTCTCCTGGCGGCCGTCCACGGCGGTGGGGAAGCCGATCTGGAGCGGCAGGGTGAGCAGCACCTTGCCGAAGACGTGGGCCAGCGGCAGCCAGAGGAACTGCAGGTCGTCCTGGCTCAGGATGCCGGTCGCGTCGACGGCGGCGGCCTCGTAGGTCCAGGCCGAGTGCGGCAGGCGGACGCCCTTGGGCCGACCGGTGGTGCCGGAGGTGTAGATGATCGTGGCCAGGCTGTCGGGGCCGGTCGCGTCGATACGGGCGTCCACGAGACCCGGCTCGGTCTGCAGCCGGGCACGGCCGCTCTCCTCGAGCTCGGCGTAGCTCATCACCCAGTCGCCGTCGCCCTCGCCGTCGATGACGACGACCTTGACGACATCACCCAGGGAGTCGCGGTAGTCGCGGAGCTTGGCCACCTGGTGCATGTCCTCGGCGATCACGACGCGGCTGCCGGAGTCGGACACGATGAACGCCACGTCGTCGGCCACGGTGGTCGGGTAGATGGTGGTGGTCGCGGCCCCGGCGCACATGACGGCCAGGTCGGACAGCACCCACTCCAGGCGGGTGGAGCTGGCCAGGGCCACCCGCTCCTCGACCTCGACGCCCAACTCGATCAGGCCGGCGGCCAGGGCGTAGGCCCGGTCGCGGGCCTGGGTCCAGGTCAGGGAGACCCACTCCTCGCCCTGGGGAGACCGGAAGGCCTCGGCCCCGGGAAGGGCCTGCACCCGTTCGCGGAACATGTGCCCTACCGAGGCAGCACGGTTCTCGATCAGGCTCAGGTCGACCTTCTCATCGGTCACGGAACGGGCCATGTCAACTCCTTCGTCGCACGCACGGGTAAGGGCAATCTTCGCAGACGAGGGGGCCGGCACCAACTACCTGTCGCCGCGTTGCGCCGCCGCCACCAGCCCGATGGCCAGCCAGCAGGCCATCATCGACGACCCGCCGTAGGAGAGGAAGGGCAGCGGCAGGCCCGTCACGGGCATCAGCCCGAGGTTCATCCCGACGTTCTCGAAGATCTGGAAGGCCAGCCAGCAGGCGACGCCGACGGCGACGAGCCGCCCGAACGGATCCTGGCTGTGCGACCCGATCAGCAGTGCTCGGACCACGAGGAAACCGAGCAGGAGGATGAGGCCGAGGGATCCCGCATATCCCAGCTCCTCCCCCGCCACCGAGAAGATGAAGTCGGTCTCCTGGAAGGGGATGAATCCGCCCTGGGTCTGGGGGCCCTGCCCCAGACCGGTGCCGTTCCACCCTCCGGAGCCGATGGCCAGGCGCACCTGGCGGGTCTGATAGCCGATCCCCTGCGGGTCCAGGGACGGGTCGCGGAAGGCCAGCAGCCGGTCGACCTGGTAGGGGTCCAGCAGCGGCACCCTGATCGCGGCGACCACTGCGGCGGCGGTGGCCACCAGCGCCGCCATGGTCCAGCGCCACGAGGCTCCCGAGGCCGCCACGACGCCGAGGGTGAGCATCCCCAGCACCAGCGCGCTGCCCAGGTCGGGCTGCAGGAGGATGAGCCCGACCGGGACCGCTGCCAGCACCCAGGCCAGCACGACGTCGCGCCACTGCGGCGGCCGGAAGGGGTCGCGCCCCTCGGCGAGGATCATCGCCAGCCCGATGACCAGCCCGATCTTGGCCAGCTCGGCCGGCTGCAGGGAGAAGCCGCCGGGCAGGAAGAGCCAGGACCGGGAGCCGTTGACGGTCTGGCCCGCGGGGGTCAGGACCAGCACCAGACCGGCCAGCCCGGCGACGTAGATCCAGGGCGCGACGGCCCGCAACCACCGCACCTCCACGGCGACCAGGGCCAGCGCCATGGTCAGCCCGATGGCGGTGTTGACCAGGTGCCGGACGGCGAGGGCAGACCCCACGGACTCCTTGGTGGCCGACCAGACGAGCACGGCCCCGACGATGGACAGGCCCAGCGCGGCGACGAACAGGCCCCAGTCGGTCGAGGCGTAGCGGGAGCGCAGCGAGCGCGTCGCGCCGTCCACGTCAGCCCAGCAGCTCCCTGGTGCGGTCGACGTCCTGGGCCATCTGCTCCAGGAGCGCCTCGATCGAGTCGAAGCGCACGTTGCCGCGGAGGCGGTGGACGAAGTCGACCCACACGGTCTCGCCGTAGAGGTCCAGGTCGGTGCGGTCCAGCACGTAGGCCTCCACCGTGCGCCGGACGACGTCGTCGAAGGTCGGGTTGGTCCCGACCGAGATCGCCGCCGGCAGCCGACGGTCGGGGTGGTCCTCGGCCAGCTCGGGACGCTCCAGCCAACCGGCGTAGACGCCGTCGGAGGGGATCAGCCCGTCGCTGTCGTGGGAGAGGTTGGCGGTGGGATAGCCCAGCTCACGGCCGCGGTGGTGCCCGTGGACGACCTCGCCGGAGACGCGGTGGGGGCGGTCGAGGATCTCGGTGGCCGACTCCATGTCCCCGCTGGCCAGCGCGTCCCGCAGCGCGGTCGAGGACCAGGTGCGACGACCCTCGTCGACCTCGCCGACGGTGTCCTGGACGACGACCTCGAAGCCGTGCTCGCGGCCGAGGTCGCGCATGGTCTCGATGTCGCCGCTGTTGTGCAGCCCGAAGCGGGAGTCCTTGCCCAGCACGACGACCTGCGAGCGCAACCCCTCCACGAAGGTCTCGACCACGAAGTCCTCCGGGGTCAGGAGGGCGTACTCCTTGGTGAACTCGATGACCACGACCCCGTCGAGGCCGGCCTCCTCCAGCAGCGCGAGCCGGTGCTCGAGCCCGGCGATCGCCTCGGGCGCCCGCTCGGGGTGGAGGACGGCGACCGGGTGCGGGTCGAAGGTCACCGCGACCGCGGCGAGGCTGCGCTCGGCGGCAAGGTCGGTAACGGTCTTCAGCACCGCCCGGTGGCCACGGTGGACGCCGTCGAAGTTGCCGAGGGTGGCGACGGTGGGGCCCAGCGTGTCGGGGACCTCGTCCAAGCTGTTCCAGCGGTGCACGGGCGTCACTCTACTTCTGCCCCGCGGGGGCGAGGACCACGTGGGGTCGGGCCTGGGCGCGGCTCTCGTCGAGCACGGCGACCAGGGTGCCGTCGGGGCCGAACGCCGCGACCGGCACGTCGCGGCCGGCCTCGGCGGAGTCGATCCGCTGCCCGTAGCCGAGGGCGCGGGCCTCCTCCTCGGTCAGCTCGCGGGTCGGCAGCGCGGCGCGGGCGGCGTCCGCCAGCCCCACGAGGTATGCGGCAGGGCCGGGTCCGTGCTCCGGGTCCAGCTGGTCCAGGCTCACCGCGCGGTCCAGGGTGAGGTCACCGACGCGGGTGCGACGCAGCGCGGTCAGGTGGCCACCCACCCCCAGCGCCGCGCCCAGGTCCCGCGCGAGCGCACGCACGTAGGTCCCGGAGGAGACCTCCACCTCGACGTCCAGGTCCAGGCAGCCCTCCGGCACGACCGCCCCGTCCGGCCCGGTCTGCCCCGCGGCACGGGTCGCGAGCACGTCGAAGCGGCCGACCGTGACCGGCCGCGCGGGCAGCTCGACGTCCTCGCCGGAGCGGACCCGGGCGTAGGAGCGCTTCCCGTCGACCTTGATGGCGCTCACGGCGCTGGGCACCTGCTGGATCTCGCCGGTGAGCCCCCCGACGGCCGCCGCCACCTGGGCCGCGGAGACCGCGCCGGCGTCGGCGCCGCCGGTGACCTCCCCCTCGGCGTCGTCGGTCAGGGTGCGCTGACCGAGGCGGACGGTCGCCGCATACCCCTTGTCGTGACCCACGAGGAAGGTGAGGAGCTTGGTCCCCTTGTTGACGCCGAGGACGAGGACGCCGGTGGCCATCGGGTCGAGGGTGCCGGCGTGGCCGACGCGACGGGTGCGGGTCAGCCGGCGGACGCGCCCGACGACGTCGTGGCTGGTCCAGCCGGCGGGCTTGTCGACGACGAGGAGCCCGTCGCCGACTGCGGGCCCCTCAGCGGCCATCGGTCGAGGCGTCGTCCATCTCGTCGGCGTCGGCGTCGGTCTCGTCCTCGTCGTCGTCGGTGCGGGGCTTCTTGTAGGGGTCCGCCTCACCGGCGTAGCCCGCGGCCGTGCGGGCGGCCGCGAGCTCCGCGTCGCGCCGGGCCACCTCGCGCAGCAGGTCGTCGAGGTGCTGGGCGTCCTCGGGCAGGGCGTCGAGGATGAACTCCAGGCTCGGGGTCAGGCGGATGCCCAGGCCCTTGCCGACGAAGGAGCGCAGGCGACCTCGGTACTCCTCCAGGATCTCCGCCGCGGTGGTGCGGTCCTCGTCGGTGCCCAGCACGGTGTAGAAGACGCTCGCGTGCTGGAGGTCACCGGTCACCCTGACGTCGGTGATGGTGACGAAGCCGACCCGCTCGTCCTTGACCACCTGGGAGAGCCCCTGGGTGACCAGCTGCTTGATGCGCTCGGCGATCCTGCGGGCGCGGGCCGGGTCGGCCATGGTGTCCTCCTGGGGCTCGGTGGGGTGGGGCCGGACCATCCTACGGAAGGCGCGTACCCTGGGAGGTATGGCGAGGTGCCTCCTGACCGGTCGCGTGGCGGTGCTGCCGCTGCTGGCCGTCGAGTGGGGTCTGGCCGCGCACGCCCGCGGGAGCATGAGTTGATTGAGCGTTCGTGTCCGGTTTGAGGCGCCGGATCAAACCACATCGGTACGGTCCTCGTGACACCTTCAGGAGGGTGCACGATGAGCAACGATGCCTCGATGCCGAGGATACGGCGACCGAAGAAGGTCCTGTCGCCCTCGGCGAAGTATGAGATCTGGCTGCGGCTGGTCCGTGGCGAGGCCACGATCGCCCAGGCCGCGACCGAGGCCGGGGTGGACCGGTCCACGATCATCCGGCTCCGGCAGGTCGCCAAGGACGGGCCATGACGGCGCTGGCCGCTTCCAAACCGGGCACGCCCGGCAAGAGCCAGCGCGATTTCGAGTTGGAGGAGGCCAACGCCGAGATCGCTCGGCTGGGCGAAGCGGTCAAGGAGCTGGCGGTGAAGCTGACGCTGGTCGAGGGAAAAGGGGGCTCGGTTTGACGCCCACCGCGCCTGTCCCGACCCGGGTCGAGGCCGGCGTCAAGGAAGCCCTGCTGGACTTAGTCCAGCACGCCACGGAACAGGGCTGGCCGGTGGAGAAGGCCTGCGCGGTGCTCGGCCTGGACGTGCGCCGGCGCGCCGCGGCTCCTACGAGGGCCTGTTCTGGGCCGCCCCGTCCACGGTGCGGCGGGTCCTGAACGACCATGACCTGCGGTTTCGTCACCCACCGCGGGCATCGCCAAGCCAGCGGCGCCCGTTCCCGGACTGGGCCTCCTACACCCCGAACTCCATCTGGATCTACGACACGACGCACTTCGTCGCCGCCGGCGTGGGCGCCCTGTTCATCGAGGACCTCGTCTCGCGCCGGTGGATCACCACGGTCGTCTCCGCCGAGGAGACCCACACCCAGGTCCGCCTCGCCTTCGAGCGGGCCCTGGACGTCGAGGGCCTGCTCGAGGTCGCGCTCGAGCGTGCCGAGGCCCTGGACCGGGACCTGGGCCTGGACGGTGAGGACGAGCTCACCCCGATCCTGCTGGCCGTCTCCGACAACGGCTCACAGATGATCTCGGCGCACACCCGCAAGTTCATGGCCATGGTCGCCATCGCCCAGCACTTCGGCCGCCCGGCCACCCCGACCGACCAGGCCTGGGTCGAGTCCCTCAACGGCACCGTCAAGCACGAGTGGCCGCACCTGACCAAGATCACCGACCCCGAAGAATCCACGACCCAGATCAAGTCGCCGTGAACAGCGTTCACGACCTCCTCGATCCGGCCGAAAGTAAAATCTTGGTAAAGTCACTTGCTGCCCCGTCTCTGCCGTGTAATCTCCCTGCCGAGGGGCTCGGTCGAGAACAAACTCGCCCGCAATCATCCCCTCGCGGAGAGGAAAATCATGAACATCAAGCGCAAGATCCTGTCCAGTGTCGCCGGCGCAGCGCTCGTCGCGGGGGCGGCCGTTCCGGCCCTCGCGGTTGTCGTCCCTGCCGGTGGGGGCACGTGGAGCTACGGCACCACGACGAACGGCACGATCGTCTACTCCAACTACTACCACCGTGACGTGACCCACCGGGGCAGCACCATCAACGCGTGGGGCGAGTACAGCTGCACCGACGCCACCAAGGGCAAGTGGGCCAACGACTCACAGCGTGCCAAGCCAGGGGCGGTGGACAGCTCATACTGGGCGAAGGCTCGTTGCTCAGGGTGAGTGTCTGACCGTCACCAGACGGGGTGGTCGAGGCCGACGGAACCGGCCTCGACCACCCCTATTATAAGCCCGTTGGAGGGGTCTCTTGCTAAGAACGACACTGCGACTATTGATGGTCGCGTCTTGGGTCATCGCCTTGCTCCTGGCCTACCAGGTCGTTGAAGCACGCAGCAATCTTGCCCCAATGCCGGCCCAGCAGCTGATCACAATCACGCAGTGGAGCGGTAAGGAGTCGGCGGCCGACCTACGGCGCGACATCGAAGAGGCCGCCAACGACGGAGGCTTCCAACTGGGTCAGCTGGTCCCAGACCCGGAAAACAGTCGCGTCGCCAGGACCCTCTACGTCGCGGGCCCCGGCATAGTGAAGCCGGGAACACCCGACAACTTCCTGGACTTCGGGGACGCGATGCACACCACCGTCCAACCCCTCACGGATCTGGGACTGCACAGTCCCGTCGGGAACTGGGTTGTCTTCGGAGATTCAGAGGACACGTTGATTGCCACACGCGTCCTTCATGAACACGGAGCAGAAACGCTCCCCCAGGCTCTGACAACTTCGCCCCAGCTGGGACAGCTGCCCCAAAGCGCTAAAACCATTATTGCCGCGTTTGTTCTGCTTCTCTTCGGGACCACTGCCGCGTTCGTGGTCACACGGACAAGACGCTACGCCATTGCCCGGATGCATGGTCGAAGACTGCTCTCGGGGTGGCGCCAAGAGGTAGTCCCGTTCTTCTACGCTTGGCTGGCCGGCGGCGTCGCAACCCTCATCGTCGGTGTGGCTCTGACGGTCGCGCGCTTCGATGGAGTCGGCTTGGGCCCTCTCGTCCTGCAGGCCCTCGCAATATCGACGGTGTTTCTTGTGGGCGTAGGAATGGCCTTCGTCCTCCTCCTCGCGGTCACGCATTCCATGCCACTGCTAGCAGCCCTCAAGGGAGATATACCTGGGCGTACCATCGTTCTTTCCTCCTACGTGCTCCGGAGTGCCGCCATCGCCCTAGCTCTCGGTCTCGGGGCGACAAGCGCGTCGCTCCTCGTCGATGGGCAGGCTCGCGCTGAGGCCGAACGGCCCCTACAGGAACTGCGAGGCGCAGCGGTCCTCACCCTCGGCAATGCCTTCACCGAGGAGGACCAGAATCTCCTGGGACGGACCGTGGAGGCCTGGCTGGCCGACCTGGATGCCGAAGGGAAAGTGCTGCTCGCCAAACAGGAGACGATCGGGGGCGGAGACTCCATGATCGCGCCTCACCCAACACTGTTGGTCAATGACAAGTATCTGGACGAGCAACATATCGGACTCCACGACGAGACAGTGCTGTCGCGCGAGGCCCTGAACCAAGACGTGACGGTCATGATTCCGCCGGAACTGTGGCCCAACAGGGAAGCGGTGGTAGCCGAAGCCAAGACGCTACTCGAACTCCGGACCCGCGACGCAGGACGTGACCTGTCGACCCGGACACTGGAGGCCAGGGCCTCCCAAGTCGTTGCCACATACTCAAGCCCATCCGAGGTAGCCGGCGCCCCCCTCCAGCAAGACCAACAGGCCTTCCTGCGCGACGCGATCATCATCGTGATGCCCCCGAACACATATGAGGGGTACGTCTCGGCCGTGAGCGCAGGGGAGCTGATCGTGCTCGATCCGGACGTTGTACGTGCACAGGTGCAACAAGATGCACAACTCCAGCGCTTCGTCCTCAGCGTCACGCCAGCAACGGCAAAAGCCGACCTGATAGCTTCGGAGAAGCAGTCCGAGTTTAGAAGCGCCTCGTTCGCTGCCGCGATCTCCTACCTCGTTCTTCTCCTCGCTGGTATCGCCGTTGCAGGAGGCTACGCGAAACAGTTTGCGACACGCATTTTTGTTCAGCACCTGAACGGCTGGAGGATATCGAAAACGTACAGAGCCCTCATCGTCGTCGAGGCCCTGCTCTTGTCTTTCATCCTCGCGTGGGCGCCTTTCAGGGTGGCGCAAGAGCGAAGTGAACTTGCGCAGCTGCAAGAGATATCTCCCCTTCCAGGGGGCCTTCCAACGTTGGGCGTGCTCGATATTGTCCCAGTGTCGCTCGTCGCGCTCTTGGCAACGGGTGGGTTCGGGATCGCCCTGCTGCTGGCGCACCGCTGGATCATCCGCAACGGAATAAGTGAGGCATGACGATGGGTTTGGAAGTTTCTTCACTGCGTATGAGTTTCGGAGAAAGACTTCTTTGGGACGACGTAAACCTGCGGGCAGAGCCTGGAACCATGACAGCCCTCGTCGGGGCCAGTGGCTCAGGCAAATCCACCCTCCTGAACTGCATAGGGATGTTGACCGAGCCCGACCATGGCAGCGTCCACTTCGATGGGAGGAGTCTCTTGGACCTTACCTACGGGCAGCGTCAACGATTCAGAAGAGACGTGCTGGGCTACTTGTTTCAGAACTACGCACTGATCGAAGATGCGAGCGTGAAAGAGAACCTATCCGTCGCAATGCGTGGACGCGGCCGAACCGACACGCAAGCGATGGAAAGCGCACTAGACACGGTCGGCCTATCGGGTCGACTGCAGGCGAAGGTCGCGACCTTGTCCGGCGGCGAACAGCAACGCGTCGCGCTCGCACGGCTCCTGGTGAAGTCGGCCAAACTAATCCTGGCAGACGAACCAACGGGAGCGCTGGATCTCGCGAATGCGCACGGCGTGCTTCGACAGCTCAGGGGAATGGCCGAGCAGGGCGCGACAATCGTCATAGCCACCCACGACCCCGAGGTCAGAGAGGCATGCGATCAGGTGCTTGATCTCAGTATGACCAAGACATCGGTGCAGGGGATTGCGTGAGCGGGTATGACGCGCAACACCTTTCCGAGACGGAGGGAGTCATCGGTGGCTCTTCTTGGGCCGGCCTCGACCGGCGGGTGGGAATTGGGCCCGCTCGCGGTCGGACCACGCCCGCAGCGGACACGGGGTCTGCTTCCAGGACGGATCACCTCGCTGGTAAACGGGACGAGTTGACACGGGTGTGAGGCGCTGCGTGGCGACGCAGGATCCGTGAGACGGGACTGTTGGAGGGCTGGTTGACACCTGATCTGTGGGGACGTGGAGTCCCTGCTGGAAGGATGTTGCTATGCCTGCACCCCACCCCAAGGAGTTCCGTGACGATGTCGTCGCGGTGGCCCGTCGCGGCGATGCTCCGATCGCGCAGACCGCGAAAGACTTCGGGATCTCGGAGTCCTGCCCGCGGAACTGGTTGCGCCAGGCCGACGTCGAGGACGGCACCCGTCCTGGCGTGACGAGGGCTGAGTCCGAGGAGCTCCGCGAGCTCAAGCGGCGAAACCGGTTGCTGGAGCAGGAGAACGAGGTGCTGCGTCGAGCAGCGGCGTACCTGTCCCAGGCGAACCTGAAGCTGGGCCAGTCCCCAAAATGACGTACCCGCTTGTCCGTGACCTTGCCGCCGACGGGATCCCCGTCACGGTGACCTGCCGGGTGCTGCAGTTCTCCACGCAGGCGTTCTACGCCTGGTGCGCCAACCCGGTCAGCGGCCGGGACCTCGTCGACACCTACGCGATGAACGCTGCTCTGCAGATCCACGCCGAGGACCGCGGGTTCGGGTACCGCTTCATCCCTGACGAGCTCGCCGACGCCGGACACGTCCTCTCCGAGCGGCGGGTGAACCGCCCCGGGTTCAGTGGAGAGTCGTGTGTGCTTCGGCGGCGGTTGCCGTCGAAGGGTTGCGGGCAGCGTAGTAGGCGTTCTCGTACGCTGCGGGTGCGAGGTAGTCGCACCAGGAGTGCGGGCGGGTCGTGTTGTACCAGTCGACCCACCGCAGGACCTCGAGCTCGACGTGCTCGAGCGTCTTCCACGGGCCTTGGCGGCGGATGAGCTCGGTCTTGAACACGCGGTTCAGCGCTTCGGCGGCGGCATTATCGTAGGAGTCGCCCTTGGACCCGACCGAGGCAACGATCCCGAGCTCCTCCAGGCGCTCGGTGTAGCGGATGGCTCGATATTGACCGGGTTCAACCAGTCGATGCAACACCGGCTTGTGGGAGCAACAGTAGATGCTCGTTGAACGCTTCTGCTGGCGTTTTCCACCCGAGTGTCTTCCGTGGTCTCGTGTTAAGGGCGTGAGCGACGGCTTCGATCTCTTCGGCCGACCAGCGGGACAGGTCAGTGCCCTTCGGGAAGTACTGACGCAGCAGGCCGTTGGTGTTCTCGTTCGTTCCGCGCTGCCACGGTGACTGCGGGTCGGCGAAGAAGACCGGGATCCCGGTCTCGACACTGAACTTTGCGTGCGCTGACATCTCCTTGCCCCGGTCCCACGTCAGGGACCGGGCCAGTTGGGTGGGCAGCGTTGACATGGTGCTCGCCAACGCGTTCTTCATCGTGATCGCGCCATAGCCAGCCAGTGCTGGGCCATTCTTCGGTGTCTCCTTGTGCCGGTAGCCCTCCCCCTGTGCGTCAGGATGGGGTGAGACACCAGCACTGTTGACCTTCGCACTGCACGGGGCGAGATTTGGACGATTTCTGAGATGACGATGACGACTGCTGATGTCGGCACCGATGATGGGGTCATGTCCCCTCGTGCTGACCAGCCGAAGCGGCGGAGGTTCACCGCCGAGTTCAAGGCCGCGATCTTGGCCGAGTACGAAGCGGCCGACCGCGGTGAGCGGGGTGCGATCCTGCGCCGGGAGGGTCTGTACAGCTCGCACATCATCGAGTGGCGCAAGGCTGCCGCCGCGGGTGCGCAGGCCGGGCTGGCCGGCCCGCCGCCAGACCGGCGGGACAAGGAGCTGCAGGCGCTGCGGGCGCGGGCGGAGAAGGCCGAGGCTGAGCTGGCCCGCACCAAGGCCGCGCTGGACCTGATGGGAAAAGCACACGCGCTCTTGGAGACGCTCTCCGAGAGCGCGGACAGGCCGCCGCGGTCGCGGCGGTGATCAACCCGGCCGTGGACGAGGTGGCCGAGCACGTGAGCTTGTCAAGATGTTTGTGTAAGTGATGTGGGTCACATTGGGTTAGAGGTAGGCGTTTACGCGGTCGGGGTAGACGAGGGCGAGCTCGCCGAGGGCGGCTTTCCAGCCGGTGACGGTGGCGCCTTCGACCAGGCGGGGCACGGACTTTCGGTCTTTGCCTTTGCCGGCCTGCTTGGCTCGTTCGCGGGCTCGTTTGTCCTCGATGTTCATGATCGCCAGCCAGAGCAGCTTGATCACGGCTTCGTCGCTGGGGAAGTGGCCGCGGTTCTTGATGATCTTGCGCAGCTGGTAGTTCAGCGACTCGATGGAGTTGGTGGTGTAGATGACCTTGCGCAGCGCGGGCCCGAACGCCAGGAACGGGGTGAACCGGTCCCAGGCGTTCTCCCAGGTCGCGACCGCGGCCGGGTACTTCTTGCCCAGGTTGGAGTCGGCGAAGGTGGTCAGCGCCATCAGCGCGGCGTCCTCGTCGGGGGCGGTGTAGATCGGGCGCAGCATCGCCGCGACGGCCTTGCGGTCGGTGTAGGACACGAACCGCATCGAGGCCCGGATCAGGTGCACCACGCAGGTCTGCACCATCGCGTGCGGCCAGGTCGCCTCGATGGCCTCGGCCAGGCCGGCCAGCCCGTCGCAGCAGACGATGAGCACGTCCTTGACGCCGCGGTTGGCCAGCTGGGCGCACACGCCGGCCCAGAACTTCGCGCCCTCGGTGGCCTGGACCCAGATACCCAGGACGTGCTTGATGCCGTCCATGTCGACACCGACGGCGATGTGCGCCGAGCGGTTGGTCACGTGCGCGCCGTCGCGGACCTTGACCACCAGGGCGTCGAGGTAGATCACCGGGTAGAACGCCTCCAGCGGGCGGGACTGCCAGGCCTTGACCTCCTCGAGCACGGCGTCGGTGACGTTGCTGATCGTCTCGTGGGACAGCTCGGTGCCCAGCGTCGCGGCCAGATGATGCTGGATGTCGCGCACCGTCATCCCGCCGGCGTACAGAGAGATGATCATGTCCTCCAGCCCGCCCAGGCGGCGGGCGCCCTTGGGCACCAGCGCCGAGGAGAACGTGGAGTTGCGGTCCCGGGGCTGGTCCAGGGCGATGTCGCCGACCTCGGTGCTCACCGTCTTGGGGGTGGTGCCGTTGCGGGAGTTCCCCGAACGTCGGCCGGCCGCGTCGCCCTTGGCGTACCCGAGGTGGTCGGTCAGCTCGGCTCCCATGCCGCGCTCCAGGACGGTCTTGATCATCTCGGGCAGGAAGCCACCGGCCCCGGTCAGGGACACCCCGCGCTCACCGGTCGCCGCGAGCAGCTTGTCGACCAGCTCGTCGTCGAAGAACTCCTCACGCAGCCGGGCAGCCTCGGCCCGCTGGTCCACCTCGACCTGGTCCAGGTCCTCGGCCCTCATCTCGTCGTGCGTCATGCTCACAATCAATCTCCTTCTCGGTCGGAGACCCGGCACTTACACAGACCATCTGACACCTCC
>NZ_JBQGWG010000015.1:0-76994 GCF_052073805.1 Ornithinimicrobium panacihumi | reverse complement strand
GGCCCTTCAACTTTGAGCGTGGTGGGGCCCTGAGGTAGGGCTCGCGGCCCTGCGCCAACATGGGTGTTGTCTAGACATCCCATGAGCGAGGACCGCGAGCGTGCACCAGCCTACGTTCGACGTCGATGCGGCGTCGATCCTGTTCAACCTGTCCGGCTACCGAGTCGTCTCAGCCAGCCCTGCCGTCGGCGATGAGCAAGCGCGGCAGGTGGTGATCGAGACGACCACGAGCGAGGGCGCGTGCCCGTCCTGCGGGGTGCTGTCCTCGCGGGTCCAGGCTCGACCCATGCAGCACGTCAAGGACGTCCCGTGCGGCGGGGAGTCCCTGGACGTGCTCGTGCGCAAGCGGCGCTACGCCTGCCGGGAGCCGCTGTGCCCGCGGCGCTCGTTCACCGAGGAGACCGAGCAGCTGCCCGCCCGGGCCCGGGTCACGACCCGGCTGGCGGAGCAGGTGATCACCGCCTGTCGGGCCGAGCCGCGAGCGGTCTCCCGCGTCGCGCACGAGGCGGACCTGTCGTGGCCGACGGTAATGCGGATGCTCACCAGCACCGTGGACCTGGATACCGGCGTGGACCGCCGGCACGTCAAGCATCTGGGGATCGATGAGCACCGATTCCGCACCGTGCGCTACCTGCGCGATCCCGACACCCAGGCCGTGAAGCGGGTCGAGCCGTGGTCAATCGTGTTCACCAACCTGGACGACGGGGCCATCCTCGACGTCGTCGATGGACGCCGCGGCAAAGTCGTCACGTCCTGGCTGGCGGCCCGGCCGCGGTGGTGGCGCCGGCGCGTGCAGATCGTCGCCCTCGACATGTCCGGCGAGTTCCGTGCCGCCGTCCGCAGGGCACTACCGCGCGCCCGGGTCAGCGTCGACCACTGGCACGTGGTGCGGCTGGCGAACGAGATGGTCACCAAGGTCCGCCGGCGCCGGGTGTGGGAGCTGCACGAGCGCCGCGGCCGGGCCACCGACACCTCGTGGAAGTACCGCAAGCTGCTCACCTGCGCCGGTGATCGGCTCACGCTGCGTCAGCGGACCAAGCTGCAGCAGATCCTCGCCGAGGACGTTGAGCTGGCCGTCGCCTGGGGGATCAAGGAGCACGTCCGTCAGGTTCTCAGCGCCACTGACACGTCATCGTTCCAGCGGCACTGGGCCCACCTCGAGCGCGCCGTGCGCGCCACCCGCCTGCCCGAGCCCGCAGCGCTGTTCCGGACCCTGCGCGCGTGGCGGCGGGAGCTGCTCACCTTCTGCCGAACCAGGGTGACGAACGCGAGGACGGAGGCGGCGAACCTGACCGCGAAGACGATCAAGAGGGTCGGACGGGGGTACCGCAACCACGACAACTACCGATGCCGCATCATTGGCTACGCGCCCCGACCCATCGCGGCGTGAACACCCGCGCCACGCTCAAAGTTGAAGAGCCACATTGACGCGAAGAAAGCCGCCGCGGCCTTCAGGATCTCATTGGCGCGGCGCAGCTCGGCGTTCTCCCGCCTCAGCGCCTTGATCTGCTCATGCTCCGCGGACGTCACCCCGGGCCGGGCACCGGAGTCGACCTCCGCGCGGCGGACCCACTTGCGCAACGTCTCCGCCGAGCCGATGCCCAGCTTGGCCGCGATCGACTTGATCGCCTCGAACTCCGAGCCGTACTCCTCACGCTGTTCCAGCACCAGCCGGACCGCACGCTCGCGGAACTCCTGGTTGTACTTCGACGGTCGTGCCATGACCTGCATCCTTCCAACGGATCAGGTCTCCGGACACCCCGGGACGGCTCACCGCAGGCAAAGTCACCCTGCGCATCGCCGGCCAACTCCACAAGATCGCCGTCGGCCGAACCCACGCCCGAACCCCCGTCATCATGCTCGTCCAGAACCACCACGTCCGCATCGCCCACGCCACCACCGGCGAACTCCTACGCGAGCTCACCATCGACCCCACCAGGCGATACCAACCACTGAACCCACAGAAAAACCCCGAGCCGGGGGGCTCGGGGCTTTCCTATGTCCTGAGACAGGACACTGGCGGAGGATGGGGGATTTGAACCCCCGAGGGTTTTATCCCAACACGATTTCCAATCGTGCGCACTAGGCCACTATGCGAATCCTCCGTCGGAGAGGATACCCCGCGGGCAGGCCGGGACCGAAATCGCCCGCCTCAGCGACGCCGTCCCGTGCCGAAGATCGAGCGGGTGATCTCGCGGCCGATGACGGTCCCGGCGGAGCGCAACATCGACTTGAAGGCGGTCGACTTCACGACCTGGCCGATCATGCCCTCGTCCTGCGCCGCACGACGTCCGCCGCCGCGGGCAGCCTTCTCCTCGGCGGCGCGAGCCGTCTCCTCCGCCTCGGCCAGAGCTGCCTCGGCAGCGGCCTCCTCAGCAGCCTTGAACCTGGCCGCCAGCAGCTCGTACGCGGACTCGCGGTCGAGAGCCTCCGCATACCGGGAGTGGATCGTGGACGAGGAGACGACCGTGTCGACGACCGCCTGGTCGGAGGGACCGATCTGGCCCTGCGGCGCGCGCAGCATCGTCCAGGCGACGGGCGTCGGCGCGCCCTTCTCGGAGAGCACGGTCACGATCGCCTCGCCGGTGCCGAGGGAGGTGAGGACCTCGGACAGGTCGTAGTCGCTGACCGGGTAGGTCGACACCGTCGCCTTGAGCGCCTTCGCGTCGTTGGGGGTGTGCGCGCGCAGGGCGTGCTGGATCCGGTTGCCGAGCTGGGCCAGCACCGAGTTGGGCACGTCGGTGGGGTTCTGGGTGACGAAGAAGACGCCGACACCTTTGGACCTGATCAGCCGCACGGCCTGCTCGACCGACTCCAGGAAGGCGTCGGAGGCCTTGTCGAAGAGCAGGTGCGCCTCGTCGAAGAAGAAGACCAGCTTGGGCTTGTCCGGGTTGCCGACCTCCGGCAGGTCCTGGAAGAGGTCGGCGAGCAGCCACATCAGGAAGGTGGAGAAGACGACCGGCTTGTCCTGCACGCCCGGGATCTCCAGGCAGCTGATGATGCCCTTGCCCTCGGAGGTGGTGCGCAGCAGCTCGGCGGTGTCGAACTCGGTCTCCCCGAAGAAGGCGTCGCCGCCGGCGGCCGACAGGGCCACGATCTCGCGCAGGATGACGCCCGCCGTCGACTTGGCCAGACCGCCGAGATCCTTCAGGTCGGCCTTGCCCTCGTCGGAGATCAGGTGCTGGATGACGGCCTGCAGGTCCTTGAGGTCCAGCAGCGCCAGCCCCTGCTGGTCGGCCCAGTGGAAGACCAGGCCGAGGCTGGACTCCTGGGTCTTGTTGAGCCGCAGCACCTTGGACAGCAACGTCGGCCCGAAGCTGGTCACCGTGGCCCGGATCGGGGTGCCCACGCCGTGACCGCCGAGGTTGAACAGCTCGAGGGGGTATGCGGTGCCCGTCCAGTCCTGCTTCATCGGGCCCATGCGCTCGTCGATCTTGGGGTTGGCCGTCGCCGGGGTGGCCATCCCGGTGAGGTCGCCCTTGATGTCGGCCAGGAAGACCGGGACCCCGGCGTCGGAGAGCTGCTCGGCCAGCACCTGGAGGGTCACGGTCTTGCCGGTGCCGGTCGCGCCGGCCACCAGACCGTGCCGGTTCATCGAGCCGAGCGGCAGCCGGACCACGGCCTCGGGCACGACCCCACCGGCCTCTGCGTCGACCGCCGCACCGAGCACGATGCTGGGCTCGGTGAAGGCATAGCCCTGCGTGATGACCTCGATCTGGTTGCTGCCGCTCTGCTCGCTCACGCTCCTGAGAATAGACTGCGGGCATGATCTTCAAGGGCGTGGGCGACGGGCAGCCCTACCCTCCGCACCACGTGCAGGACTGGTCGCACCTGGCCCCGCGCATGATCCGGCTCGACGAGCTGGTCACCACCCGGGCCGAGCTCGACCTGCACGTGCTGCTCTCGCCGGACTCCACCTTCTACGGCGACATCTTCTGCCACGTCGTGAAGTGGCAGGGGACGCTCTACCTCGAGGACGGCATGCACCGGGCCCTGCGCGCCGCCCTCCAGGGGCGCCCCGTGGTCCACGGGCGTGTCCTCGACCTCGACGCCCCCGGGGCTGGTTAGCCTCGACTGGCCGGCAGATCCGGCCAGCACGACCGAGAAGGAGAAACACGTGGGATACGTGCGCACTGCCGGGATGTCCACGGCGGCCCGCCGGGCACGTCGTCGTGCCGCCCTCGTGATCCTCACCCTCCTGCTGGGCCTGCTGCTCGCCTTCGGCATCGCCGTGGCCACGATGCAGGGCTGGCTCACCTTCGGCGACGACAACCAGACCGACGAGGTCGCGGTGACCACGACGGCCGCGCCGGTCCTGACCCCCGCGGACATCAACGTCGACGTCTACAACTCCACCGACACCGCGGGCCTGGCGGGCCGGGCCGGGGAGGCGCTGCGCACGAGGGGCTACGCGGTGGACCAGGTCGGCAACGCTGACGCGGAGATCGAGGGCGTGGCCGAGCTGCGGCACGGCCCCGAGGGTCTGGCCGCCGCCCAGGCGCTGCAGGAGGCGCTGCCCGAGGGCGTCACGCTCGTCGAGATCGAGCGTGAGGACGACAAGGTCGACCTGGTCCTGGGCGACGCCTGGGAGGACCTGCCGACCGCCGAGGACGCTGCGGAGGAGGACGGCCGGTGAGCACCCAGCACCAGGTCGAGATCTCCCGCCGGATCCAGGCCTCCTCCGCCGCCGTGTGGGAGGTCCTCACCGATCTGTCCCGTGCCCAGGAGCGACTGAGCCAGGTCACGGACCTGCGGGTGCTCACCCCTGGCCCCTACGCGCTGGGCACGCGCTGGCGGGAGACCCGCCGGATGATGGGCGCCTCGGAGACGCAGGAGATGGTCGTCGTGGACAACGACCCGCTGCGCCGCACCGTCCTGGAGGCCCGCGACGGGAGCACCGTCTATCGCACCGAGCTCGTCCTGGAGCCCCTCGACGACGCCCACGCCACCCTGCTGACGTGCCGCTTCGACGCGGACGTGGCCGACCCCGGTCGCCTGCAGCGGCTGGCGCTGAAGGTCGTGGGGCCGTTGGGCACCAAGCTCACCGAGAAGTCGCTTCGCACCGAGCTCGACGACATCGCCGCCGCGGCCGAGGCGCTGGCCACGCACTGACGTCGGCGTGCCGCGACCTGCCCAGCACCTCATGGGGCGTGCCGGGCTCCTGGAGGCTCACGGCCAGCCTGCTGGCCGTGGACCTGTGCGTCGGTCTCCTCCGCCGCCACCTCCTCGGTCTCGATCTGGAAGGTCGAGTGCTCCACGGAGACGGTGAAGTGGTGGGCCACGCAGTGCCGCACCTGCCGCAGCATCTGGGCTGCGTGCCCGTCGGTGAAGCACTCGTCGTCGACGACGACATGGGCGGTGAGCACGGGCAGCCCGGTGGCGACCGTCGAGGCGTGCAGGTCGTGGACGTCGCGGACGTGATCCAGCGCGAGGATGTGCTCGCGGACCTGCTCGAGGTCGAGCCCGGGCGGGGTGAACTCCATCAGCACCGCAAGCGTCTCCCGCATGAGTCGCAGCGCCCGCGGCAGGATCAGGGCCGCGATGAGCAGGCCCGCCACGGCGTCTGCCTGCGCGAAGCCCGTGGTCGCGATGACGATGGCGGCGATGATCACGGCGACTGACCCGAGAGCGTCGTTGAGCACCTCGAGGAAGGCCGCGCGCATGTTGAGATTGGCGGCACGGCCCGAGGACAGGACCGCGATGGCAACGATGTTGGCGGCCAGCCCGACCACCCCGAAGACGAGCAGCTCGGTGGCCGGCACCTCCGGCGGTTCGAACAACCGGCGGATCCCCTCGATCGCTGCGTAGATGCCCACGACCAGGAGCAGCGCGGACTGGGCCAGGGCGGCGATGACCTCGACCCGGCGGAAGCCCCAGGTGCGGCGGGAGGTCGCCGGCCGCACCATGAGCGTGGCGGCGATGAGTGCCACGAGCAGGCCAGAGGCGTCGACGAGCGCGTGGACTGTGTCGGTCAGCAGCGCGAGGCTCCCGGTGACGACGGCCCCGACGCCCTGGGCGACCACGATCAGCGCCGTGATCGAGAAGGCGATCCACAGTCTGACCCGGAAGTCCGGGGACTGACCCGCTGCGGTGCCGTGACTGTGTCCGTGTCCCACGCCGCCTCCTCCCGCGCTCCGGCCTCTGGTCCAGTATCCCAGCCGCCCGCGCCACCCGGTGTGCCCGGGCTGACCGCCGAGGTGCTGCGTCGCGGACAGGAACTCCCGCTGACGTCGGTGCCGACGTTGACCGAGATGCTCGACCGGGGGAGAGCTGCTTCCTCATCACCTCCTACGAGGCGCCGGGCGGGCACGACCACGCGCAGGAGGTCGCCGTCGGCGACGAGGACTTCCCCCGTAGTCCTGGGCATCACCAACCAGTCGTTCGACGACCCGGACGTCGGGCTGGTCGTCACCGTCGACGGCACCGTCCGGGTCGACCGGTCCTTCGCCGTGGGGAGGCGACGAGCAGCCCGGCCCCGCCGTGGAGGTCATGGTCTCCGAGGAGATCGTCCCGATCTCCTGAGGACGGTCTGTGCGGTTTCGTACCGCTGCTCCCCGCTTTGTGTACACGGATCGGGGGGCCGCACCTACCACGGCACCGGACAACCCCCCGGCCCCCCAAAGAAGAAGGGCCGGACCCACAAGATGTAGGTCCGGCCCATTCCGATGTCTTGCGACATCACACATGGCGGTGGCGGTGGGATTTGAACCCACGGAGGACTTGCGCCCTCACACGCTTTCGAGGCGTGCTCCTTAGGCCGCTCGGACACGCCACCGCCGGACAGGTTACCCGAGGATGAACACGCGACCGAAATCCGCGGGCGCCGCTCGACGATCTGCGGCCACACCCGAGGAGCTCAGCGGCGCTCGCCGAAGAAGTCGAGCAGGAGCGCCGCGCACTCCTCCTCGCGGACCCCGCCGACGACCTCGGGGCGGTGCAGCGCGCGCCGGTCCCGGGGCAGGTCCCAGACCGAGCCGCAGGCCCCGGCCTTGTCGTCCCAGGCGCCGAAGACGACCCGGTCGACCCGGGACAGCACGGCCGCACCCGCGCACATCGCGCACGGCTCGAGCGTCACGACCAGCGTGCAGCCCGACAGTCGCCACTCCCCCACGGCACGGCCTGCCTCGCGCAGCGCCACGACCTCCGCGTGGCCCGTGGGGTCGGCCTCCAGCTCGCGCACGTTGCGCCCCCGGCCGAGCACCTGCCCGTCAGGGTCGACGACGACGGCCCCGATCGGGACGTCGCCCGAGGCGCCCACCGCCCGGGCCTCGTCGAGCGCCAGACCCAGCCACTCCGCATACCTTGCCTGGCTCCAGGAGGGACGGGAAGGCGGGGTGCCGCGGGACTGGCTCACGACCTAGAGTCTGTCCTATGCGCGTCCACGTTGCCGACCACCCGCTCATCGCCCACAAGCTCACCTACCTGCGTGACAAGCGGACGGACACCCCCACCTTCCGGCGGCTGACCGACGAGCTGGTGACGCTGCTGGCCTACGAGGCGACGCGCGAGGTGCGGGTCAGCCCGTTCGACATCGAGACGCCGGTCGGGCCGACGCAGGGCATCCACCTGTCCACCCCCAAGCCCCTCGTGGTGCCGATCCTGCGCGCCGGGCTGGGCATGCTCGACGGGATGATGAAGATGCTGCCCACGGCCGAGGTCGGCTTCCTGGGCATGGAGCGCAACGAGGAGACGCTCGAGGCGCGCACCTACGCCAACCGTCTGCCCGACGACCTTGACAAGCGCCAGTGCTACGTCCTGGACCCGATGCTGGCCACCGGCGGCACCCTCGCGGCCGCCGTCCGCTACCTGGTCGACCGCGGCGCCGACGACATCACCGCCGTCGTGCTGCTGGCGGCGCCCGAGGGCATCGAGCGCGTGCAGAAGGAGCTGGCCGACATCGACCTGCCCCTGACCCTGGTCACCGGCAGCATCGACGAGCGCCTCAACGACAAGGGCTACATCGTGCCGGGTCTCGGCGACGCCGGCGATCGGCTCTACGGGGTGGTCTGAGCCATGAGCGCGTTCGAGGCCTCACGCCGCTCGCAGGTCGAGCCGTTCTTCGTCATGGAGGTGCTCAAGGCCGCCGCGGAGCGCCAGCGCACCCACGGCGACGTCATCATGATGTGCGCCGGACAGCCCTCGACCCCTGCTCCGGCAGCTGCCCGGTCGCGGGCGGTCGAGATCCTCGACCTGGAGGTGCTCGGCTACACCGAGGCGGCCGGCATCCGACCGCTGCGCGAGGCGATCGCGGCCTACCACCGGCGCGAGGGAGGGTATGCGGTCGACCCCGACGAGGTCGTCGTCTTCCCCGGCTCCTCGGGCGCCTTCACCGCGTTGTTCATCGCGGCCTTCGACGCCGGCGACACGGTGGTGATGACGCGCCCCGGCTACCCGGCCTACCGCAACTCCCTGTCGGCCCTCGGCGTCGAGGTGCTGGAGATGGACTGCGGCCCGGACACCCGCTACCAGCTGACCGTGGAGATGCTCGAGGCCCTGCCCGAGCCACCGAAGGGGGTCATCGTCGCCAGCCCCGCCAACCCGACCGGCACGATCATCGACGCCGACGAGCTCGCCGCCATCGCGAGGTGGTGCGAGGAGCACGGCACGCTGCTGGTCAGCGACGAGATCTACCACGGACTGTCCTACGGCCGTCCGACCGCGAGCGCCTGGCAGACCTCGCGCGAGGCGATCGTCGTGGGCTCGGTGAGCAAGTACTTCTCGATGACCGGCTGGCGCGTCGGCTGGATGCTCGCCCCGCCGTCGCTGCGCCGCCCGCTCGAGGTCGTGACCGGCAACCTCAACATCTGCGCCCCGGCCATCTCCCAGTACGCCGCCCTGGGTGCCTTCACCGAGCAGGCGGCCCGCGAGCTCGACGGGCACAAGGAGCGGTATGCGGCAAACCGCGAGCTCCTGATCCATCGCCTTCCCGAGGTCGGGCTGCGGTCCTACGCCCCTCCGGACGGCGCCTTCTACGCCTGGTGCGACGTCGCCCACCTGACGAACGACTCGGTGGCGTGGTGCCGCGACCTGCTCGACGACTGCGGCGTGGCCATCACCCCGGGCGTGGACTTCGACACGGTCAACGGCAACCACATGGTGCGGCTCTCCTTCGCCGGCTCCACCGAGGAGGTCGGCGAGGCCCTGGACCGGATGGCCGCCTCCCCCCTCCTCCGCGGCTGACCCGGTCCCCGGCGACACTCCGAAGCCGCGCCGACACCGCATACCCCTAGTCACATCTGTCACACTGGCCACGAGTTGTGCCCTGCGTCTGTAGTCACCCGAGGAGTTCGTCATGCCGCCCACCGTCAAGAAGGTGCTGCACTGGATCTTCTGGGGCTTCGTCCTCTACGCGATCATCACCAACCCCGACCGGGCCGCGGACATCGTGCGCGCCATCTGGGACATCATCAGCCAGGGCATCCTCAACATCGGCCGGTTCTTCAGCTCGATCGTGAACAGTTAGCAGGAGCGGTGGGGTGAGCACCTCGGCTCCGGCGACGGTGGCGATCAGCCGCCGTCTCCTCGACCGCTACCTCCTCGACGAGGAGCGGCCGATCGTCGCGACCCGGCACCACTGGGCCAAGCTGGCCGAGCCGGTCGGCACCCCGCTGCTGGGGGTCGTCCTCGCGGGGTGGATCGAGGCCAACCTCACCGCCGAGACCGCGGTGCTCGGACAGGTCGTGTGGCTGCTGTGGCTCGTGCTCGTGGCCCGGGCCATCTGGCGGCTGCTGGAGTGGCGCAACGAGTGGTTCGTGGCGACCGACAAGCGGCTGCTGATGACCTACGGCCTGCTCACCCACAAGGTCGCGATGATGCCGCTGCGCAAGGTCACGGACATGAACTACGGCCGCTCCCTGCTGGGGCGGCTGCTGGGCTACGGGCAGTTCGTGCTCGAGTCGGCGGGCCAGGACCAGGCGATGCGGGAGATCCAGTGGGTGCCCTCGCCCGACGAGAAGTACCGTCGCATCTGCGCCACCATCTTCGGCCCCGAGGGGCATGATCCGGACGAGGACTCGGCCTCCTTCGACGAGCGCTCCCCCTTCGACGAGCACATCCCCCAGGACCCGTTCGAGACCGACTTCACCGACGACCAGCCCAGCTTCGCCGACCGCTTCGACGCCGACATCGTGCGGATCCCCGTCGGGGGCCGGCGGCGGACGGCCGCTCCGCCGAGGCCGCGCTGGGAGCCGGTCGAGCGGGACGAGCTGCCCGAGGACTGGGACTGGGTCCAGGACGAGGACGACGTGGACTCCTTCGAGGACGAGGAGGAGTTCACCGACGAGGAGCCCGAGCCGGTGTCCCCCCGCGCCCGTCGCGAGGTGGCCGTCGACCCCGACCCCACCCCCTGGGGCCCACAGCGGTGAGCACGGCGCGGGGGGAGACACGGTGGCACCGGTGGAGCCGCCGCGACACCCCGCGCATCCTCACCGCCACCGTCGCCGGGACGCTCGCGACGCCGATCGCGGTCCGCCTCTGGGACGGCTTCGAGAACCTGAACCGCTGGCAGTGGATCACGCTGTCGTGCATCGCCGCGTGGACGATGCTCTCGGCGGTCAACGCGCTGCTCCTGCTGGTCACCTTCCGAGGCGTCGAGGGCGAGGAGCTGCCCCCGGCGCTCGGCCTGGAGCGCCAGGAGGACGGCACCTGGCACTGCCCCAAGAAGCTCCTCTCCCGCCTCGACGTGACCGTCTCCGCCCTCGCCCTGGCCGTCGTGGCGATGCTGGCCTTCGGCGCGGGGGTCAACGACCGGCCCAGCATCGTGGCCGCCGGCCTGGTCATGGTCGCCATCTCCTGGATCAACGTGGCCGTGGGCAACGCGCTGATCTATGCCCGGCTCGACCTGAGCGAGGGCGGGCTGGAGTTCCCCGGCGAGGACCGCCCGAGCTGGCTGCGCTACCTCTACCTGGCCTTCGGGATCCAGGCGACCTTCGCCACCCCGGACGTGCAGGTGCGCACCGACCGGCTGCGCCGCGCGGTCCTGGCCCAGACCCTGCTCGCCTTCGTCTTCAACACCGTCACCCTGGCCGTCATCGTGGCGATGCTGCTCTCGACGGGCAGCTGAGCGGGCAAGGCATACCCGCTGCCCTCAGACCTCCAGCACCCAGCGCTCACCGTGCGGCCGGAAGCCGATCCGCGAGTAGTAGGGATCCTTCATCCCGGCCGGGGACAGCACCCGCTCGAAACCCCTCTCGCGGAACAGCCCCGACTGTCGGTAGACGAACTCGCCCGGGCTGAAGTCGCGGTGCCGCGGCGTGACCCAGTCGAGCATGACCTCGGCCGTCCCACCGCCGGCGTCCCGGACCAGCACGACGCCGACGGTCTCGTCTCCGCGCTGGACCAGGAAGGGCACCACGTCGTCGGGCAGGTCGGCATCGAAGCCGGGGTTGTAGCGGGCGATGTCGGCGCGGTGCACGTGCAGCACGTGGCGCAGATAGGCATCCTGCGGACCGACCTGGAGCACGGTGTAGGCCGCGTCGTCGTGCCGCTCGCTGATCAACCGCCACAGGAAGTAGATGTTGATCAGGCACAGCACGGCGTTGAGGCCGACCATCGGCCAGACCTGGATCACCGTGTTGAAGACGAGGAGCACTAACGAGCCGATCAGGTTGATCAGCCGCAGCCGGAGAACCCGTGTCTGCAGGAGGGAGATGACCAGGATCGCCGATCCGGCCCACCCGACGAGATCTATCCAGCCCATGTCTCACTCCGGTCCATGACGATGAGGGTATGCGGTGCCGGCGCACCTAGACTTGCCGCATGGCTGTCCGTCCCATCACCGTCATCGGCCACCGCGCCCTCCACTCCCCGACCAAGAAGGTCAAGGAGATCACCGACGAGATCCGCACCCTCGTCGACGACATGTTCGACACCATGGAGGCCGCGGAGGGCGTCGGTCTGGCGGCCAACCAGGTCGCCTCGCGCCTGCGGATCTTCGTCTACGACTGCCCGGTGCCGGACGGTCCCAACGCCCGGGGCGTGGTCGTGAACCCCGTGCTGGAGCGGCTCGGCACCCCGGAGCCGCTCGACGAGGAGGAGGACGGCGAGGGCTGCCTGTCGGTCCCCGGCGAATGGTTCCCGCTGGCCCGTCACCCGCGCGCCCGCGTGACCGGCACCGACCTGGAGGGCAACGAGGTCGTCATCGAGGGCGAGGGCCTGCTGGCCCGCTGCCTCCAGCACGAGACCGACCACCTCGACGGCTACCTGTATGTGGATCGCCTCACCGGTCCGATCAAGACCGAGGCCCGCGAGGCCGTCAAGGACCGGGGCTGGGCCGCCGACGGCGTCGTCAAGTGGGACCCCTCCAGCACCACCGCCGACAAGGTCTGACCCAGGCCACGCCCGACCTCAGTCCATGTCCTCCAGCTCACGGTTGTTGGTCTCCGGCACGAGCTTGAGGACGAAGAAGAGCGAGACGAGCGCGAAGACGGTGTAGAAGCCGTAGGCGAAGCCCAGCCCGATGTCGGCCATCACCGGGAAGCTCGTGGAGATGACGAAGTTGGCCAACCACTGCGCGGCGGCTGCGATGCCCAGCGCCGTGGCTCGGATGCGGTTGTTGAACATCTCGCCGAGCAGCACCCACACCGCCGGGCCCCAGGACATCCCGAAGAACACCACGAAGGCGTTGGCGGCGATGAGGGCGATCAGCCCCTGGTGGTCCGAGAGGACCGGCACCATCGTCTCGACCCCGAACTCGTCGACCTCAGGCACCCGGGTGGCCGTGGCGAAGATGAAGGCGAGCACGCCGAGGCTGATCGTCATGCCGACCGAACCGATGGCGAGCAGTCTGCGCCGGCCGATCTTGTCGATGAGCGCGATCGCGATGATGGTCACCACGATGTTGGTGACCGAGGTGATCACCGTCTGGGCCAGGGCGTCCTGCTCCGTGAAGCCCACCGACTGCCACAGCGTCGCCGAGTAGTAGAAGATCACGTTGATCCCGACGAACTGCTGCAGCACGGACAGACCGATCCCGACCCACACGATCGGCAGCAGGCCGCCCTTCTCCGGGTGCACCAGGTCGCTGAGCCGCGACTTCTCCTCCAGCTTGACCGTCCGCTTGATCTCGGCGATCCGCTCGGCGACGCCGGTGCGCATTACCCTGCTCAGCACCTCCCGTGCGCTCTCCTCGCGGCCCAGGCTCACCAGGTGGCGCGGAGACTCCGGGATGGTCAGCGCCAGCACGCCGTAGAGGGCTGCCGGGACGACCTCCGCCACGAACATCCACCGCCACGCCGCCAACCCGAGCCACAGCTCCTCCGCCGCGCCGCCGGCGAGCGAGGCCAGGAAGTAGTTGGTGAGCAGGGCTACGAAGATCCCGACGACGATCGCCATCTGCTGGAGCGATCCGAGCCGCCCCCGGATCCGCGCCGGCGCGATCTCGGCGATGTAGGCCGGTGCGATCACCGACGCCGCACCGACGCCGAGCCCACCGACGACCCGCCAGGCGATGAGGTCCCAGGGCCCGAAGGACAGACCGGAGCCCAGCGCACTGATCACGAAGAGGGCGGCCGCGATGACCATGACCCGGATCCGGCCCAGGCGCTCGGCCAGCCGACCGGCGAGATAGGCACCGGCGACGCACCCGAGCAGCGCGGAGGACACCATGAACCCGGTCAGGAAGCTCCCCGTGCCGAACGCGTCGCGCATCGGCGTGACCGCCCCGTTGACCACGGAGGTGTCATAGCCGAAGAGGAATCCTCCCAAGGCCGCCACCGAGGCCAGGTGGACCGCCTTCCCCAAGACGTAGTCGCGTCCCCCGGTCGCCGTGCTGCTCGCCATCTCCCACGCTCTCCCTGTCGATCCCCGGCAACGGTGCCGAGAGACCGACCACTGTGCCAGAGCCACGGAGGACCTGCACGGCGACCACATACCCCCTGGGTATGCGGAAGGCCCCCACCGCATCCGGTGGGGGCCTTCGTCACTGTCTCAACACAGCGCGCGCCCGAAGGGATTCGAACCCCTAACCTTCTGATCCGTAGTCAGATGCTCTATCCGTTGAGCTACGGGCGCAAGCAACCCTCCAATGCTAACGGATGGAGGCGGCGAGGACGAAATCCGGGGCGGCGCAGGGAGTCCGGGCCCGATCCCGGCGGTCTCGTTGTGACCAACCGCTCAGCAGCGCCGCCGCAGGGGGCGATACCGTAGTGCCAAGGGGCGACGAGGCCCTCCACCATCGACCTGGCACCGCCAGGAAGGAACAGTGATGCAGGAGCAGATCCAGACCACCGGTGGCACCAGCCACGCCGAGCTCGACGCCTGGGTGAAGGAGGTGGCTGCGCACACGAAGCCTGACGCGATCGTGTGGATCGACGGTTCCGACGAGGAGATCGAGCGGATCAACGCCACCCTCGTCGAGGCGGGCACCTTCACCAAGCTCGCCGACGACAAGAAGCCCAACAGCTACCACGCGCTGTCCGACCCCCAGGACGTGGCGCGCGTGGAGGACCGCACCTACATCTGCTCCAAGGATGAGAAGGACGCGGGCCACACCAACAACTGGATGGACCCCCAGGAGATGAAGGACATCATGTGGCCTCTCTACGAGGGCTGCATGAAGGGGCGCACCATGTACGTCATCCCCTTCGTCATGGGCCACATCGACGCCGAGGACCCCAAGTTCGGTGTCGAGCTGACCGACTCCGCCTACGTGGTCGCCTCCATGCGCATCATGGCGCGCATCGGCGCCGACGTGCTCAAGGCGATCGAGGACACCGACGCGCCCTACGTCAAGGGTCTGCACTCCGTCGGCGTCCCGCTCGAGGACGGCCAGGAGGACTCCCCCTGGCCCTGCAACGAGACCAAGTACATCGTCCACTTCCCCGAGGAGCGCGCGATCTGGTCCTACGGCTCCGGCTACGGCGGCAACGCCCTGCTGGGCAAGAAGTGCTACGCGCTGCGCATCGCCTCGGTGATGGCCCGCGACGAGGGCTGGATGGCCGAGCACATGCTGATCCTCAAGCTGACCAACCCCGAGGGCAAGACGCACTACATCGCCGGCGCCTTCCCGTCGGCCTGCGGCAAGACCAACCTCGCCATGCTCCAGTCCACCCTCCCCGGCTGGGAGGCCGAGATCGTCGGTGACGACATCTCCTGGATGCGCTTCGGCAAGGACGGCCGTCTGTATGCGGTGAACCCCGAGTTCGGTCTGTTCGGCGTCGCGCCGGGCACCGGTCGCGACACCAACCCGATCGCGATGGACACCATCGAGGCCGGCAACTCGATCTTCACCAACGTCGCCACCACCCCCGACGGCGACGTCTGGTGGGAGGGCATGACCAAGGAGAAGCCCGCCCAGCTGACCGACTGGCACGGCAACGAGTGGACCCCCGAGTCCGGCAAGCTGTCCAGCCACCCCAACAGCCGCTTCTGCACGCCGATCAAGCAGTGCCCGACGCTGGCGGAGGAGTACAACGAGCCCAACGGCGTGCCGATCTCGGCGATCATGTTCGGCGGTCGCCGCAAGACCACCGTCCCGCTGGTGACCGAGTCCCGCGACTGGCAGCACGGCACCTTCATCGGCGCCACCCTGTCCTCGGAGACCACGGCCGCGGCGACCGGTGCGGTCGGTGTGGTCCGTCGCGACCCGATGGCGATGCTGCCCTTCATCGGCTACAACGCCGGTGACTACCTCAACCACTGGGTCGAGATCGGCAAGCAGGCCGACGCGGACAAGCTGCCCAAGATCTTCCTGGTCAACTGGTTCCGTCGCGACGAGGACGGCGGCTTCCTGTGGCCGGGCTTCGGCGAGAACACCCGTGTCCTGAAGTGGATGGTGGACCGCATCGAGGGCAAGGTCGAGGCCGAGGAGACCCCGATCGGCTTCGTCCCCAAGGCCGAGGACCTCGACGTCGACGGCCTGGACCTGACCCAGGACCAGGTCAACGCCGCTCTTGCCTTCAAGGCCGAGGAGTGGGAGGCCGAGCTGCCGCTCATCACCGAGTGGTTCGACAAGTTCGGTGACTCGCTCCCCACCGCCATGGCCGACGAGTTCGAGACGCTCAAGCAGCGTCTGGCGGGCGCGGACGCCTGATGGCGATCGTCCCGGGCGAGGTGCCGGAGCCGCGCGAGGAGGAGCCGCTGAGCGCCGACGAGCCGCTGCCCCCGGCCCAGGAGGACATCGCCGAGCAGGTCGAGGAGATGGACCAGCGCATCCGCGAGGCCGGCTCCGACGAGGTCGAGCAGGCGGACAAGGAGGCCGACGCGGTCGAGGGTGAAGCCTCGGACGCCGAGGACGCGGGCGACACCGGTGAAGAGGCGTCGGACGACGACGCCGACTCCGGGACCGCCTCCGACTCCGAGCAGGACCCCACCTCCGAGCCGGGCCAGGACACCGAGGGCGCCAGCTCCGAGGGCGAGACCCCCGATGGGGACGACCCCGAGGACGAGGACCCCGAGGGAGCCGCCTGATCCCGGTCCGAATGACGAAAGACCCCCCGAGCCGCGCTCGGGGGGTCTTTCGTTCGCCACCAGGGCGAGAGATCGGCGGAGGCGGAGGGATTTGAACCCTCGATGGGGCTATAAACCCCAAACCCGCTTAGCAGGCGGGCGCCATAGACCAGACTAGGCGACGCCTCCAGATCGCAGATCAGCGTACCTGCCCTCCCCTCCGTAACCAAAAGCGCCCTCAGGTCTTCATCAGGAGGAGGTGGTAGGACATGATGGTCTTCACCTACCTCTGTCGAAAGGCGGCCCCTGGGCCCATGAGCCACCACCCCGAGGACGCAGGCGGGGCGCACGCTGCATACACGACCCGGAACGAATGGGTCGAGCACCACCGGCACGGCCGCAGCAGCATGCCCCGCGCCCTGCGGCTCACCGCTCTCTCCGCGCTGCTCCCCGGCTCGGGCCTGCTGGCGACCCGCTGGCGGTGGCTGGGCGCGTTCCTGGCGGTGCTCGCGCTGGCGACGGCCGCGGTCGTGCTCTTCTTCGTGCTGAGGGACGGGGCGATGTCGACCGCCCTGGCCACGGCCGCGAGCGAGGGTCGGCTCAAGGTGATCCTCGGCCTCCTCGTCGCCGGCACGGTGGTGTGGATCGGGGCGATCGCACTGACCGCCCTGACGACCCGCCCCGAGGGCACCAGCCTCGGTCAGCGCGGGGCGCTGGCCGCCTTCACCGCCTTCCTCTGCCTCGCGGTCTCGGCTCCCGCCGCCTTCGGTATGCAGTACATCTCCAGCCATCTTGCGGCCATGGACCAGGTCTTCACCGGAGCCGGGCCGAAGAAGAAGCCGGCCGTCGACAGCGGCACGGCACCGGCGATCGGCGCCGACCCCAAGAATCCGTGGGCCGACATCCCCCGCGTCAACATCCTGCTGCTGGGCTCCGACGCGGCCGAGGCCCGGGAGGGGACGCGCACGGACACGATGATGGTCGCGAGCATCGACACCGTGACGGGCGAGTCGGTGCTCTTCTCCATCCCGCGCAACCTGCAGAACGTCCCGATTCCCCGCGACAACCCCCTCCACGAGATCTACCCCGAGGGCTACAACTGCGGCGACCAGTGCCTGATGAACGCCATCTGGACCGAGGCCGACCTCAACGCCGAGAACCACCCCGAGGACTACACCGACGACCCGAACCCCGGGCTGACCGCCACCCGCGACGTGCTGCAGTCCGTGCTGGGCCTGGAGATCGACCACACCGTGATCGTCAACCTCCAGGGCTTCACGGAGCTCATCGACGCCATGGGCGGGGTCACGGTGACCATCAAGGAGCCGATCCCCATCAACGGGCGGACCTACACCGACGCCAACGGCGTGCTCCAACTGGACCCCAACTCCCCCAACCTGGAGTGGCTGCAGCCCGGCTCGCAGAAGCTGACCGGCTTCCAGGCCCTGGGCTACTCCCGCTCGCGCGTCACGACCGACGACTTCAGCCGGATGCGCCGCCAGCGCTGCATGGTCGCGGCCGTGGTCGACCAGGCGGATCCGTTGACCCTCGTCCAGCGCTACCCGCAGATCATCACCGCCATCGGCAACAACGTGGTCACCGACATCCCCCAGACCGACCTGGCCGCGTGGGCCGAGCTGGTCCTGCTCGTCCAGGGCAGCACCATCAAGAGCCTGCCCTTCACCGCCCAGAACACCGAGGTCTACGACCCGGACTACTCGGAGATCCGCTACCGGGTCTGGGACGCGCTCTACGGCCAGCCGGCACCCAAGGCCAAGCCGGCCCCCTCCGCCGACGACGAGGCAGCGACCACCTCCCCCGGGACCGACGACGACTCCGCCACCACGGCCCCGACGACGGACGACAGCGTCACGACGACCGAGCCCGAGCCCACCGACGAGCTCGCCGAGATCGGCGCGGTCTGCGACTGAGGCCGTCTCGCCCCCTCGGCCGGCCTCGTCGACCAGGCCCGTCGGCCAGACCCGGTCGGCCAGACGCAGATCGGCCCCCGTCACCAGTGGTGACGGGGGCCGATCCGAAAGCTCGGACGAGCTCTGGGCTAGCTCAGAGCGGACGCACCGCGTCAGCCTGCGGGCCCTTGGGGCTCTGGGTGACCTCGAACTCGACCCGCTGGGCCTCCTCGAGGGTCTTGTACCCGTTGGACTCGATGGCCGAGTAGTGAACGAAGACGTCCGGGCCACCCCCGTCCTGCGCGATGAAGCCGAAGCCCTTCTCAGCGTTGAACCACTTGACGGTTCCCTGTGCCATGCTGTTTCTCTTTCCTGTACTGCGAGGTGCTGCCCCCGCGGGCTCGCGGGGACGGTCGTGCGGTGAACCCCCCAGCGCCCCGGTGTACCGAAAGCTTCAAGCCAAGGAAATGCAACGTCAACCACGACAAAGGTAGCAGCAAACGCGCCGTCCGGGGCAGTCGGAAGGTGGACGGATCACGTCGTCGAGGTGAACGGGCCACCTCCCCCGGACACGCGGCGGGCCCAGGTCGCGGGGACCGCACGACCATCGGCCTTCCGGGGCACGCCCGGGTCGGCCGTGCGATGATGCTGCACGACGTCGGCGGCTCCCCCGCCGGCGCCTGGAGGGTTCGCATAGTGGCCGAGTGCAGGCGCCTTGAAAGCGCCCGAGGGAAACCTCCGTGGGTTCAAATCCCACACCCTCCGCCCAGGAGGGGCGGGGCGGGCGCCCTGGTGTCCGGACGCGTCCGCCCCTCTTCCCCCGGCCGTCTCGACATGCGCCCTCATCTACGGGCAAGTAGGGTCGAGGACGAACGATGACTTTCGAAAGGAGTCACCCGCAATGAAGAAGCTGATGCTACTCGTCGCCGCCGGCGCCGGTTATGTGCTCGGGGCACGCGCAGGCCGTGAGCGCTACGACGCCATCGCCGACCAGGCCAACAAGCTGTGGACCGACCCCCGCGTCCAGGAGAAGGTCGAGGAGGTCAAGACCAAGGCCCCCGAGGTCGCGCACAAGGTCTCCGAGGAGGCCAAGGCCAAGGCCCACGACGTCAAGGCCAAGGTGTCCGGTCACGAGATGACCACCTCGGACGGCACCTACAGCAACGACACCGGCACCGTCACCTCCGACGGCGCGCTGGACGTCGACACCACCGGCTTCGGCCCGGGCGGCGACAAGCTGCCCTGACCGGCCCACGCACGAGAGCGGCCCGTCTCCCCCTGGGGAGGCGGGCCGCTCTCGTCGTCCCGGGGGACCGCGGCCGGCTCCCGATCCGTCCTCGTGCCGGTATGCGGTAGCGTCCGCCGGGTGCCGACCTCACCCCAGCAGCAGCCCAGCCACGGCCTGGTCCGACCCGCCACCGAGTCGGACGTGCCGGCCCTGATCGGCCTGGTGCGCGAGCTGGCGGAGTACGAGCGCGAGGCGGAGTCGGCCGTCGCGACGGTGGAGGACTTCACGGCGGCGCTCTTCCCCCGGTCGGGCGCGCCCCGGGTCCACGCGGACGTCGCCGAGATCGACGGGACGGTCGTGGGGATAGCCGTGTGGTTCTACACCTTCTCCACCTGGACCGGCCGGCACGGGATCTGGCTGGAGGATCTCTACGTGCGCCCCGCGCAGCGCGGCAGCGGGCTCGGCCGCGAGCTGCTGGCCACGCTGGCCCGCCGGTGCGTCACCGAGGGGCTGCCCCGGCTGGAGTGGACCGTCATGGACTGGAACGAGCCCGCGCTGGGCTTCTACCGCGCCCTGGGTGCGACCGGCATGGAGGAGTGGACGACCCACCGCCTCGCGGGTGACGCGCTCGCCGCGCTGGCGGGCCAGGTGGACCAGATGGACCAGGCGTGAGGTCCAAGGACGCTTCCCCTCGGACCTCACACCTGGCCGCTCAGATCCAGAGCGCCGGCTCGTCGTAGAGCGCGTGCTGCGGGTCGTGCCCGGGCTCCAGGGTGCGGCACTTGGCCGGGATGCCGGTCGCGACGCACATCGCGTCCACGTCCTTGGTGACCACGGCGTTGGCGCCGACCTGCGAGCCGTGCCCGAGGGTGATGTTGCCCAGCACCTTGGCCCCGGCACCGACGACGACGCCGTCACCGAGGGTGGGGTGACGCTTGACCGGCTCCAGCGAGCGACCGCCCAGCGTGACGCCGTGGTAGAGCATGACGTCGTCGCCGATCTCGGCGGTCTCGCCGATCACGACACCCATCCCGTGGTCGATGAAGAAGCGCCGGCCGATGGTGGCCCCGGGGTGGATCTCCACGCCGGTGGCCGCGCGCGCCGCCTGGGAGAGCAGCCGGGCCGGCAGCTTGGCGCCGGAGTTCCACAGCCGGTGGGAGACCCGGTGCGCCCAGACCGCGTGCAGACCGGGAGAGGCCAGGGCCATCTCCAGGCGGCTGTCCGTGGCCGGGTCCCGGGCGACCGCGGCGTCGAGGTCCTCCAGGACCCCGGACGCGGCGCGGGACAGCAGCCCGGCCGCCTTCCGGGGTGCCCTGGTGAGCGCGAGGGTCATCAGTCGGTCAGCCCCTCGAAGAGCACGGTCGACAGGTAGCGCTCGCCGAAGTCGGGGACGATCACCACGATGGTCTTGCCCGCGGACTCGGGGCGCTTGGCGACCTCGAGGGCCGCCCACACGTTGGCGCCGGCGGAGATGCCAGCCAGGATGCCCTCCTGGGTCGCCAGGGCGCGCGAGACCGCGACCGAGTCGTCGAGGGTGACGTCGACGACCTCGTCGTAGAGCTCGGTGTCGAGGATCTCGGGGACGAAGTTGGCGCCCAGACCCTGGATCTTGTGCGGGCCGGGCTGGCCGCCGGACAGGATCGGGCTGTCGATCGGCTCGACGGCGACCAGGCGCACGTCCGGCTTCTGCTCCTTGAGGTAGGACCCGGCGCCGGTGATGGTGCCGCCCGTGCCGACGCCGGCCACGAAGATGTCGACGCCGCCCTCGGTGTCCTCCCAGACCTCCGGGCCGGTGGTGGCGCGGTGGACGGCGACGTTGGCCGGGTTGGCGAACTGGCGGGCGCGGACGGCGCCGGTCTCCTCGGCGATCTCGTCGGCCTTGGCGACGGCGCCACGCATGCCGTCGGCGCCCGGGGTCAGGACCAGCTCGGCGCCGTAGGCGCGCAGCAGGGCGCGGCGCTCGGTGCTCATGGTCTCCGGCATCGCCAGGATGACCTTGTAGCCGCGGGCGGCCCCGACCATCGCCAGCGCGATGCCGGTGTTGCCAGAGGTGCCCTCGACGATGGTGCCGCCCGGCTGGAGCTCCCCGGAGGCCACGGCGGCGTCGATGATCGCGGCACCGATGCGGTCCTTGACCGAGTTGGCCGGGTTGGCCCCCTCGATCTTGGCGAGCACCTGGGCGCCCTCGGCGATGCCGTCGGCGATGCGGTTCAGGCGGACCAGCGGGGTGCGGCCGATGGTCTGGGTGATGTCGTCGTAGACGGGCACGGCGGGGCCTTTCGTGGGGGTACGGATCTTGCTACAGGAGTTATACAACACTGAACACAGCGTTATTCCGTCGCCCGGTGGGCGAAGCCGGACGCGCGAGCACTAACCTCGGTCTATGAGCGTCAGTCCACTGCAGGTCTTCGCCATCGCCGTCGCGGCCCTGATCACCCTGGCCGCCGTGGCCTTCTTCGTCCGCGCGATCGCCGGGTTCGTGGCCAAGTTCAAGGTCGGCCAGCCCGCCGTGCGCACCGATCAGCCGGGCGCGCGCACGGTCACCCTGCTGCGCGAGTTCCTCGGCCACACCAGGATGGCGCGCAAGCCGGTCGTGGCCGTCGCCCACTGGTTCGTGATGATCAGCTTCGGCCTGCTCTTCCTGACGCTGCTCACGGCCTACGGCCAGCTCTTCAACCCCCATTTCGCCCTCCCCCTCATCGGGCACTTCGCGCCCTACGAGTGGCTGACCGAGCTCTTCGGCTGGGCCGCGGTCATCGGCATCATCGTCCTGATCGCCATCCGTCAGCGCAACCACCCCCGCAGTCGCGAGCGCCGCTCGCGCTTCTGGGGCTCCACCTTCTGGGAGGCCTACTTCGTCGAGGCCGTCATCCTCGGCGTCGGCCTGTGCATCGTGGCGCTGCGCGCGATGGAGTATGCGGCAGGCCGCGCCCTGGGTGAGTCCTGGGCGACCGCCACCCACTTCCCCCTGACCTCCTGGCTGGGCGGCATGCTCGAGGGCGTCTCGGTCGGGACGCTGGAGAACGCCATCGTCGTGGTGGCGCTGCTCAAGATCCTCATCTCGATGACCTGGATGCTGACCATCGCCAACATCCCGACGATGGGTGTGGCCTGGCACCGCTTCCTGGCCTTCTTCAACATCTGGTTCAAGCGTCACCCCGAGGGCCGCACCTCACTGGCGGAGCTGCAGCCGATCGCGGTCAAGGGCGAGCCTGTCGACTTCGAGAACATCGAGGAGCTCGACGAGGACGCGGCGCTGGGCGTCGGCAAGATCGAGGACTTCACCTGGAAGGGTCTGCTCGACTTCTCCACCTGCACCGAGTGCGGCCGCTGCCAGGAGCAGTGCCCGGCGTGGCACACCGACAAGCCGCTCTCCCCCAAGATGCTCGTGGTCAACCTCCGCAACCACCACCACGCCAAGGCGCCCTGGCTGCTGGCCAGCGAGGAGGAGCGGGCCAAGATGGACGCCGAGGTCGTCGCCGAGGCCGAGCGCATCCTCGTCGGCGAGACCGAGGGCGACCCGACCGTGCCCTCCGGCGGCGCCGTCATCGACCCCGACGTGCTCTGGTCCTGCACCACCTGCGGCGCCTGCGTCGAACAGTGCCCCGTCGACATCGAGCACGTTGACGCCATCGTCGACATGCGCCGCTACCAGAACCTCATCGAGTCGGCCTTCCCGACCGAGCTCGGCGGCCTGTTCAAGAACCTGGAGAACAAGGGCAACCCGTGGGGCATGAACGCCCGCCTCCGGATGGACTGGGCCAAGGACCTCCCCTTCGAGATCCCGATGGCCGGGGCCGACGTGGAGGACCTCTCCGAGGTCGACTACCTCTTCTGGGTCGGCTGCGCCGGCGCCTTCGAGGACCGCGCCAAGAAGACCACGCGCGCGGTCGCCGAGCTGCTGCATACCGCAGGAGTGTCCTTCGCCGTCCTCGGCGACGGCGAGACCTGCACCGGCGACCCGGCCCGCCGCTCGGGCAACGAGTTCCTCTTCCAGATGCTCGCGATGCAGAACGTCGAGGTCCTCAAGGAGATCAACGCGACCAAGATCGTGGTGACCTGCGCCCACTGCTTCAACACGATCAAGAACGAGTACCCCCAGGTCGGCGGGCAGTTCGAGGTCGTCCACCACACCCAGCTGCTCAACCGCCTGGTCCGTGAGAAGCGCCTCACCCCGGTCGCCCGCCCCGACGAGGCCGACACCTCCGGCGTCGCATCGACCGCGGAGACCGTGACCTACCACGACCCGTGCTACCTGGGCCGGCACAACCAGGTCTACGCCCCGCCGCGCGAGCTGCTGGGCGCCCTGCCGGGCGTGCAGCTCACCGAGATGCCGCGGCACGGCGAGAAGTCCTTCTGCTGCGGCGCCGGCGGCGCCCGGATGTGGATGGAGGAGAAGCTCGGCACCCGCATCAACCTCAACCGCACCGAGGAGGCCATCGCCACCGGCGCCGACCGGATCGCGATCGGCTGCCCGTTCTGCCGCGTGATGCTCTCCGATGGCCTGACCCAGAAGCAGTCCGAGGGCGCCCGTGAGGAGATCGAGGTCGTCGACGTGGCCCAGATGCTGCTCGCCGCCGTGCGTCGTGGTGAGGAGCCCGAGGCCATCGGGGACGAGGTCGCCGCGGACGAGGTCGCCGAGGAGGCTCCGGCGGCGATCGAGGACTCGAGCCCGGCCGAGCAGGCTCAGGACGAGGACGACGCGGTCCAGGAGGGCATCGAGCCCACGCTCGACGAGTCGGTCGGGGCGACGGAGGGCCCGGAGTCGGAGGTCGACCAGCCCGCCGACGCCCAGCCGACGGCGGACGCGGACCCTGCCGAGGGCACCGGCCAGGCCCCACGCCAGGCCTGACCTGGGCAGCGGTCCGCGAGGGTCACTGGGTGGGTGAGCCGACGAGCGCGGGCTGCACGTCCTCCCAGTAGACCTCTCCGGTCAGGTGCATCTGCCAGGCCGCGCGAGGGCCGACGTAGCGCAGGTGCCACGGCTCCCAGGCGTAGCCGGTGACCTCCTCGCCACCCTCGGGATAGCGGACGATGAAGCCGAAGCGGTGACCGTTCTCGGCCAGCCAGCGGCCGTCCTCGGAGTCCTTCATGCAGTCGTAGAGCCCGCACTCGCCACCGACGTCCACCGCCAGGCCGAGCTGGTGCTCGCTGTGCCCGGCGACCGCCGAGACGACGCTCGCCCGGTCCCGGCCCACTCGCCCCACCCAGTCGGCGTGGGTGCCGGCCTGGACGTCATAGGCGCGGTAGCCGGAGCTGACGACCAGGGCGGGATGTCCTTCGTCCTCACCGACTGAGAGCATCTGCTCCAACGCCTCCGCCGCCTCCGCCCGCAGCTGGTAGGGACCGCCCTGCACGTCGACCAGGTCCTCGGGGGCGTAGCGCAACGGCTCGATCGCCTGCTCGCGGGTGATCAACGAGTAGAGCAGCTCAGGCTCCTCACGCTCCAGCTCGGTGCGCGGCAAGGAGGAGACCAGCTCCACCGCGCACTCACGCGCCGTGGCCCCCAGGCCTGCGGCGCCGGTCCCGGTATGCGGCAGGAGGTCACCTGAGCTCGTGCCGAGCACGCCGCAGGCCGAGTGCTCCCGCGGTTCCCTCGCGTCCCCGTCGGTGCTCTGCCTGGTGCCCGTCGAGGCGTCTCCGACCGGCTCGGTGCGCCCGGCCGCGGCCGCGGCCCCCGCACCACCGCCAGGTGCCACGAGAGCGGCCGCCACGGTCGGGGCCTCCGCGCCCCGCCCGGCACCCGCCTCCAGGATCTGCCCGTCCAGGGCGAGGACGGCCACGAGCGAGAGCACGCCGACCGCCCCGACGCGCAGGCCGGAGGTGGAGGGCGCCCGGTGGGCCCGGCGGCTCGGGGCACGGTGGGCCGCCGAACGCGGTCTGTGCCGCGCCCGGTGCCGGTGCCTCGCCTCCGTCACGCCGTGGCCTCAGCGCTCGATCTGGGAGCGGTGGAAGTTGGACCAGGAACGGCTCGCGGTCGGGCCGCGCTGTCCCTGGTAGTGGCTCCCACGCACGTCGGTGCCGTACGGGTGCTCCGAGGGAGAGCTGAGCTGGAAGAAGCACAGCTGGCCGATCTTCATCCCGGGGTGCAGGACGATCGGCAGGGTGGCCACGTTGGACAGCTCGAGCGTGACGTGGCCGGTGAAGCCCGGGTCCACGAAGCCGGCGGTGGCGTGGGTGAGCAGGCCCAGCCGCCCCAGAGAACTCTTGCCCTCGACCCGCGCCGCGATGTCGTGCGGCAGGGAGACCTCTTCGTAGGTCGAGCCCAGCACGAACTCCCCGGGGTGGAGCACGAAGGACTCGTCCGCCTCGACCTCCAGCAGCCTGGTCAGCTCGGGCTGGTCGACGGCCGGGTCGATGACGGGATACTTGTGGTTGTCGAAGAGCCGGAAGAAGCGGTCGAGCCGCACGTCCACGCTCGAGGGCTGGACCATCTCGGGGTCCCAGGGGTCGAGCTGGACCCGCCCGGCGTCGACCTGGGCTCGGATGTCGCGGTCGGAGAGAAGCACGGAGGACACCCTAGCGGGGGGTTGGCTTGGTCGGCGTCCGCGGTCCGGTTACTATGGCTTGCCGGGCCGCTCTTCGGCCCTCGCGGGCGTAGTTCAATGGTAGAACATCAGCTTCCCAAGCTGAATACGCGAGTTCGATTCTCGTCGCCCGCTCCACCGCACCCACGCCTCCTTGCGTGAGGTCGCCTCCTGGCGGGCCGACGCCACCGCCTCAGGCTTTACCCGCGCCCTCCCCCTCCGCACGCTCTCCTCCGGAGTGGGCGACCACCCAGTCGACATACTCCGCGAGCCCGTAGTTCACCGGAACGGCGATCACCTCGGGGATGTCATAGCGATGGTGCTCCCGGACGACGTCGACGACGCGGGGAAAGGCGCCTTCGATGGTCTTGACCAGGAGGAGGTACTCGTTGGACCGGTGCAGCTCACCCTTCCACTGGTAGACCGAGGCCATCGGGCCGAGGATCTGGACGCAGGCGGCGTCCGAGCCGCCCACCAGGGTCTCGGCGATCCGCCGGGCCGTCTCCCCGTCCGGCGTACTGATGCGCGCCTCGATGAGCTGCTGACCGGTCGAGGTCTGGTCGGTCACGTCGTTGAGCTCGCTCACCGGGCCACCTCGGCCAGCGCCTCGTCGATGATGGCCACGCCGGCGGCCGCGTCCTCGTCACTGATGACGAGGGGCGGTGCGACATGCACCCGGTTTCCGGCGATCATCGGCCACAGGCCACGCTCGAGGCAGGCGCCCTTGACCCGCTCGATCTGGTCGCCCGGCAGCGGCGCCCGGGACTCCCGGTCGCCGACCAGCTCGATCGCCCAGAAGGCTCCGAGGCCACGCACCTCCCCGACCACCTCGTGCCGATCCGCCAGTGCCCGCAGCGCCGGCCCGAAGGTGCGCTCCCCCAGCTCGGTGACGTGCTCGGGGATCCGCTCCTCGCGCATGATCCGGATCGCCGCGACGGCCGAGGCGGTCGCGAGGGCGTGGCCGGAGTAGGTCAGCCCGCCGGGATAGGGACGGTCGTCGAAGGTGGCCGCGATCTCCTCGCTCATCACGACGCCACCGAGGGGGACGTAGCCGGAGTTGACCCCCTTGGCGAAGGTGATCAGGTCGGGCCGCACGCCCCAGTGGTCCAGGGCGAACCACGTGCCGGTGCGGCAGAAGCCCACCATGACCTCGTCGAGGATGAGCATGATCCCGTGCTCGTCGCACAGCGCCCGGACACCCTCGAGGTAGCCCTCGGGCGGCGCCAGGACACCGTTGGTGCCCACCACGGTCTCCAGGATGATCGCGGCGACCAGGTGCGGACCCTCTGCCTCGACGGTGCGGCGCAGGTGGGTCAGCGCTCGCTCGCACTCCTCCTGCTCGGTGCTGGCGCTGAACTCGCTGCGGTAGAGGAAGGGCCCCCAGAAGTGGACGACCCCCGGCACGGCGGGCTCGCTGCCCCACCTGCGAGGTTCTCCGGTGAGCGAGACCGCGCCGGCGGTCGCACCGTGATAGCTCCGGTATGCGGCAAGCACCTTCTGGCGCCCGGTGTGCAGGCGGGCGAGACGCACCGCATTCTCGTTCGCCTCGGCGCCGGCGTTGGTGAAGAAGACCTTGCTCAGCCCCTCCGGCGCCAGGGCGACGATCTCGGCCGCGGCCTCGGCGCGGGACTCCACGGAGAAGGAGGGTGCGACCGTGGTGATGCGGCCGGCGGCCTCCTGGATCGCCGCGGTCAGCCCGGGGTGCTGGTAGCCGAGGTTGACGTTGACCAGCTGGCTGGTGAAGTCGAGATAGGTCCGCCCCGCATGGTCCCAGAAGCGCGCGCCCTCGCCACCGGCGAGGGGCAGCGGGTCGACGGCCTTCTGCGCCGACCAGGAGGTGAAGACGTGGGCGCGGGAGAGCGACCGGATCCGATCCTCACGGGCCGGGTCCGGGGATGTGGTGGGACTCATGGTGCGAGTATGCCCTGACCTCTGGCCCCTCCGCCGGGAGGGCAGGCAGGATGGGGCCATGACCGACACCGCCGCGCCGCAGCAGCTCTCCCACACCTCGGGGGCCACCGACACCGACCTGCTCGAGCAGACGATCGGGGACAACCTGGACGACACGGTGCACATGCACCACGACCGCGAGGCCCTCGTGGAGGTCGCCACCGGCCGGCGCTGGTCCTACGGGGAGTTCCTGCACGACGTCGAGGTGGTGGCGCGCGGACTGATCGCGGCCGGGGTCCGCACCGGCGACCGGGTCGGTATCTGGGCCCCCAACTGCGCCGAGTGGACCCTGGTGCAGTACGCCACCGCCAAGATGGGCGCCATCCTGGTCAACATCAACCCCAGCTACCGCACCCACGAGCTGGCCTTCGTGCTCAACCAGTCGGGCGTGCGCCTGCTGGTCGTGGCCGAGGAGTTCAAGGGGAGCAGCTACCCGGAGATGGTGGAGGAGGTGCTGCCCGAGTGCCCCACGGTCGCCCAGGTCGTGGTCATCGGCCAGGACAGCTGGGACCAGCTGGTCGCCCACGCCCACGAGGTCACCGCGGACCGGCTCGCCGAGATCCAGGGGTCGTTGTCCCCGGACGACCCCATCAACATCCAGTACACCTCCGGCACGACCGGCTTCCCCAAGGGTGCGACGCTCTCGCACCGCAACATCCTCAACAACGGCTTCTTCGTCGGTGAGGGCTGCTCCTACACCGAGGCGGACCGGATCTGCATACCCGTGCCCTTCTACCACTGCTTCGGCATGGTGATGGGCAACCTGGCGGCGACCACGCACGGCGCCTGCATGGTGATCCCCAACCCGGGCTTCGACCCGGCCAAGACCCTCGCTGCGGTCCGGGACGAGGCCTGCACCTCGCTCTACGGCGTGCCGACGATGTTCATCGCCGAGTGGGAGCTGATCGAGCGGGGCGACTTCTCGGTCGAGGACCTCGCCACCGTGCGGACCGGGATCATGGCCGGGTCGCTGTGCCCGGCGTCGGTCATGCGCAACCTCGTCGCCGCCGGCATCGAGGAGATGACGATCTGCTACGGCATGACCGAGACCTCGCCGGTGTCGACCCAGACCACGCCGGAGGACCCCTTCAAGAAGAAGGTCGGCACGGTGGGGCGGGTCGGTCCGCACCTGGAGATCAGGATCGTGGACCCGGTGACGCGCGAGACCGTGCCCCGCGGCGAGCCCGGCGAGTTCTGCACCAAGGGCTACTCGGTGATGCTGGGCTACTGGGAGCAGCCGGACAAGACCGCCGAGGTGATCGAGGACGGCTGGATGGCCACCGGCGACATCGGCGTCATGGACGAGGACGGGTTCGTGGAGATCACCGGCCGGATCAAGGACATGGTGATCCGGGGCGGGGAGAACATCTACCCCCGCGAGATCGAGGAGTTCCTCCTGACCCACCCGGACGTCCTCGACGCCCAGGTGGTCGGCGTCCCCGACGCCAAGTACGGCGAGGAGCTCATGGCCTGGGTGCGCATGAAGAGCGGCGCCGCTCCCCTGACCCAGGCCGGCCTGAAGGACTTCGCCACGGGCAAGCTCGCGCACTACAAGATCCCCCGCTACGTGCAGGTCATCGAGGAGTTCCCGATGACCGTCACCGGGAAGATCCGCAAGGTCGAGCTGCGCGAGGAGGGCGAGAAGCTCCTCGACTCCTGACCGCGCCGTCCGGCTCCCCCTGACCGACCGCTCAGCCCCGCCGGGCAGCCAGCACGTCCCTGGTGATCTCGAGGTGGCCGAGGTGCTGGCTCAGCTCATCCCGAGGCAGTGCTCCAGGACCTGGTAGGGCGAGTTCGACCCGTCCACGTCGAGCGCGGCGTTGGCGGTCTCGTCATCCATCTCCCCCACGATGCCGACGATCTGGTCGAGCTTGAGGAGGATGAACTCCCCCAGTGCTCCGTGCCCGTGCTCCATCTGCGTCCTTCCTGTTGTTCTGTCCCTGTCGTTCAATCCCTGTCGTCCTTGCGTCGCGGACCGTCCATGCCTCACCCGAAGGGCGGCGTGAACCTGCCGTCGATCGCCGTCCAGCCACCGTCCACCATCACCTGCGACCCGGTGACGAAGGACGCGGCGTCCGAGGCGAGCCAGCAGACCGCGCCCACCATCTCCTCCGGCCGCGCCCACCGCCCCAGCGCCGACTTCTCCGCATAGGCCCTCCCCCAGCCCTCGTCGTCGCGGATCTGCTGGGTCAACGGTGTCTCGACGACCCCGGGCGCGACCGCGTTGATCCGCACCCCGGCCGGGCCCAGCTCGGCGGCCCAGGTCCGCACCAGCTGCATCGCCCCGGCCTTGGTCGCCGCGTAGACCCCCTGACCAGGCTCGACCGTCACCGCGCGGATCGAGGTCAGCACCACGATCGAGCCGCTGCCCCGCTCGACCATCCGCGGCGCGAACGCCCTGACCGCGTCGAAGACGCCGCGCAGGTTCAGCGCGACGACCCGTTCGAACTCCTCGGCGCTGTAGTCCAGCAGTCGTTTGCGCACGTTCATCGCCGCGGTGAGGACGAGCACGTCGAGATCCCCGAGCTCCTCGGCCAGCGCCTCCACCGCGCCCTGCTCCAGCACGTCGACGGGGTATGCGGTGTGGCCGGCGGCCGCCGTCCCCTCCAGCCGGTCGCGGGTCGCCCCGGCGGTCTCGACCGACTTGTCGAGGCAGTGGACCCGTGCCCCCTGGGCCGCCAGACCGGCGGCGATCTCCCCGCCGATCCCACCCACACCCAGGACGACGGCCGACCGTCCGTCCAGCCGGAACATCCGCGCGTAGTCGAGCTGCTGCATACCCCGCAGTCTGTCGTAGACCGCCCGACGGCGGGGGCGGGCCTGCCCCTAGACTGCGAGATGCCGGCTTGAAGGAGTGAAGATGACCTCCACCCAGGAGACCGATCTGCCTCTGGCCGAGGGATTCGAGGCCCTCGACCACGCGCAGTGGCAAGACCTCGTCGCGAAGGTCCTCAACCGGGGGCGACCTGCGGACAAGCAGCTCGACGGCCCGGCCGCCGAGGCACGGCTGCGGACCACCACCGTGGACGGGCTGACGATCGACGCGCTCTACGAGGCGGACGACGTGGAGGGGGCGCTGGGCTTTCCCGGGGTCATGCCCTTCACCCGCGGCAGCGGGCAGCGCTCGACCGACCTCGAGGGCCCGTGGGACGTGCGGGTGCTGCACGAGCACCCCGACGCGGCCGCGGGCGCGGCCGCCGTCCTGGACGACCTGGAGCACGGCGCCACCTCGGTCTGGGTCGAGGTGGGTGACCACGCGGTCCGTCCCGACGACCTCGGCACGGTCCTGGGCGAGGTCATGCTCGACCTGGCCCCGGTCGTGGTCTCCAGCGCCTCCGACCAGGCCGCCGCGGCGGACGCGCTGCGCTCGGTGTGGCGCGACCGTGGTGTCGCCGCCGACGTGGCGATGGGCGGGCTGGGCTTCGACCCGATCGGGCACGCGGCCCGCACCGGCTCGGCACCCCGCTACGACGAGATGCTGGCCGCGACGACCGAGTGCCTGGCCTCCTTCCCGCAGGTCCGGGCGATCACCGTGGACGTGCGGCTGCACCACGACGCCGGGGCGGGCGACGTGGACGAGGTCGCCTTCGCCCTGGCCACCGCGCTGGACTACCTGCGCCAGCTCGAGGCGGCCGGGATCTCCCCCGCCGACGCCTTCGGCCAGATCGACTTCCGGCTGGCGGCGACCGCCGACCAGTTCCTCACCATCGCCAAGCTGCGCGCGCTGCGCCGCGGCTGGGCTCGCATCGGGGAGGAGTGCGGCGTGCCGGAGGCCGACCGCGGCGCCCGGATCCACGCCGTCACCTCGGCGCGGATGGTCAGCCGCGACGATCCCTACGTCAACATGCTGCGCACCACCGTGGCCACCTTCGGCGCCGCCGTCGGAGGTGCCGACGCCATCACCGTGCTGCCCTTCGACGCCGCGGCGGGCCTGCCCGACCGGTTCAGCCGGCGGATGGCCCGCAACACCCAGATCATCCTGGCCGAGGAGTCCCACGTCGGGAAGGTCCTCGACCCCGCCGGCGGCAGCTGGTACGTCGAGTCCCTCACCGACGAGCTGGCCCGCGCCGCCTGGGGCGTCCTCCAGGAGCTCGAGCGTGACGGCGGCATGGCCTCCGCCCTGGCCGCGGGGAAGGTCGAGGAGCGGGTGGCGGCGACCTCGCTCCAGCGGGCCGCCCGGTTGGCCGACCGCAGCCTCCCGCTGACCGGCGTGAGCATGTTCCCCCAGACCGACGAGAAGCCGCTGCAGCGTGCCGAGCGGCCCGCCGCCCCGTCCTGGCCCGAGGGCCTCACGGTGCAGCGCGACGCCGCGGTCTTCGAGCAGCTGCGCGACCGGGCCACCGCCCACGCGCAGGAGCAGGGCCACGCTCCGCAGGTCTTCCTGGCCTGCCTGGGCACCCGCCGCGACTTCGGCGCCCGGGAGACCTTCACCAGCGCCCTGCTGGCCGTGGCCGGCATCGCCTCCCCGCGCAGCGAGGGCGGCACCGCCGACGAGATCGCCGCGCAGGCCAAGGACGCCGGGGCCACCGTCGCGGTGCTGTGCTCCTCCAGCGAGCAGTACGCCCAGCACGGCGCCGAGGTGGCCGCGGCCCTGCGCGAGGCCGGCGTCCAGCGGCTCTACGTCGCGGGCAGGGCCTCCGAGCTCGGCGAGGCCGCGGACGTGGTCGACGGCGAGCTGTCCGCCGGCATGGACGTGGTCACCGCGCTCACCGGCATCCTCGACGTCCTCGGCGCCCCCATGCCCCCGGTCGACCCGGCCGCCCCCGCGGACACCACCAGCGCCAGCAAGGAGCAGCAGTCATGACGACGATCCCGCGCTTCGACGGCATCGACCTGGGTCCCGGCACCCCGCCCGAGGACGCCCGGGCGCGCTGGGCGGAGGTCCAGGGACAGACATCTCCGTGGGAGACCCCGGAGAAGATCGTGGTGCCCCCGCTCTACACCGAGGCCGACCTGGAGGGGCTGGACTTCCTCCAGACCTATCCCGGTGCCGCGCCCTTCCTGCGCGGCCCCTACGCCACGATGTACGCCAGCCAGCCGTGGACCATCCGCCAGTACGCCGGCTTCTCCACCGCCGAGGAGTCCAACGCCTTCTACCGCCGCAACCTCGCGGCCGGGCAGAAGGGCCTGTCGGTCGCCTTCGACCTGGCCACCCACCGCGGCTACGACAGCGACCACCCGCGGGTGGCCGGCGACGTCGGCATGGCGGGCGTGGCCATCGACTCGATCTACGACATGCGGACCCTCTTCGACCGGATCCCTCTTGACCAGATGTCGGTCTCGATGACCATGAACGGCGCGGTGCTGCCGATCCTGGCGCTCTACGTCGCCGCCGCCGAAGAGCAGGGGGTGCGCCCCGAGCAGCTGTCCGGGACCATCCAGAACGACATCCTCAAGGAGTTCATGGTCCGCAACACCTACATCTACCCGCCGGGGCCGAGCATGCGGATCATCTCCGACATCTTCGCCTTCACCAGCGAGAAGATGCCGAGGTTCAACTCCATCTCGATCTCCGGCTATCACATGCAGGAGGCCGGGGCCACGGCCGACCTGGAGCTGGCCTACACCCTCGCCGACGGCGTCGAGTACATCCGCGCCGGCCGCGAGGCCGGGCTGGACGTCGACGTCTTCGCCCCCCGCCTGTCCTTCTTCTGGGCGATCGGGATGAACTTCTTCATGGAGGTCGCCAAGATGCGCGCGGCCCGCCTGCTGTGGGCGCGGCTGGTGCGCGACTTCGGCCCGAAGAACGACAAGTCGCTCTCGCTGCGCACCCACTGCCAGACCTCCGGGTGGTCGCTGACCGCGCAGGACGTCTACAACAACGTCATGCGCACCTGCATCGAGGCGATGGCCGCCACGCAGGGGCACACCCAGTCGCTGCACACCAACGCCCTGGACGAGGCGATCGCGCTGCCGACCGACTTCTCGGCCCGCATCGCCCGCAACACCCAGCTGTTCCTGCAGCAGGAGTCTGGGACCACGCGGGTCATCGACCCCTGGGGCGGCAGCGCCTACGTCGAGAAGCTCACCGCCGACCTGGCCCGGCGCGCCTGGACCCACATCCAGGAGGTCGAGTCCGCCGGCGGCATGGCCAGGGCGATCGAGGCCGGCATCCCCAAGATGCGCATCGAGGAGGCCGCGGCCCGCACCCAGGCCCGGATCGACGCCGGCCGCCAGCCGGTCATCGGCGTCAACAAGTACCAGGTCGAGGGCGAGGAGCCCTTCGAGGTGCTCAAGGTCGACAACGCCTCCGTGCGCGCCGCCCAGATCGAGAAGCTGCGGCGTCTTCGCGAGGAGCGTGACGAGGACCGGACCCAGGAGGCGCTGCGCCGTCTCTCCGAAGGTGCGGCACGGCATACCCCGGAGAACAACCTCCTCGCCCTGGCGATCGACGCCGCCCGCTCGATGGCCACCGTCGGGGAGATGTCGGACGCGATGGAGAAGGTCTTCGACCGCTATACCGCGCAGATCCGCACGATCAGCGGGGTCTACGCCAAGGAGGTGGCCGGCGTGGAGGACGTCGTGCAGGTGCAGGAGCTGGTCGAGAAGTTCGAGCAGGAGCAGGGTCGGCGCCCACGCATCCTCGTGGCCAAGATGGGCCAGGACGGCCACGACCGAGGGCAGAAGGTCATCGCCACGGCCTTCGCCGACCTCGGTTTCGACGTCGACGTGGGCCCGCTGTTCCAGACCCCCGAGGAGGTGGCGCGTCAGGCCCTCGAGGCGGACGTGCACATCGTCGGCGTCTCCTCGCTCGCCGCGGGGCACCTCACGCTGGTGCCGGCGCTGCGCGAGGAGCTGGACAAGGCCGGCCTGGAGGACCTGATGATCGTCGTCGGCGGTGTCATCCCGGAGCAGGACTTCGCCGAGCTCCGGGAGGCCGGGGCGGACGCGATCTTCCCGCCGGGCACCGTCATCACCAAGGCCGCGGTCGGCCTGCTGGAGAAGTTGATCGAGCGCCTCGGCGTCCATGCCTGAGCTGGACGTCGCCGAGCTCGCCGAGAGGGTGATCGCCGGGTCACGCCTGCACGTGTCCCGGGCGATCACCCTCGTCGAGTCCTCCCACCAGGCGCACCGCCAGCGCGCCCGCGCGCTGCTGGAGCTGCTCGTGCCGCACACCGGCAGGGCGATCCGGGTCGGGGTCTCGGGCGTGCCTGGTGCGGGGAAGTCGACCTTCATCGACGCGATGGGCGTCCGGCTGATCGAGAAGGGGCACCGCGTCGCCGTCGTCGCGGTCGACCCCAGCTCGACCCGCACCGGCGGCAGCATCCTGGGCGACCGGACGCGGATGGGGGCGCTGGCCACCAGCGACGGCGCCTTCGTGCGCCCCTCGCCCTCCGGGGGGCACCTGGGCGGCGTGGCGCGGGCGACGCGGGAGTCGATGCTGGTCCTGGAGGCCGCCGGCTATGACGTGGTCCTGGTCGAGACCGTCGGCGTCGGGCAGTCCGAGGTCGCGGTCTCGGAGATGGTGGACACCTTCCTGATGCTCGGCCTGGCCCGCAGCGGCGACCAGCTGCAGGGGATCAAGCGGGGGATCCTGGAGCGGGTGGACGTGGTCGCGGTCAACAAGGCCGACGGCGACAACGAGGGCGCCGCCCGGGTCTACGCCCGCGAGCTGCGGGGCGCGATGCGGATGATGACCGGCGACTCGGCCAAGACCCCGCCTGTGCTGACCTGCAGCGCCTACACCGGCGCGGGGCTGGACGAGGTGTGGGAGGCGGTGCTGGAGCACCGCCAGAAGCTGGAGGAGGCCGGCTCGCTGACCCAGCGCCGCGCCGACCAGCAGCGCTCCTGGCTGTGGGCCCTCACCGAGGCCAGCGTGATGGAGGCCCTGCGGCGTTCGCCCGGCGTCAAGCAGGCACGCGCCGAGATCGAGGCTCAGGTCGCCGCCGGCTCCCTCGGCGCCCCCGAGGGCAGCCAGCTGCTCATCGAGGCCTTCGCCCGCGACGTCGCCGACGGCACCTGGACCACCCCCTGACCTGACCTGACCCGCCCCGCACCCACCCCGACCGGGCGCGTCGAATGGTTGCTGGGCACTCCCACCGGATGTGCCGTGTGGTTGCTCAGCCGACAGCGCTCGGGAACGCGTCCCGATAGCACCGCCAGGTCCCGGCGGGAGTGCCCACCGTCTCGGCCGCCAGCATCGCTCGCACGATGGACCGCGTCACGACCTCCCCGGCCGCGTGCAGCAGCTGGTGGAAGGCGAAGGCGTCCGGAGCCGGGGCCGTGTGCGTCGACAGCCCGAACAAGGTGTCACCGTCGAACATCGTGTGGATCGGGTTGATCGCCCGCGCCATCCCGTCGTGCCCCGACCCTGCGATCCGGGCGCACTGCGACTCGGTCAATGTGGCATCGGTGGCCACCACGCCGATGGTCGTCGCCAGGGTGCGCGGGACCGCGCTGGTCGCATTGGCCTCCTGGGCCGCCTGTCGCGCCGCTTCGAGATCGGCCTGGTCAGGCAGTCCAGGCATCCGTCCCTCGGGCCAACCAGGTATGCCGTTCACGTCCGCCTCGATCAGGTGCCGGGCACCCCACAGCTCTCCCGTCTCCGGGTCCACCGTGGATCCCACCGCATTCACCACCACCAGTGCCGCGATGGTGACGGCACCGCACTCAGTCTCCAGAACCGCACTCGCAGACCCGATCCCACCGCGCAGACCTCCCGCCTGCGTCCCGGTCCCGGCACCCACCGAACCAAGCCGGAGCCCTTCGTCAGCCTCGCCCGACTCGCCCAGAATCGCTGCTCGGCAGGCATTCTCACCGAACGCAGCGTCAGGCGTCGCGGAGAAGTTGCCGCCCCTGCCGAGGTCGAAGACGACCGCGCCCGGCACGATCGGCACGACCTGCCCCGGTTGACCCATCTGCAGCCCGCGCTGCTCGGCGTAGAGCGTGCGCATCACTCCGTCGGCCGAACCCAGCCCGAAGGCCGACCCGCCGCTGAGCACGACCGCGTGCACCCGCTCGACCATGTTGCGGGGATCGAGCAGGTCGGTCTCCCGTGTGCCTGGCCCGCCGCCCCTGACGTCCGCCCCGCCGACTGCGCCGTCCGGCGGGGCCAGGACGACCGTCGTGCCGGTCAGCCATCCGTCGCCTGTCCGCTGGTGGTGCCCCACCGCGAGTCCGGCGACATCGGTGAGGTGGTTGCGCGGCCCTGCGCTCCAAGTGCTCATGGTCCTATTGTGCGCGGCGTGCCCTGGCTCCGGGCCCGGGCAACCATTCACCTCGCCCGGTGGCCGCAGGGCAACCACACGCCGCGCTCGGTCAGGTCGGGAGCAACCACACGCCGCGCTCGGTCGGGTTGAGGGGGGTGGGCCGGTCAGGTGGTCGGGTCGACGCTCACGCCCGCGGCGAGATCTTCGGCGGTGCGCCCGGCGAGCGCGGAGTGCAGCTCGGGGATGGCCGCGAGCAGCGACCTGGTGTAGTCGTGCTGCGGCGCGGCGAAGAGCTCCTCCGTCGCCCCGACCTCCACGATCCGACCCTGCTGCATGACGGCGATCCGGTCGCAGACGTGCCGCACCACCGACAGGTCGTGGCTGACGAAGATCAGGGTCAGCCCGAACTCCTCGACCACCTCGTCGATGAGGTTGAGCACCTGGGCCCGCACGGACACGTCCAGCGCGGACACCGGCTCGTCGGCCACCAGGATGCTCGGCCCCGGCGCCAAGGCACGCGCCACCGAGATCCGCTGCCGCTGACCGCCGGAGAACTGGTGCGGATAGCGGTCCGCCGCCTCCGCCGAGAGGCCGACCCGCTCCAGCAGCTCGACGACCCGCTCGTGCCGCCCCTCCCGGTGCCCCTGCGCCACCAGGGGCTCGGCCACGATGTCCCGCACCCGCATCCGCGGGTCCAGGCTGCTCATCGGGTCCTGGAAGACCAGCTGCAACCGTTCGCGCAGCCAGCCCAACGACCGAGGTGACTGGTCGTGCACGGGGCGACCTTCCACATACACCTCGCCGGAGGTCGGTCGGTCCAGCCCGCAGATCATCCGCAGCAACGTGGACTTGCCGGACCCCGACTCCCCCACCAGACCGAAGCGCTCCCCGCGCGGGATCTCCAGACTCACGTCCTGCACCGCCCGCACCACCGGCGCCGGCGAGCGCAGGGACGTGCGCCGCCGCCGGAAGTCGCGGTTCACACTGCGCAGCTCGACGGCCACCCCACCGGGGCCAGCATCACTCATCCACGCCACCTCCCGCCGGGTGGAAGCAGGCATGGCCGGAGGCCTTCGGGCCAGCCGGATGCTCGCCCCGCGGCGTCCACGGGGGCAGGGCTGCGCACTGCTGCGTGGCGTGCTCGCACCGGTTGCGGAAGACGCAACCCTCGGGGAAGCGCCCGGCCGGCGGCACGGTCCCGGGGATGGTGGGCAGCGCCGCCCGCCCACGGTGCCCGTCGGCACCCATCAGGTCGCTGGCCGCGATCAGACCCTGCGTATAGCGGTGGCGCGGGTCCGCGAAGACCTCCGCGACGGGCCCGGCCTCGACGATCCGGCCGCCGTACATCACCAGCACCCGCTCGCACACGGTCGCGACGACGGCCAGGTCGTGGGTGATGAAGAGCATCGCCGCGTCACGCTCCTCGACACCGCGCACGACCAGGTCGAGCACGGTCGCCTGCACCGTCACGTCCAGCGCGGTGGTCGGCTCGTCGCAGATGAGCAGGTTGGGGTCGTTGGCCAGCGCGATCGCCAGCACGACCCGCTGCCGCTGCCCGCCGGAGAGCTCGTGCGGATAGGCCCGGGCGATGTGCTCCGGGTCGGGCAGCCCGACCTGGTCGAGCAGCTCCAGCACCCGCGGCCGCACCTGCCCCTTGGGTCGTGAGCGATGGATCAGCATGACCTCCGCGACCTGCGCCCCGACCCGCATCGTGGGGTTCAGCGCGGTCATCGGCTCCTGGAAGACCATCGACATCGAGTCCCCGCGCAGCCGCGCGAGCCGCCGCTCAGGCATCGTGAGCAGGTTGTTGGTGGCCGGCGAGCGCCCCGACAGCCACACCTCGCCCGAGGCGCGCAGGCCCTCCCCGAGCAGCCCCATCACCGCCAGCGCGGTCAACGACTTGCCCGACCCGGACTCGCCGATCAGCCCGACGCGCTCGCCCCGGTCGATGGAGAAGGTCACGTCCTTGAGCAGCTGGACGCTCCCGGTCCGCACGTCCAGGTCCTCGACGCGCAGCACCGTCCTGTCGGTATGCGGCATCGCACCCGGGCGCACGTCCTCGCCTCCCGGCTCCCTCACCTGGGCGCTCATCGCGCACTCACCTGGCCACTCACCTGGCCGCTCACCGACCGCTCACCGGTCCTCCAGCTTGGGGTCGAGCCAGTCGCGCAGCCCGTCCCCGAAGAGGTTGAAGGCCAGCACCGACAGGGCGATCGCGGCCCCGGGGATGACGGCCAGGTGGGGCGCGGAGCGCAGGGTGGTCTGGGCCTCGTAGAGCATCCGCCCCCAGGACGCCTGCCCGGTCGGGGTCCCCAGCCCCAGGTAGGCCAGCGCCGCCTCGGCCAGGATCGCGATCGCGAAGGACACCGAGGCCTGCACGATGATCAGCCCGGCCACGTTGGGCAGCACGTGACGCCAGGCGATGGCCAGCGGTGAGCGTCCGGCGGCCCGCGCGGCCACCACATACTCGGAGCTCATCACCCCCAGCGCGCCCGAGCGGGTGATCCGGGCGAAGGCCGGGATGGTGGCGATCCCGATCGCGATCATCGCCACCCGCGTCGACCCCCCGTAGAGCGCGGCGAACATGATCGCCAGCAGCAGCGCGGGGAAGGCCAGCAGCACGTCGTTGGAGCGCATCACCAGCTGCCCCAGCCAGCCCGGCGACATCGCGGCCAGGATCCCGATCGGGACCCCGACCAACGTGGCTACCCCCACCGCGACCAGCCCGACGAAGAGCGTCGTCCGCGCGCCGACCAGGATCTGGGTGAAGACGTCGCGCCGCAGCTTGTCGGTGCCGAGCCAGTGCTCGGCGTTGGGGGTCTGGTAGGGCTCGGTGGGCAGCACGCGCATCGGCTGGTAGGGCGTCCACACGTAGGAGATCAGCGCCAGCGCGACGATCGCCAGCACGATCCCGCCGCCGATGATCAACGAAGGGTTCAGCGCCCGCCCGCGACGGGCAGACACCTCCGCGCCGGTCGCGACGTCGGCCGGCGCGCCCTGGATGGCCTCGCTCATCGCGCCCCCGTCCGCAGCCTCGGGTCGATGATCAGGTAGAGCGTGTCGACCAGCCAGTTGATCAGCAGCACCGCCACGACCAGCACCATCACCACGGCCTGCACGGTGAGCAGCTCACGCTTGGCGACCGAGTCGAGCAGCAGCGAGCCCAGCCCGGGGATGACGAAGACCCGCTCGATGACGACGGCGCCGATGAGCAGGGTGGCCAGCTGGAGGCCCAGCACCGTCACGACCGGCACCGCGGCGTTGCGGAAGCCGTGCCGCCACAGGGCCTGCAGCGGTCGCAGCCCCTTGGCCCGGGCCGTGCGCAGATAGTCCTCGCGCAGCACATCCAGGATCGCCGAGCGGACGTAGCGCGCCAGCACCGCGGCCTGCACCAGCGCCAGCGAGATCGAGGGCAGCGCCAGCCGCTTCAGGAAGCCGACGGGATCGGCGCCGGGCACGACCCACCCGCCGGAAGGCACCCAGCGCAGCCGCACCGCGAAGACCGAGATGAGCAGGATGCCGGCCAGGAAGGCCGGGATCGCGATGCCCAGCTGCGACAGCGCGGTCAGCACCACCCCGTCGGGGTGCCGGTGCCGCAGCGCCATCCATACCCCGATCGGCAGCGCGATCACCAGCGCCAGCACCATCGAGGTCACCACCAGCCACATCGTGACCTGCAGCCGGTCGGCGATCTGCGGGCCGATCTGCGCCTTGGAGATGAACTCGATGCCCGGGTCGAGGGTGACCAGCCCACGCATCCAGTCGAGATATTGCACCACCACCGGACGGTCCAGCCCGAACTGCTCGCGCAGCTGGGCCACGGCCGCGTCCGAGGCGTTGATGCCCAGCGCCACGCGCGCCGGGTCACCGGGCAGCACCCGCATGAAGCCGAAGACCACCACCGAGGCCACCAGCACGCTCAGCACGAAGACCAACGTGCGGTGGAGCAGACGGAGCAGCATCGGGTATGCGGTGTCTCGACCGGGTGCGGGTGTCGCCCTGGCCCGGGGTCAGCCGCGCGCCAGGCGGGCCAGGTTGAAGGACGGAGTGATGGCGTTGGTCGGCAGCCCGGTGATGTCCGGGTCGGAGACCATGAGGTTGGGCAGCAGGAAGAGGAAGTCGGCGGCGGCGTCCTCGCTGATGAGGGCGGCGGCCTCCTTCAGCTTGGCGACCTGCTCCTCGGCGGTGCCGGTGTCGGCCTCCTGGAAGAGCTTCTGGACCTCCTCGGTGCCGTAGGTCGTGTAGTAGTCCGGGTTGCCGAAGACGTTGGCCATGTCCCGCGGCTCGACGTGCGCCACGATCGACATGTCGAAGTCCTTGTTGGTGAAGACGGTCTCCAGCCAGGCGGCGGGGAACTCCAGCTCGTCGATGGTGATCGCCAGGCCGGCATCCTCCAGCATCGACTCCACGACCGGCCCGCAGCTCTGGGCGTAGGGCAGGGCGGGCAGGCGCAGGCGCAGCTCCTGGCCCTCGGCGCCGGCCTCGGCGATGAGGGACTTGGCCTTCTCCAGGTCGAAGGGATAGTCGCCGGTGCGGTCCTCGAACCACGGGTCGGTGGGCGGGGCCATCGAGCCGATGAGCTGGCCGCGGCCGGCCCAGCAGGTGTCCATCAGGGTCTGGTGGTCGATCGCGTGGCGGACCGCCTGGCGCAGTTTCTTGTCGGCCAGCGGCTTGCCCTCGGACTGGTTCATCGACAGCACGATCTCGCCGTTGGTGGTGCCCTCGACGATCTGGTAGTCGCCACCCTCGAACTCGGCCAGCGACTCCGGGGCCTGCACGGTGGAGACGACGTCGATGCTGTCGGTGAGCATCGCGTTGTTGAGCGCGTTGGCGTCGCGGAAGTAGAACATCTCGACGCCGCCGAAGTAGGGCGCGTCGCCGTGGTAGTCCTCGTTGCGTTCCAGGGTGATCTTGGAGCCGCGGTCCCAGCTGACGAAGGTGTAGGGGCCGGTGCCGATGGCCTCCTCGGCCAGGTTGTCCACGCCCTCGGTGTCGAACATCGCCCCGACGTGGGTGGTGATGGCGTGGAGGAAGGCGTTGCTGGGCTGCTTGAGGGTGACGACCAGGGTGGTGTCGTCCTTGGCCTCCACCGACTCGATGACGTCCAGCTGGGACTTCAGGCTGATCGTCCACGCGTCGGAGCTGACCCGCTCCAGGGAGAACTTGGCGTCCTCGGCGGTGAAGTCGGCCCCGTTGCTGAACTTCACGCCGTCCTTGAGCGTGAAGGTGTAGGTCAGGTTGTCGTCGCTGACCTCCCAGTCGCTGGCGAGCGCGCCCACGATCTCGCCGCTCTCCACGTCGACGGTCACGAGGGTCTCGTAGACGTTGTCCAGGAGCAGCTGCGGGATGGCCGCGCCGTCGGTGGTGGTGAAGTCCAGGCTCGCGGGCTCGGCGACCAGGCCGACGCGCACGCTCTCGTCGCTGCCCTCCGCCCCACCGTCGGTGCCCCCGGCCCCACCGGTCGACCCGGCGTCCTCGGTGCTGCCGCCAGTAGCGTCACCGGGGGCGCCGCCGCCGGCGGGCGCGCTCGCGTCCGGGGATGGCGTCGTGGTCCCCGCCCCCGCGTTGCAGCCGGCCAGGAGGCCGGCGGTGGCCAGCGCGGCGACCAGGGCCCGGGTCTTCTTCGACGTCGCAGTCATAGGCGGAATCATCCTGCATGGACGCCCCTGGCGCCAGAGGGGGGTCGGCGCGGCGAGGAACCACCAGCCGGATCGTGGCTGACGCTTGATCGTGGCCGACGCTTGATCGTGGCCAACGCCTGGTCGGGACGCGGGTCGCCTCGGTCAGGAGGGCAGGTGGGCCTGCACCGCGCGGGTGATGCACCCGGCGGTGTCGTTCCAGGAGGCGTCCGCGCCGAACTCGTCCGACAGCGAGACGGCCGTCAGCTCGCCCAACCGCTCCTGGTGGGCGTCGTCGCGGACCACTCCGGCGAGCGCGATGACGGGTATGCGGCGCCCCTGCGCCTTGGCCGCGTCCAGCACGCCACCGACGACCTTGCCGTTGAAGGACTCGGCGTCCAGCGCTCCCTCGCCGGTGACGACCGCGTCGGCCCGGGAGAGCGCGTCGGCCAGGCCGACCTGCTCGGCCACCAGCTGCAGGCCCGGCATGAGCCGCCCGCCGAGGACGACGAGACCGCCGCCCAGGCCACCGGCCGCGCCGCCGCCCTCCACGCCGGTCAGGTCGACCCCGTGCTCGTCGCGGTAGCGGTCCTGGAGACCCTGCAGGCGCTCGGTGAGCTCGACGACCTGCTCGGGCGAGGCACCCTTCTGGGGACCGAAGACCTTGGCCGCGTCGGTGAAGACGGTCTGCACGTCGCAGGCGGCCAGCAGCTCGACGTCGCGGTCGCCGGGGCGCTGACCGCCGAGGCGCTCCAGGACGGCCTCCACGGCACCCAGCCCGCCGTCGGACATGGCCGAGCCGCCGAGCCCGACGATCACGCGGGTGGCACCGGACTCCACGGCCTCGGCGATGAGCTCGCCGGTGCCATAACTGGTCGCGGCGATCGGGTCGTTGCCCTCGGCCCCGCCGGCCAGCACCAGGCCGGAGGCGCTGGCGGACTCGATCACGGCCACGCCGTCCTCCCCCAACCGCCACTGCGCCTCCACCGGCGTCCCGCCCGGTCCGGTGACCGTGGAGGTGCGGTTGGCGCCCCCGAAGGCGTCCAGCATCCCCTCGCCACCGTCGGCCATCGGCAGGGGGACGATCTCCCAGCCGGCGGGCTCGGCGCCCGCACGCACGGCCTCGACGACCTCGGGAGCGGTGAGGCTCCCGCGGAACTTGTCGGGGGCGACGACGAGCACTCGTGCGGCGGAGGACGAGGCGGCTGACATGGCCGGAGCCTATCGTGCCGGACGCAACGTCAAGTGCCCTTGCCCGCAGGCCTTGCCACGACCCCCTGTCGTGGGCGAAGATTACTCCAGAGAAACAAGTACGCCGAGTATCACATACCTGAAAGGCCAGGCGACTCACGTGAGCCACTACCGCAGCAACGTGCGCGACATCGAGTTCACCCTCTTCGACGTCCTCGAGCGGGGCGAGATCCTGGGCTCTGGCCCCTTCTCGGAGATCGACACCGACACCGCCAAGGACGTCCTGCGCCAGGTCGCCGGCCTGGCCGAGGGGCCGATCGGCTCCTCGCTGCTGGAGTCCGACCGCACCCCGCCTGTCTTCGACCCCTCGACCGGCACGGTGACGATGCCGCAGTCCTTCCAGGACTCCTACGCCGCGTGGGTCGACAACGAGTGGTGGCGCCTGGAGATCGCTGCCGGCCTGGGCGGCACGCAGGCTCCCCCGTCGCTGACCTGGGCGATGAACGAGCTGGTCCTCGGCGCCAACCCGGCCGTGAAGATGTTCGCCGCGGGCTTCACCTTCTCCAACGTGCTCTACCACCTGGGCACGCCCGAGCAGCAGCAGATCGCCCAGCTCATGGTCGACAAGCACTGGGGCGCCACGATGGTCCTCACCGAGCCCGACGCCGGCTCCGACGTCGGCGCCGGCCGCACCAAGGCGCACAAGGCCGGCGACGGCACCTGGCACCTCGAGGGCGTCAAGCGCTTCATCACCAGCGGCGTGGCCCCCTTCTACGACAACGTCATCCACTTCGTCCTCGCCCGCCCCGAGGGCGGCGGCCCGGGCACCAAGGGCCTGTCCCTCTTCGTGGTCAGCGACCGCCACATCCTGGACCTGGAGACCGGCGAGCTCGGCGAGAAGAACGGCGTCCAGGTCGCCAACATCGAGCACAAGATGGGCCTGAAGGTCTCCACCACCTGCGAGCTGCGCTTCGGCGAGGACGAGGACAACCCGGCCGTCGGCTACCTGCTCGGCGAGGTCCACGACGGCATCGCCCAGATGTTCCGCATCATCGAGCACGCCCGCATGCTCGTGGGGACGAAGGCCATCGCGACCCTGTCGACCGGCTACCTCAACGCCCTCGACTACGCCAAGGAGCGCGTCCAGGGCGCCGACCTGACCCAGATGACCGACAAGACCGCGCCGCGCGTCACCATCACCCACCACCCCGACGTGCGCCGCAGCCTCATGCTGCAGAAGTCCTACGCCGAGGGCCTGCGCGCGCTGATGCTCTACACCGCCAGCTTCCAGGACACCGTCATGGCGGCCCAGGAGAGCACCGGCCACGAGGAGGTCGAGGCCGACAGCCCCGCCGCGCTCGCCGCCCGGGTCAACGACCTGCTCCTGCCGCTGGTCAAGGGCTGCGGCTCCGAGCGCGCCTGGGTGCTGCTGGGCACCGAGTCCCTGCAGACCTTCGGCGGCTCCGGCTTCCTCCAGGACTACCCGCTGGAGCAGTACGTCCGCGACGCCAAGATCGACTCCCTCTACGAGGGCACGACCGCCATCCAGGGCATGGACTTCTTCTTCCGCAAGATCCTGCGGGACAAGGGCACGGCTCTGGGGTATGTGGCTCAGCAGATCCTGAGCACCGTGTCGGCCCAGGCCGACGACGGCCTGGGTGATGTCCGCGCCGCCGTCGGCAAGGCGCTGGGTGAGGTCAACGCCATGGTCGAGTTCCTCAACGGCAAGGCGATCGCCTCCCAGGGCGAGCCCAAGGAGATCTACGCGGTCGGCCTGAGCACCTCGCGCCTGCTGCTGGCCGCCGGCGACCTGGTCATCGCCTGGCTGCTGCTGCGCCAGGCCGAGGTCGCCACCCGCCTACAGACCTCCGGCGAGCCGGGCGTGAGCGGTGCCGGGACGAGCGCCGCATACCTGCAGGGAAAGATCGCCGCCGCGCGCTTCTTCGCCGGCGAGGTCCTCCCCCGCCTCGGCGCCGACCGCCGCACCATCACCGCGGTCGACACCTCGATCATGGACCTGCCCGAGGACGCCTTCTAAACCCCGACCGGCGACACGGTCTGCTCCCCACCGGGAACACACTCTGCCCCCACCGGCGACACGGTCTGCCGGTGGGGGGCAGTGCGTCGGCGAGCGCTCAGCGGTAGCGGCGCTGACGGAAGACGAAGAGCTTCATCATCGTGTACATGAAGATCGCCTCGCAGGCCCCCGCGACCAGGCGGGCGACCAGGAAGTGCACGCCCAGCGCCTCCAGGGTGGAGGCCAGCAGCAGGATGAAGAAGGCATAGTTGGCCACGACCGAGAGCACATAACGCCCGGTCTGCTTCCCCACGTGGCCGTCGGACTGGAAGTTCAGCCACCGGTTGAGCACGAACGCCAACGAGAAGGCCACGACATAGCCGATCGTGACCGCCACCGGGTAGGGCAGGTCCAGGACCGTGTGCCCCAGCGACAGCAGCACCAGGTCGACCGCATAGGTGAACGAGCTGAGTGCGGCGAACCCGATCGCCGTCGCCGGCACGATCCGGCGCACCCACGTGGGCAGCAGGCCGTGGACCCGGTCCCTGACCCGGGCGAAACGGTAGGCCGCGGTCCCCGGTCGCGCCGACGCCGACTGCGAGGCCGCCGGCTCCGACGCTGACGACAGCGCACGCTCCCCCTCGGGGGTCGCGTCGTCAACGGTCATGCGGCGGCCTTCGCGAGCAGATCGGGGGTGGTGCGCGGACGTGCCGATGCTACGGCACGAGGCTGGACCGACGTGCGGTCCAGCCTCGGGCTCCGGAGCGCGCTCCGGCAGGTTCTGCGTCGGCCCGGAGGCCGTCCCGCTCGCTCAGACGCCGTCAGCTCAGACGCCGTCGCCGCGGTGACGCACGTCGGCGTCGCTGTGGCGGTCGACGACCTCGGTGTGCGAGGTGTTGGTGCGCTGGGTGTTCATCACCAGGCCGAGCAGCAGGGAGAGCACACCACCACCCATGAGGATGTAGCCGATCGTCTGCAGGTTGACACCTTCGATGCGGTCCGGACCGATCGCGAAGGCCGCGATGGCGCCGATGACCAGCAGGAAGATTCCAAGACCGATTCCCATGATGGGGCCCTTTCCGTCGTTGTCAGGCAGAACGGTAGTGGAGTGACGGTTGATCGGCCTGTTGAAAATGTGTCAGAGGCGTCGATCGGCCAGCACCGGGAACCTCTCGCGCGCCTCCGCCACCGCCCCGGGGTCGATCTGCACCGACAGCACCTCCTGCTCGGTCCCGGCCTCGGCGAGCACCGTCCCCCACGGGTCGATGACGACGCTGAAGCCGCCCATCTGCTGGCCCGCGTGGGTCCCGGCGGTGTTGCACGCGACGACGAAGCACTGGTTCTCCACCGCCCGGGCGCGCAGCAGCAGCCGCCACGCCTCCACGCGCGGGGCCGGCCACGCCGCCGGGATGACGAACATCTCGGCGCCCTCGTCCAGCTGGGCGCGGTAGAGCTCGGGGAAGCGCAGGTCGTAGCAGGTCGACAGGCCGACGGTCAGCCCGTCCGCGGGCGCCGGAAACTCACCGATCACCAGCTCGTCGCCGGCCTCCATGTGCTTCGGCTCCCCCTGCCCGAAGCCGAAGCGGTGGATCTTGCGATAGGTGGCGAGCCGCATACCCTCCGGATCGAGGACGAGGGAGGTGTTCCAGAGGTGACGTCCCTCCGGTCCCGCGTCCTCGCTCCGCTCGACGACCGATCCGGTATGCAGCACCGCACCGATCCTGCGCGTCACCTCGGCGAGGGGCTCGAGGGCCTCGGGGATCCCGCCTTCGGGGATGGTCAGGGCCCGGTCGGCCCAGTCGTCGACGGCGAAGCAGCCGGCGGTCCACAGCTCGGGCAGGACGACCAGGTCGTGGCCGGCACCGTGGGTGGCGGCGAGGTCGGCGACGCGGGCGACCCGCTCGGGCAGCGACTCGGTGTCCCCGTCGCCGTAGGCGAGCTGGATGACGGCGATCTTCATGAGTTCCTCCTGGTGCGGGCGGCCATGTCGGCCAGGCGCGCGTTGTAGGCGGCGAGGGCGGCGTCGTCGTCGCGGTCGGCCTGGCGGTCCGAGCGGCGGGCCTCGCGCTCGTCCCGGCGCATCCAGTCGACGGCGACCATGAGCATGAGGACCACGGTGGGCAGCTCACCGATGCCCCAGGCGATGGTGCCGCCGAGCTGCTGGTCGGCGAGCAGGTCGGGGACGTAGGGCAGGGCGAGCGTCTTGAAGAACTCGGGGGCCAGCAGCCAGGTGCCCTGCATGAGGGCCAGGCCGAAGAAGGCGTGCCCGGCGAGGGTGGCCAGCAGCACGATGACCCGCAGCGGGGCCGGCCACTTGGGCGGGCCGGGGTCCTGACCGACGAGGGACCAGACGAAGGCATAGCCGGACAGGGTGAAGTGGACGACCATGAACAGGTGCCCGGCGTGGGTGCTCAGCGCCCAGGCGAGCATGCCGCTCCAGTAGAAGGTCACCAGGCTGCCGAAGAAGATGGCGCCGGCCACGACGGGATTGCTGATGAACTTCGCCCAGCCGGAGTGGGCGAAGCCGAGGAGCACCTCGCGCGGGCCGAGGGTCTTGTCGCGGCGGGCGGGCAGGGCCCGCAGCGCGAGGGTCATGGCCTGGGCGGGGACGAGCAGGATCGGCACCGCCATCATGAGGGACATGTGCATGACCATGTGGAGGCTGAACATCACCCGGCCGTAGACGCCGGGCGCCCCGCTGGTGGTGTAGACGAAGACCGCCCAGCCCAGCACCCACAGGATGAGCCGACCGACGGGCCACGAGTCGCCGCGGCGGTGCAGGCGGACCATCGCCCAGACGTAGAGGCCGATCATGGTCAGGGCGGTGAAGGTGAAGAGCCACTCGATCCGCCAGACGGTGAGCATGTTCTCCCAGGACCAGGCCTCGGGCATGGGATAGCCGGTCAGGTTGGTGGCGCTGTCGCGGGGCTCCACCTCGGGCACCGGCGGCGGGGTGCGGGACAGGACGACCCCGAGGCCGACCAGCAGGCCCATCACGACCAGCTCGCCCAGGGCGAGGCGGGCGAAGCGGCGGGGGCTGTCGACGCCCTTGGCCACGATGGTGCGGCGCTGCAGCCAGCCGGCCACGCCGAGCACGAGCAGGAGCGCCACCTTGAGCAGCAGGATCGTGCCGTAGGCGGTGGAGAGGCCCTCCAGGTCCTGCACGGTGATGGTGCTGAAGAGGACGCCAGAGATGCCCACGATCGCGAAGCACCATCCGGCGACGGTGGAGAAGCGGGCGACGGTGGCGGGCAGGGCCTTGCCCAGGACCGGCATCAGCACGGCGATCGCCAGGAGGCCGCCCACCCAGACGGTGATGCCGATCAGGTGCAGGGCCAGGGCGTTGACCGCGGTGTCGTGGCCGTAGGTGCCGGCCGAGTGCCCGGTGAAGGCGAGCGGGATCAGGGCGGCGACCGCCAGGGCGGTGGCCCAGGCCAGGGAGACGCGGGTGCGGGCCCAGAGCGCGAGCGGGACGAGCGCGACGATCATCAGCAGCTCGATGAGCAGGAGCCGCATGAGCTCGAGTGGCCACAGGTTCTCCAGCAGCTGGCCCAGGTAGCCCGGGGTGCTCGGCGGGAAACCGGCCAGCTCGGCGAAGGTCAGGTAGAGGATGACCAGGGCGGCCAGGGCCCAGACCCCGGCGGCGACGGCGGCCGCGCGGGCGGCGGTCCCGCGCCGGTCGGTGGTCCGGTGCTCGGGGACCAGGAAGGCGGCGACGAAGAGCAGGCCGACGGTCAGGGCGGCCATGACGTCGTGGACGACGCCGACCAGCGCCAGGCCCCAGCGCACGACGGGACCGGCGTCCCCCAGCGCCAGCGGGGCGGCGGCGCCGGAGAAGGCCGCCACGGGGACGGCGACCAGGAGCGCCACGAGCAGCACGGCGGCGGGGACGGTCCAGCCGCCCAGCCGGGCGCCCGCGGCGTCGCTGTCACGGGCCCCGCTGGTGGGCCGGGAAGGAGCGGACGTCGACATGCCCTCCATGCTAGGTGGCGCCTCGACTCGGACTTCCAGCGGATGTTTGACAGACTGGGCGGTTGCAGCACCGGGGACGACGACGTTCGCACAGCGCGACGGGTCGTGGGGAATCCGCTGCACCGACCAGTCTCGCTGACCCGTGACGCCTCGTCTCGTGCCCGGTCCGCTGCGTCCGCGACGCGAGTCGCGGAGCCGCGACGCGAGTCGCGGATACGAAACGAAGACGAGACGAAGAGAGAAGACAACGATGAAGCGCACCACCCTGACCGTGACCGCCCTCGTGCTGGGCCTGACCCTGGCCGGCTGCTCCACCGAGGACGACACCACCGCGCCGACCACCGACACCACCGCCTCCCAGGACGCGGGCTCGGGTGACGACGCGGGCGCCTCCGAGGACGCCGCCTCCACCGACGACGCCGGGGCGACCGGGGCTGCCGGTGACGACGCGGGTGCCTCCGAGGACGCCGCCTCCACCGGTGCCGCCGGCGCCGACGCCGCCCCGATGGCCGACGCCGTGTGCGCCGACTACTTCCAGACCAAGGGCGTCCCCCTGTCCGAGCGTGCCGACAAGGCCCGCACCGCCCTCGAGGCCGGAGACGTGGGCGACCCCGCCTCGTGGGGCGAGGTGAACCTGCTCAAGCAGCGCATCGAGCGGCTCGGCGAGGACGCCTCCGGCGACCAGGCCGCCCTGCTCGAGCGCATCAACGCACCGTTCGTGGAGACCTCTGCGGCCGTCCTGGAGAACGAGGACGTCACCCCGAGCGACCCCGAGATCGAGGTCCCGGAGATCGACGTGACCGACTCTCGGGCAGCCCAGGAGGAGTTCCTCGCCTCCTGCTCCGGCTGACAGGCGCGCCTGGCCCCCGTACCGACGGCCGGGCCACTCCATGCGGGCACCGAGAGCCCATTCATGCGGGCACCGAGAGCCGCCGCTCCCTCCGGGGCGGCGGCTCTCGCCATGTCCGCACCACGCAGCGAGGCGGCTCATCTCCTGCTGTTCAGACTTGAGCACTAGCCTGAGGAGCATGGCCGTGCATCCCTCTCCCCCGTCCGACCTGCCCAGCCTCGTGGAGGCCTACCGGGCCGTCGTGACCTCGTTCGCGGACGTCGCGGACGGGCTCCGGGAGTCGGACTGGGACCTGCCCACCGGCACCCCCGGCTGGACGACCCGCGACCACCTCGCCCACGTCGTGCACGTCGAGGACTACCTCTCCGGCTCCGAGCACCCGGCGGCGGGCCCGGCAGCACTCGACGCCCGAGCCATCACGGTCGGCAACCCCGCGCACGTCCGCCACGAGTTCGGCGTGTGGATCGAGGAGGGCGTCCAGGCCCGACGCGACCGCGACCCCAAGGAGCTCACCGCCGAGCTGCGCGGGCTGATGGAGATCCGCTCGGCCTCGATGTACGACGCCGACCTGACCGAGGACACCCTCGTCCGCGCCCCGATGGGTGGCCAAATGCCCTTCGACAAGCTCACCCGGCTGCGCCTGATGGACATCTGGGTCCACGAGCAGGACCTGCGCGAGGCCGTGGGCCGCCCCGGCTCGCTCGACAGCGCCGGCGCCAGTCAGTGGACCGAGCATGTCCTGGACGCCCTCGGACGCATCGTGCTCGAGGAGGTCGGCCCCGACCCCGGCACCGTGGTCATCCTGGAGTCGACCGGTCCGGTCACCGGCCGCGCCGGCATCCGCGTCACCGAGCCGGACGAGGAAGGCAACCCCCAGGGTCACGAGCTCTTCTCGGGCCAGGCCGAGGAGGGCGACCAGCGCACGCAGGCCGAGATCGACGCGGAGGCCACGACCACCATCCAGCTCTCGACCCACGCCCTCGCCCTGCGAGCCGCGGGCCGTCGCCCGACCGGTGAGACCGCATACCACGTGGTCGGTGACGAGGACCTCGCCCGGCGCGTGCTCGACGCCTACGTGCTCACCCCCTGAGCCATGCCCGCACCCGACCCCCTCCCCGTCGGACCACCCGCGCCGCACCTCGGCCTCGCGCTGGGCGGCGGGGGCGCGCGCGGGCTGTGCCACGTGGGCGTCATGCAGGTGCTCGGCGAGCTGGGGATCCATCCCGACGTCGTCGCCGGCACGAGCATGGGCGGGCTGATCGGGGCCTTCGTGGCGGCCGGGTATGACGCGGAGCAGCTGGACGAGATCGCCCGCGACGTGCGGTGGCGGCGGCTCATCGACTGGCGGATGAGCGGGCGGCTGCTGAGCACCAAGGCCTTCGAGGCGTGGCTGCGCGACCACCTGCCCCCGACCTTCGACGAGCTGGAGCTGCCGCTGGTGCTGACCGCGACCAACCTGGTCGACGGGCAGATCCACTACTTCCGCCAGGGCGACCTGTATGCCGCCATCCGCGCCACCACGGCCTATCCCGGCGCGATCGAGCCCGTGGAGATCGACGGGGCGCTCATGGTCGACGGCGGCATCCTCAACCAGCTGCCCGTGGACGGCGCGCTCTTCCTCGGGGCCCGGCGGGTGATCGCGGTCAACGCCACCCCGCTGGTGCGCGACGAGCTGCCCTCCGAGGACGAGTCCGCGGCGCGGCGGCGGGCCCGGCTCTCCGCGCTGCGGGAGGTCTTCCGCTCGATCGACGTGATGCAGGCCCAGCTGACCAACGCCCGGCTCTCGTTCTACCGTCCCGACGTGATCCTGGACCCGGTCATCGACGGCATGGAGATCAGCGACTTCCACAAGAGCGCCCAGGCGATCGAGGCCGGCGCCCTCGCCGCGCGGGAGCGGGCCGACGACCTGCTCGAGGTCGCGCGCAACTGAGCGCCCAGCCGCCCGTCCGGCTCCCGACGTCCGTCAGACACCCTTCGGCCGGCTGAACACCCACAGCCCGGCCACGAACGCCGCGACGACCACCAGGCACGCCCCGGCCACCCACACGCCCGGCTCCCACTGGAGCGCGAACTCCAGCGCCAGCGCCAGCGCGGCCACGCCCAGCGCCACCTGCCCGGCGAGCCGGGTCGCGCGGAACTGCGCCAGCCGCTCCGCATCATCGGCCTCGCTCCCGCTGACCAGCCGCGCTGCGGGGGTGAGTCGGCGCGTGACGGAGTGGAGCACGGCATATCCGAGGAAGAACAGCGCCCCGCCGATCGCGACCTTGGTGTTGCCGCGCGAGAAGCCGGCGATGAGGATCGCGGCGGCCGCCACGGTGCACAAGAGCGTGAAGAGGCGGTCCTTCAGACGGGGGCGGGGAGCCATGGGTCCAAGGGTATGCGGCGTCCCCACCTCTCCCCTCCTACGCCTGGGTCAGGGGCCACTCACCCTCCCGGCACAGGACGAACTCAGGGTTGTGCGGCGAAATCCACGTCGAGAACGTCGACTTCGCCGCACAACCCTGAGTTCACCGGGAGGGGGCCGGGACCAGCGCCCTGGCCGGGAGCGGCCAGCCCCGGCGGGAGCGGCCGGCCCCGGCGGGAGCGGTCAGCCCCGGCGGGAGCGGTCAGCCAGCGGGAGCGGTCAGCCCCAGACCAGCGCCAGGCTCGGGTCCTCCATGATCCGGGCCACGTCGGCCAGGAACTTGCTGCCGAGCTCGCCGTCGACGAGGCGGTGGTCGAACGAGACCGCGAGCTGGGTGACCCAGCGCGGCTCGATGCGCTCGTCCGCGCCGGTCCCGACGACCCACGGCATGCGCCGCACCGCGCCGAAGGCGACGATCGCGGACTCGCCGGGGTTGATGATCGGGGTGCCGGTGTCGACGCCGAAGACGCCCACGTTGGTGATCGTGATCGTGCCGCCGCTCTGGTCCGCAGGCTGGGTGCGGCCGGCCTTGGCGGTCGAGACGAGGTCCTGCAGGGCCTCGGCGAGCTGCCGCAGGTCCATCAGGTCGGCGTCCTTGATGTTGGGCACGATCAGGCCGCGCGGGGTGGCGGCGGCGATCCCCAGGTTGACGTAGTTGCGGCGCACGATCTGCTGCGCCTCCTCGTCCCACGCGGCGTTGATGCCGGGGTTGCGCCGCACGGCGATGGTCATGGCCTTGGCCAGGATCAGCAGCGGGCTGATCTTCAGGTCGGTCATGCCGAACGAACGGTCCTTCTTGAGCCGCTCGACCAGGTCCATCGTGGCGCTGACGTCGACGGTCATGAACTCGGTCACGTGCGGTGCCGAGAACTTCGAGCTCACCATGGCCTGCGCCATCATCTTGGTGACGCCCTTGATGTCGACGCGCTCCTCGCGCTCGCCGGAGCGGTCGAAGGAGGGGTGCTGGTATGCGGCGGCGCCGGGGGCGCCGCCCGCGTCACCGGCGGAGGTGGCCGGCTGGGGCGAGGGAGCAGCGGCAGGCGCACCCGCACCAGCAGCTCCAGAGCCAGCCACTCCAGCTCCAGCGGCTCCACCACCGGCGAGGAAGGCGTCCACGTCGGCGCGGGTGACCACGCCGTCCTCGCGGGAGGGGGTGACCTGGGTCAGGTCGACGCCCTTGTCCTTGGCGTACTTGCGCACCGGCGGCTTGGCCTTGGCCCGACGCGGGGCGGCGGCCGCCTCGGCCGACTCCTCCGTGGCGGCCGGGCCGCCCCGACGACGGCGACGGGTCGTCGCGGTCTCGATGGCGCCGTAGCCGACGAGGACGGCCTCCCGCTTGGGTGCCTCCCCAGAGCCGTCCCCAGAACCGGTCTCGGGCGCGACCTCGCCGGGCGCGGCCATGCCCGCCTCGGCCGGGGTGTCCACGGTGTCGTCGGCGGTGGTGCCCGTCGCGGGACCGTCACCACCGGCGCCGTCGCCGTTGTCGATGACGATGATCGGGGTGCCGACCTCGACCTCGTCACCCTCCTGGGCCAGGATCTGGGTCACGGTGCCGTCCCACGGGATCGGCAGCTCGACGAGGGACTTGGCGGTCTCGACCTCCACGACGATGTCGTTGGTCTTGACGGTGTCGCCGACCGCGACCTTCCACTGGATGATGGTGGCCTCGACGAGGCCCTCACCGGGGTCCGGAAGCTTGAACTCGGGCACGAAGACTCCTTGGGTCGCGTCGGGTCAGTAGGCCAGGACGGTGTCGACGGCGTGCAGGACGCGGTCGAGGTCGGGGAGGAAGACCTCCTCGTGCCGGCTGGGCGGGTAGGGGATGTTGTAGCCACCGACCTGGACGACGGGCGCCTCGAGGTCGTAGAAGCAGTGGCGCTGCACGTGCGCGGCCAGCTCGGCGGTGATGCTGGAGAAGGTCTGCGCCTCCGACAGGGTGATGCACCGGCCGGTCTTGCGGACCGAGGCCTCGATCGTCTCGACGTCCAGCGGCGAGAGCGAGCGCAGGTCGACGACCTCGATCGAGGGGCCGTCCTCCAGCTCGGAGGCCTGCGCGGCGGCCAGGGCCACCTTGACCATCGGACCGTAGGTCAGCACCGTGACGTCGCTGCCCTCGGCGCGGACCACGGCCTCGTCCAGGGCGTGGGGTGCGTCGGCCAGGTCGGGGGTCGCGCCGGTCAGCTCCAGCACCCCACGCTCGTGGTAGCGGCGCTTGGGCTCGTAGAGCACGACCGGGTCGTCGGAGGCGATGGCCTGCTGCATCATCCAGTAGGCGTCCTCGGCCGTGGAGACCGTGGCGACCCGCAGGCCGGCGGTGTGGGCGAAGTAGGACTCGTTGGACTCCGAGTGGTGCTCGACCGCGCCGATGCCGCCGCCGTAGGGGATGCGGATGACCATCGGCAGCTTGAGCTTGCCCAGGGAGCGGTAGTGCATCTTGGCGACCTGGCTGACGATCTGGTCGAAGGCCGGGTAGACGAAGCCGTCGAACTGGATCTCCACCACCGGGCGGTAGCCGCGCAGGGCCAGCCCGACGGCGGTGCCCATGATCCCGGCCTCGGCCAGGGGCGCGTCGATGACGCGGTCCTCGCCGAAGTCCTTCTGCAGCCCCTCGGTGATCCGGAAGACGCCACCGAGCTTGCCGATGTCCTCCCCCATGAGCAGGACCTTGGGGTCGCGCTCCATGGCGGCACGCATGCCGGCGTTGAGGGCCTTGGCGATCGTGGTGCGCTGTGCTTTGGACGTTGCAGTCATCGAAATCTCTCCCTCAGTCCTCGAACCCGGCGTGGTAGGCCGCGAACTCGGCGGCCTCTCGCTCGACCAGCGGGTGAGCATCGACGTAGACGTGCTGGAACATCTCCTCGTGGGGCGGGTTCGGCATCGTCTGGCAGGCGTGGCGGATCCGCTTGGCCAGCTCGTCGGCCTCGGTCTCGATCCCCTCGACCCAGGCCTCGTCGATGATCCCCTCGGCCGAGAGGTACTTCTTCATCCGGTCGATCGGGTCCTTGGCCTTCCACAGGTCGACCTCGGCGGAGATGCGGTACTTCGTCGGGTCGTCGGAGGTCGTGTGCGCACCCATCCGGTAGGTGAAGGCCTCGATCAGCGTCGGCCCCTGCCCGCCCCGGGCGCGCTCGAGCGCCGCGCGGGTCACGGCATACGAGGCGAGGACGTCGTTGCCGTCCACCCGCACGCCCGGCATGCCGAAGCCGTCGGCCCGGCGGTAGGGCGGGATGACGAACTGGCGGTCGTTGGGCTCGGAGATCGCCCAGTGGTTGTTCTGCACGAAGAAGACGATCGGGGCGTTGGCGACCGCGGCGAAGACCAGCGCCTCGTTGTAGTCACCCTGGCTCGTGCCGCCGTCACCGGTGAAGGCCATCACCGCGGTGTCGCGCTCGGGGTCGCCGGTGGCGTAGTCGCCGTCGCGCTGGACACCCATCGCGTAGCCGACGCCGTGCAGCATCTGGTTGCCGATGACGATCGTGTAGAGGTGGAAGTTGTTCTCGTTGGAGTCCCAGCCACCGTGGTTGACCCCGCGGAACATGCCCAGCAGGTTCTCCGGGTCCACGCCCTTGCACCAGGCCACGCCGTGCTCGCGGTAGCCGGGGAAGGCATAGTCCTGCGGACGCATCGCCCGCCCGGCGCCCACCTGCGCAGCCTCCTGCCCCAGCAGGCTCGGCCACAGCCCCAGCTCACCCTGACGCTGCAGCGCGAAGCCCTCGGCGTCGAAGCGGCGCACCAGGATCAGGTCCCGCAGCATCCCCTTCATCGCCTCGCCGTCAAGATCTTCCAGGTATGCGGCATAGGGGCTGTTCACGTCCGTCACCGGGACCCGGGTTCCGTCGGCGGCCAGGAACTGGACCATCTCAGGACCGCCGTCGGTGATGTCCCGCTGCGGCGGCTCGTGGCTGGCAGGGCTCTCCGGCGCGGCGGACCGCGCGACTTCCTCGTCGCTCAACGCAAGGCTCCTTCATTCACGGCCCCGGCGGGGCCGTCTCGTGATGGTGGTGGTCTCCGGACGTCAGGCTACCTGCCGTCCACGGAAGGTCGAACTTCGGAAGGGATGGTCGGGGAAGCGAGGGCCTCGGAAGGAAGGACCCCGGAAGGGAGGACCCCGGAAGGGAGGACCCCGGAAGGGAGGACCCCGGAAGGGAGGACCTCGGACAGGAAGGCGACGGTCTGCTCCCACGCGCGGGCTCCCGCCTCCGCGTGGTGGAACATCGGGTGGGGATTGTCGAAGGCGTGGTCGGCGCCCTCGTGCAGCTCGAAGCGGACCTGGTCGCGGCTGCCGCCGGCGGTGACCGCCTCGCGGATCTTCTCGACCTGGTCCATCGGGATGTAGCTGTCCGAGGTGCCGAAGTGGTGCAGGCTCGGGCAGTCGACGGACCCGGCCAGCTCCAGCAGGTCCGGCAGCGCCGAGCCGTAGTAGGAGACCAGCGCGGTCACGGGCACGCCGGCCTGGGCCGCCGAGGCGGCGACATTGAAGGCCAGGCCGCCGCCGAAGCAGAAGCCGAGCAGACCGACGCCGTCCTGGTCCACGCCGGCCATCCGCGCCAGCTCGTCGCGGGCCGCCAGCCCGTCGCGGACCGCCTGGGCCCAGTCAACCTGGCCGACGAGCTCCATGGCGCGGGGCATGAAGTCCTCGCCCGCGGCGTCGGCGGGCGTCTCGACCACGGGGGCCTGCTCGCCCTGGGGGACGAGACGCGCGTAGACCGCCGGCGCGAGCACCGCATACCCCCGCGCCGCGAGGTCTTCGCAGCGGGACCGGACGAACTCGTTGAGCCCGAAGATCTCCTGGAAGACCACGAGACCGGGGACCGGACGGCCGTCCTCGGTGCCCTCCGGCAGCCAGAGCAGGCCGGGCAGCGGGCCGTCGGCGGTGTGGATCTGGTGCTCCACGGGGGCGGGCAGGCTCATCGGCGTTCCTTGCCGTCGGGCAGGACGAGGTCGGTCACCACGCCCACCGCGGAGATGATCAGCGCGCCGAGCACGGCGTCCCAGAGGAAGCTCTCGACGTGGAAGTCCAGGCCGAGCGCCCCGGAGAGCCAGGAGGTCAGCGACAGCATGATCGCGTTGATCACGAAGAGGAACAGGCCCAGGCTGACGATGACCAGCGGCAGGGACAGCAGCTTCAGGACCGGCTTGACGATGGCGTTGAGCACGCCGAAGACGACAGCGACCAGGACGACGGTCAGCGCCAGCTGGGTGCCCTCGCCACCGAAAGAGATGCCGTCGACGAGGATCGCGGCGACCCACAGGGCCAGCGCGTTGGCCAGGATGGAGAGGATGAGCTTCATACCCCCATGGTGGCACGCTCCACCCACGAGCCTCGGGTCACTACAGTGGCGCCCATGAGCGATGCGCCCTCCAGCCCCGTCCGTCTGCGGTCCACCCTCGCGGGCGTGCCCGCCTACGCGCCGGGCAAGCCCGCCGAGCCGATCGAGGGGCTGACCTCCTACAAGATCTCCTCCAACGAGAATCCCTACCCGCCGCTGCCGGCGGTGCTGGAGGCGGTCCGGGCCGCAGCCACCGACATCAACCGCTATCCCGACATGGGCGTCACCGAGCTGACCGCCGCCCTGGCCGAGCGTTTCGAGGTGCCCACGACGCACCTGGCGACCGGCACCGGCAGCGTGGCCGTGCTGGCCCAGCTGATGGCGATCACCTGCGACGCGGGCGACGAGGTCATCTACGCCTGGCGTTCCTTCGAGGCCTACCCGATCGTGGTCGCGCTGGCCGGGGCCACCTCGGTGCAGGTGCCGCTGGACGCCGACTTCCGCCACGACCTGGACGCCATGGCCGCGGCGATCACCGACCGCACCCGCCTGATCCTGGTCTGCACCCCCAACAACCCCACCGGCCCCACCGTCGGCGAGGACGAGCTGCGGGCCTTCCTGGCCAAGGTGCGCCAGGACGTGCTGGTCGTCATCGACGAGGCCTACCTGGAGTTCACCACCGCCGAGGACGTGCCCGACGCGCTGGCACTCTACCGCGAGTTCCCCAACGTGGCCGTGCTCCGCACCTTCTCCAAGGCCTACGGCCTGGCCGGCCTGCGGGTGGGCTATGCCGTGGCCCAGGAGGAGGTCGCCACCGCGCTGCGCAAGGCCGCGACCCCGTTCGGCGTCAGCGACCTCGCCCAGCGCGCGGCCGTGACCAGCCTGGACGCCTTCGACGAGCTCGAGGTCCGCGTCAAGGAGCTGGTGACCGAGCGCGAGCGCGTCGTGGCCGGCCTGCGCGACCAGGGCTGGCAGGTCCCGGACGCGCAGGGCAACTTCCTGTGGCTGCCGCTGGGCGACGACGCCGTCCCCTTCGCCCAGGCCTGCCAGGCCCGCGGGCTGACGGTGCGGCCGTTCGCCGGCGACGGCGTGCGCTGCACGATCGCCGAGACCGAGGCCAACGACCGCCTGCTGGGCATCTGCTCCGAGTGGCTGGCCAGCCGGGACTGAGCCGATGACCCTCTCCCCGCGCGGCTCCAGCGCGATCCCCAACGGCAACCGCAACAAGGCGCTGCTGATGATGCTGATGTCCGGGCCGCTGGCCTGGGTGTCCGGCCTGTGGTTCGCCTCGGAGACGCCGATGACCGAGGGCATCGCGCCGCGGGTGATCTCGATCGTGGCTCTGGCGGTGCTGACCGTGCCGGCCCAGCTCATCGGGGGCCGCGCGTCCCATCCGTGGATGATGGCGTTGGCGGGCACCTTCGGCCTGGCCCTGCCCTGGTGGCTCAACCTGGCCCTCAACAACCCCGGCGAGGGTGGCCTGGTGCTGGCCCGGATGATCGTGCTGATCCTCGTCGCCCTGGCCGCGGCCTACGCCGCGGCCTGGCTGACCCGTTACAGCTCCCGCCGGTGGGCCGACGCCTGACGTCCCGGCGCCGCCCGCACCGACTCACCGGCCGCGGTCAGCCGCCCGTCGACCCTGTCTCGACGATGATCTGCTCGCCGGCGTACTCCACGACCTGCCCGGGGCGGATCTGGGTGCCGCGGCGCACCACGACCTCGCCGTCCACGAGCACCTCGCCGTTCTCCACGACCATGCGCGCCATCGCACCGTCGCCGACGAGGTTGGCCAGCTTGAGCAGCTGCCCCAGGCGGATGGACCCGTCCCGGATCTCGACGGTGTGCGGTGCCGTCACGACTCCTCGTCCTCGGCCGTGAGCGAGGGCTCCAGCAGACCCCGGTGCTCGGGGTGCCGGTCGACATAGGCCTGGACGTAGGAGCAGGTCGGGCGGGCCTTGAGCTTGTTGGCGCGCACCACGGCCAGGGCCTCCTCGACGAGCTTGCCGCCGATGCCCTGGCCCTGCTGGTCGGGCTCGACGATCGTGTGCTGGAGGTCGACGGTGGAGCCGTGGGTGTCGTAGGACAGCCGTCCCACGACCTCTCCCCCGAGCATCGCCTCGAAGCGGGACTCGGCCGGCCTGTGCACCACGGTGACTTCGCTCATGCCCACAACACTAACGGCTCACAGCCAGCTGATCCGGTCGGCGAGGAGCGCGTAGCCGACGAAGGCGACGATGTCGACGAGGGCGTGCATCACCACCAGCGGCATCACCCGGCGGGTCCGGGTGTAGGCCCAGCCCAGCACCAGGCCCATCACGACATTGCCGACGAACCCGCCGAAGCCCTGGTAGACGTGGTAGGTCCCCCGGATCAACGCCGAGGTGAGGATGATCGTCGCGGTCGACCAGCCCGCCTGCGCCCACCGGGTAAAGAGATAGCCGACCATGACCACCTCCTCGAGCACGGCGTTCTGCACCGAGGCCAGCACGAGCACGGGCACCGCCCACCACACGGCCTCCAGGTCGGCGGCGGCGATCGAGGTGTTGAGGCCCAGCTCGCGGGCGGCGAGGTAGAAGGCCAGCCCGGGCAGGCCGATCGCTGCCGCCAGCCCCAGCCCGTGGAGGATGTCACGGCCGGGCCGGCGCAGGTCGAACCCCACGGCGCGGGCCGCACCCCGTGCCGATCCGACCGAGGCCCCCGCGTCCCTGGCCAGCAGGTGCAGGGCGAGCAGGACGGGCACCAGGGCCAGCCCGATGCCCGCGAGCTGGTAGGCCAGGTCGAGCCAAGGACGGTCCGGGGTCACGCTGGAGTTCATCGTCGTCGTCTGGGCGGACAACGGGGCCTCGTAGGTCAGCTTGCGGATGATCGACAGCACCGCCCAGACCGCCGAGGCACCCAGGCTGACACCGAGGACCAGGACGGTCTCGGTCAGCAGGGTGCGTCGGGGCAGCGTCGTCGGGAGGACGACCAAGGAGGAGGACGGCGCGAGCACCTTCCCACGCTACTGCGGGGACGGCGGACCGTCAGTCGTCCCAGTCGTCGTCATCCCAGTCGTCATCCCAGTCGTCGTCGTCGCACTCTTCCCACTCGTCGTCGTCCCAGCACATGCCGGGCGGGTTGACGGGGACCGGCGCGGGAGCCGGCGGAGGGGCCGGGGCGGGCTGGTTGGCCCTGGCCTCGCGCGCGGCGCGCTCCTGGGCGGCCTTCTCCGCCGCGGCCTTCTCGGCGGCAGCCTTCTCGGCGGCAGCCTTCTCGGCGGCCCTCTCCTTGGCCGCGCGGACCGCAGCCAGGCGCTCCTCGTAGGCGGCGTCACCGGCGATGGCGAGCTCGTCGGTCGCCGACCGCACGCCTTCGCGCAGCTCGTTCAGCGCCCGCTCGGCGGCGGCCACCTCGGCCACCTCGGCGTTCAGCGCGTCGCTGCGGTCCCGCAGCTGGCGGGCCCGGTCGGTCGCCTGGGGGTGGCCACCCTCGGCAGCGCCGACGGTGCCGCCCTGAGCACCATCGCCGGGGACCTCGACACCGACGACGACGCCGGCGGTCTCCTGGCGGGCGACGGCGGTCGCGTCGAACCACAACCAGGCCGCGAGCACGCCGACGAGCACGAGGACCAGCGCGGAGCTGATCATCTTCATCGCAGAACCAAGGCCGGACATGTCATCCAGTGTGACCGGTGGGGAGGAGACCAGGGTGAGAGGAAGATGAGAAAACTCTCATGAAAGCCTCCGACCACCCCTGCCCCGCCCAGTCCAGGACGAGCTCGCGCCAGCGTGGGCGGTAGGCGTAGATGGCCACCAGCCGGGCCCGGGTCGCCAGGCCCGCCAGCTCCCAGGAGAGCTCGTCCCGCCCGTCGAGTCCCGCTGCGGCCGCGTCACCACGCAGCGCGACGCGGTGGGCCCGGTCGACCACGACCTCCCCCTCGGCCGCGGTCCAGACCCCCTGGGCGACCCGCAGGTCGGCGTGGACCGCCAGGTTGGCGGGGTCCAGCACCGGCGGTGCCAGGCAGGCCGTGTCGAGGTCGAGCACGGACAGCTCGGTGCCGTCCCAGAGGAGCTGCTTGTCGTGCAGGTCGCGGTGGGTCGGCACCAGCGCGTGCCCCTCCTGCTCCGCCCGCCGGTGGGCCTCGTCCAGGAGGCTGGCGACCTCTTCCAGCCGGGTCGGCCAGGGGGTCCCGGCCAGCAGCGGCGCGACCTTGGCGGCCCAGTCCCGCAGGCCGTCCGCCTCGTCGGCCCAGGTGTGCACCCCCAACCCCAGGCCGGTATGCGGCAGCGCCTGGAAGCTGCTCCACGCACCTTCCCAGCGCGTCCAGGCCGCGTCCCAGCCGCGTGAGCCGGAGAGGTCGTGGAGGGGCCGGCCGGGGACAGTCTCGAGATGGAGGACGTCGCCGTCGACGGACAGCACCCGGGGCGCCCGCAGCCCGGCCCGCCCGGCCAGCGACTGCCCGACCGTGCCGGCCTCGGCGACCTGCGCAGCACGACCTCGACGGACGACCTTGGCGTAGGACGCGTCCAGCCGGACCACCGCCCGACGGCCGGGGCGGTGCACGACCAGCTCGCCCTGATCGGCCAGGTCCCGCAGGCCGGGCAGCCCGCTGTCCTCACCGAAGGGCAGCATGGTGACCGTCCCGTCGCTGGCCCACGTCCCGGCACGGAGCCGTCCCTGCCCGTCGCGGCCCTCGACGGCGACGTGCACCAGGGGCGCTGCCCCGTCCAGGCCACGCCCGTTCTTGGGGGCTCTCCCCGGCCACGCCCGCCCCACCACGATCCGGTCGCCGGCCGCGAGGACGACGTCGGGCACCCTGACGTCCAGCGCCGTCGCGGCCAGCAGCAGCCGGCGGGTGCGCTCCCGCCAGTCGGGGCCCTGCCCGCGCCAGTGCTGCATCGACCGCCCCAGCAGGGACGCCATCACCCACGGGGTGAGGTCGGTGGGCGCACGCCCGCCGAGATAGCCGTCGAGGACCAGATCAGCAACGGCGCCGGGGTCGGTGCTGCGGGCGAGATCGGAGCCGGGCACGTGGTCGACGATCCCGGCGGCGACCACCGAGGCGAGATCGAGCTCGCGGGGCGCCAGCGTGGCCCGGTCGAAGTCGGTCAGCAGCGTGCCGTGCGGCCCCTGCAGGCACTGGTCCAACGAGAAGTCGCCGTGCGAGACGACCAGCGGGCCGTCTGCGACGTTGACCCTGGCCTCGAGGACGTGGCGCGCCTGCTCGGCGAGCAGCACGAGGTCCGCGGCGTCGCCGTCGAGCCTGAGCATCTCGAGCAGCTGCTGCACCGACGCGAGCCCGGCCCGGCGCAGCTGGGCCCAGCCCGTGCGGGGCAGCTCGGGCAGCGTGGCCGGATCGAGGGAGTGCAGGTGGCGCAGGTGGGCCCCGATGGCGCGGAGGGCCGACGGCTCGCGCAGGGACGACGCGTCCTCGCCGGGCACCCACGGCCAGCTGGAGATGCGACGCCGGTCCACGGGCTGCTGCTCCAGCGGCGTGACCACGGGCACCCCTTGGTCACGGAGCGCACGCGTCAGGCGGGTCAGGCGGGAGCGGTGCCCGTCGGTGGTGATGCGGTGCACGACGTCGCCGTCGCGCACCACCAGACGCCTCCCGGGGTTGTAGCGCAGCACGAGATGGCCGGCCCCCGTCCCGGCCCCCGCGGCCGATGCCGGTATCGATGCCGGTGCCGATGCCCATGCCGGTGCCGATGCCCCCGATGCCGATATCGATGCCGGGAGCATCTCCAGCTCTCGCGCCAGGCGAAGGTCGGCCCGGACCGGACCCCAGAGCACGAGCACGTCCTCCCCCTCCAGCACGGTCTCGCCGGCGGCGAGCTCGTCCGGCCCAGTCTCGCCGGCGGCGAGCTCGGCCGGCCCATTCTTGTCGGCCCCGAGCTCGTCCGGCCCGGGGCGGCACCGGTCCTGGGCGGCCCGGACCTTGTCCGCCTTGAGCCGGGCCTGCCCCTGCAGCGTGCGCACCCAGCCCCGGACCGTGCCCTCGGCGTGCGCTCCGCCGGACCGGGCCAGCAGCGCGGCGACGTGGGTGACTGCGGGCTTGGGGCGGATCCGCACGGCACGGACCGGCTCGCCGACGAGGTCGCTGAGCCGGTCGGCGTCCAGGATCAGCGCCAGACCCGCATCGGACCCGGCAACGGGCCTGGGATCTGTGCGGCTCATCGCGTCCCCTGCTTGCGGCCGGCCCCGGGACCGTCCAGCTCCTCCTCCAGCACCCGCTCCAGCGGGGCCTGGTCCGCGGGGCCGTCCCAGGTGACCCGACCGCCCTCGAGGACGACGACGCGGTCGGCCCGGCGGGCGGTCTCGGCCTCGTGGGTCACGATCACGCAGGTCCGCCCCTCGGCGAGCGCGACGATGGCGTCGTTGACCAGCTCGGCGTTGTCGGGGTCGAGCCCGGTCGTGGGCTCGTCCAGGAGCAGGACGGGTGCGTCGCGCAGGAACGCCCGCGCCAGCGAGATCCGCTGCCGCTGCCCGCCGGAGAGGGTCGAGCCACGCTCCCCCACCCGGGTCTGCAGGCCCTCGGGCATCCGGTCGACGAACTCGTCCACCCGCGCCAGCCGCACGGCCCGCTCCAGGTGCAGGGGTGAGGCGTCCGGCCGGCCCTGGCGGATGTTCTCCTCGATCGTCCCGGCGAAGATCACCGCGTCCTGCTGGACGAGCGCGAGCCGGGAGCGGAGGTCGGCCAGGTCGACGTCGCGCACGTCGGTGCCGTCCAGCCGCACGGCCCCGCCCTGGGGGTCGATGAGCCGCAGCAGCAACGAGACGATCGTCGACTTGCCGGACCCGGAGGGGCCGACGAGGGCGAGGGTCTGCCCGGCGGGGACGGTGAGGTCCAGCTCCCGCAGCACGGGCACCCCGGGCTCGAACTCGACCCGGACCTGCTCCAGCTCCAGCTCTCCGCGGACGGAACGCAGGGGTATGGGGTTGCTCGGCGAGGTGATCTCCGGCTCCACGTCGAGCAGGTCGGCGACCCGCTCCCCCGAGGCGGTGGCGCGGGCGACGCGGCCGGTGTACTTGGCCAGGTCGCGCAGGGGCTTCATCGAGGTCTTCAGGTAAGTCAGGAAGATGACGAGGTCGCCGGGCGTCATCGCGCCGCTGAGCACCCGGGAGCCCCCCAGGAAGAGGACGGCCGCGGTGGCGATCCCCACGAGGACGTCGGTGCGGCGCTCGAGGCCGGCGGCGAGACGACGGGCCTTCACCCCGTCCTGCAGGGACTTGGAGTTGGAGCCCTGGAAGTGCTGCGAGCGCTGCGCCTCCATCCCGTAGGCCTGCACGTGGGTCATCGCCGAGAGGGTCTCCTGGGCGATGTTGGCCAGGTCGCCCTCGCTCTTGCGGGTCTTGCGGGAGGCGACGGTGATCTTGCCGGTGCTCTTGCGGGACAGCAGCCAGAAGGAGAGGACCGCGGCCAGCACGATGAGCGCCAGCACCGGGTCCAGCCAGGTCATCACGCCGACCATCGCCAGGAGGGTGAAGATGTTGACGACCAGCGGCATCCCGGCGGTGACCGCGACCTCCTGGAGGCGGCCGACGTCGGCGACGAGGCGCTGGACGACGTCACCGGTGCGGACGGTGCCGTGATAGCTGCGCGACAGGGTCTGGATGTGGTCGAAGGCCCGGGCGCGCAGGGCGGTGGCGATCCGCGACCCGGCCAGGGCGAAGGCGACCGTGGCCAGGAAGTTGCTCAGCGCCCGGAAGCCGATGATCGAGATCGTGGCCAGCGCGCAGGCCAGCAGGAGCTGGGTGGTGGCGACCGGCCCACCGTCGGCCAGGTCGGCCCCCAGGCTGCGGGTGACCGCGTCGACGACCAGCTTGGTGGGCCAGGGCTCGAGCACCCTGAAGACGACCTCGAGGAGCATGACGAACCCACCGCCGGCCAGCACCATGCGCTGTCCGGGCAGGTGGGGACGCAGCAGCCCCAGCGTGCGCCGCAGCGCCGAGGCCTGGACCTTCTCCGACGCCATCGGTCAGCGCACCCCCGCGGGGGCATCGGGGGCGTGGGTGGCGATGCCGCATACCGTGGCCTCCAGGACCTGGTCCCAGGAGTGGTGCTCGACCATCCGGCGGCGGGCGGCGGCGCCGAGGTCGGCGCTGCGGGCGGGGTCGGTGACGAGCGCGTCGATCGCGGCGGCCAGCGCGGCCGGGTCGGAGGGCGGGACGAGCAGCCCGGTGACACCCTCCTCGACGACCGCCGGGATCTGACCGATGCGCGAGGCCACGACGGGGAGTGCGGCGGCGGCGTACTCGTAGACCTTCAGCGGGCTGAAGTAGTGGTCGCCGGACTCCGGGTAGGGCGCGACGGCGACCATCGCCCCGTCCAGGGCCGCCGGGACCGCTTCCGGGACGACCGCGCCGACGAGGTCGACGTCCAGGTCGTGCTCGGCGACGAGCGCCTCGATCGCCCCGAGCTGCGGGCCGTCGCCGATGAGACGCAGGCGCCACGGGGCCTGGGCGAGGCGACGGGCCTCGAGGAGGTCCTCGACGCCGTGCCAGGGCTTGAGCGTGCCGACGAAGACGACGACGGGGTCACCGCTCGGGTCGGGGCTGACCGGGCGGACGCGGTCGGTGTTGACCCCGTTGGGCACGACGGTGACCTGCGGGTCTGCGGCGGCGGGGACCCTCGCACGGACCCAGGCGGCGACCGGCTCGGAGACGCAGGCGACCACGTCGGCGGCGGCGAGCTGGTCGCGCAGGATCTCGTCGGCGCCCGTCTCGTCGACCAGGACGCGGTGGGTGCGCTGCTCGTCGATGAGGGGCGCGTTGACCTCCAGGACCCCCGGCACGGAGAGTGCCTCGGCGGCGGTGGCGAGGACGTCGGAGAAGAGGGAGTAGCGCTCGTAGACCAGGTCGGGACCGAGCTCGACGACCAGCTCGGCCAGCCGGGCCGCGGCGGCGCGCTGGGCCTGCTCCCGCTGCGCCGGCTCCATGCCCTTGCCGCCGACCTTGACGACGTGCACGGGCAGGTCGGCCAGGTCCTCGGGGACAGCGTCCCCGGCGCGGACGGCGAAGACCTCGACGTGGGCGCCCCGGTTGCGCCAGGCGCGGACGATCTCCTGGATGTGGACGCTGGCGCCCTTGGTGCCGAAGACCGGGATCCCGGGGTCGGCGCACACGTAGGCGACGGTTCGGGGGGATGTGGTGCGCTCGGTCATCTCAGACCACCTCCAGCTCGCGGGCGGACGTCTGCTCGCCGGCCGAGCCCCGCCCGCTGGCCGAGCCCTGCGCGCTGGCCGAGCCCTGCCCGCTGGCGGGAGACTGCTCCAGGGCGCGGAGCAGACCGACCTGTCGGCGGGTGTCGAAGTCGTGCTCGATCGTCATGCGGGCGGCGCGGGCGATCTCCTGGCGCGGCCAGAAGGGGTCGGCCACCTGACGGAGGGCCGTGGCGAGGCGCTCGGAGAGCCCGTCCCGCTCGCAGGACAGGAGGATCCCGGTGGCCGGCCCGTCGGCGCTGGCCGGGTGGATGGCCTCGGGGATGCCGGTGACGTCGGTGGCGATGCAGGGCACGCCGCTGGCCATGGCCTCCAGGATCACCGTGGGCAGCCCGTCGGCGTTGCCGTCCGCGCCGACGACGCACGGGGCGACGAGCACGTCGGCCCAGGCCAGCTGCTCGACCAGCTCGGCCTGGCTCAGCGAGCCGAGGAACTGGACGGTGCCGTCGGCGGCCAGGTCATGCTCGGCCACGAGGCCGCGCAGCAGCGCCTCCTGATCCCCGTCACCGACGAGGCGGACCTGCACGGAGAGCGCGTCGTCGGAGGGCGAGGTGCCCGAGAGCAGAGCGACGGCCTCGACGAGGTGGTCGAAGCCCTTCTTCTCCACGAGCCGGCCGACGGCCAGCACCTTCAGCGGGGCAGAGCCGGTCTCGCCGGCCGCAGGACCCTCGGGGTCGCGGTAGGGGAAGCGCGGCAGGTCCAGCCCGTTGCGGACCAGGGCGGTCTTGCCGGGGTCGACGCCGATCCGCCCGGCCAGGAAGCGGGCGTTGTAGTCGCTGATCGCGATCACGTTGGTCGCCCGGTCGAGGATCTCGCGCAGGAGCACGCCGTCGACGTCGTCGTGGAAGATGTCCTTGGCGTGGGTGGTGACGGTGAAGGGGATGTCGGTCAGCGCCGAGGCCACGGCGGCGCACGCGGCGGCCACGTTGGCGAAGTGCACGTGCAGGTGGGTGATGCCGTCGCGGCGGATGCGCAGGGCCAGCTCGACGGCCTGGGCCGCGTCCGAGGGCCCCATTCGCACTAGCATGCCCATGACCGAGCCGAGGCGGGCCCCGAAGTCGGGGATCTCCTCGTGGGCGCGGCCGAAGAGCTCCCACTCCCCCGCCAGCCGGTGCGGGCGCGACAGGTGGGTCACGTTGGCCCGGACCTGGGCCAACTGCGGGTGGAAGCGCGGGTCGGTCGTGGGGCGCAGGGCGTAGATGGCCAGGTCCTCGCCCGCGGCCTCGCGGGCCAGGATCTCGGTGACCACGAAGGTCTCGGAGAAGCGGGGATAGACCTTGACGACATAGCCGATCCGGGGGGTCTCAGACTGCGACATCGATGGACTCCTCTCGCGCGGTCAGGACCGCGGCAGGGGCAGGGACGGGGGCGACCGGCGACACGGTCTGCCGGGATGAGTGGGGGCCGGCGACCGGTGACACGGCCTGTCCGGCCGCGAGCTCGGCGCCACGTCGACCGACGGCCTCCAGGCCGGCCAGGTCGAGGGCCCCGCGGTCGACGCGACGCTCGACGGCGGCGGTCCACCACGAGGTGAGCGCGCCGGGGGTCAGGTCGTCCGCGCGCAGCATCTCGGCCATGCCGAGGGCGGCCAGGCCGCGGGCCCGGATGAGCTGCTCCTGGCGCGGCTTCTCCCGCGGGACGAAGAGCGCGGGCACGTCGGTGGCCATGGTCTCGCAGACGGTGTTGTAGCCGGCCATGGACACCGAGGCGGAGGCGTCGCGGATCAGACCGGCGGCGTCGGGCACGGAGCGGACGACGCGGGTGCGGGGCGAGGCCGCCTCGACGACCGCCTGGTAGTCGGCCTCGGGCATCTGCGGGCCGGTGAGGAGCACGTGGCGGTAGCCCTCGGGCACCTCCGCCACCGCCGCCGCGGCGCACAGGGCCAGGCCGTCGCTGCCGCCGCCGACCGTGGTCACGATGTAGGGCCGCTCGGGCTCGATGCCCAGCGGGTCCTCGACCCGACCCTTGGCCAGGTAGCCCTGGAAGGTCACCAGGTCGGCCAGTTCCCCGGGCAGCTCGCCGGTGGTGCGCAGGTCGTGGACGTGGGGGTCGCCGTAGACCCAGATCTCGTCGAAGAGCTCGCGGACGAGCGTGGCCGGCGTGGCCGCCCACTCGGCCTGCACGGCCTCGGGCTGGTCCAGGACCTCGCGAAGACCGAGGACGACATGGGCGCCGGGTGCGTGCTGGCGCAGATGGGTCAGGCCGGCCTCCAGCTCACGGCCCACGCCGAGGGCGTGGCGGTCGACGACGACCAGGTCGGGGGTGAAGCGGCGGAACGTGGCCCGGACGATCTCCCCGCGCAGCGAGGTCAGGTCGGCCATCCCGATGCCCAGGTGCCGCGGGCCGTAGCCCGCCGTGCCCTTGCCGATCGCCGGGAGGGTGACCACGTCGAAGCCCTGCGGGGTCGACATCCCGTCGGCCCCGTCGACCCCGTTGACGAGCAGCCCGGTGACCTCGCGGCCGGTGAGCTCGGGCACCCGGTCCGACAGTGCGCGTGCCAGCGCACGGTTCCTGCGGAAGTGCCCCAGTCCCTGGGAGTCGTGCGAGTAGAACACGACCTGCATCGGCTTCCCGGTCGTGGTCGCGACCATGGCTGCCCCCTCTCGTCCGTGTCTGCCGGGCGGCTGACGAGAGAGGAGTCAACAACCGCTGGATGAGCCGTCGATGACAGTTCGATGAGACTGCTCTCATGAAGCGCCCCACGTCAGCGGGCTGCGGGGCGGGCCGGCGCGAGGGGGTGCGGCACCGTCAGAGGGGTGCGACGACTGAACAGGCGCGGTTGCCGCGGATCAGTGCTCGAAGCGGTAGCCGACGCCCCGGACGGTGCTGATGCGGTCCGGGCCCAGCTTGGCGCGGAGGTAGCGGACGTAGACGTCGACGACGTTGGAGCTGCCGGTCACCTCGTAGCCCCACACCCGGTCCATGAGCTGCTCGCGCGAGAGCACCTGGCCGGCGTGCTCCATGAGCTCGCGCGCGAGGGTGAACTCACGGGTGGACAGCTCGACCGGCTTCCCCCCGACCGCGGCGGTGCGCGCACCGATGTCCAGCACGACGCCACCGGCCTCGAGCTGGTCGCCGCCGCTGCCTCCGGAGCCGTGCAGGGCCTCGGCATGACGGAGCCGGACGCGCACGCGCGCCAGCAGCTCCTCCACCCTGAAGGGCTTGGCCAGGTAGTCGTCGGCGCCGCTCTCCAGTCCGCTCACGGTGTCCTCGACGGAGTCCCGCGCGGTGCACATGATGATCTGCACCGGCTCCTCCATGGTGCGCAGCATCCGCAGCACGGTGAAGCCGTCCATCCGGGGCAGACCGACGTCGAGCACGACGAGGTCGACGCCGCCCCCGGTGGCGACCTCCAGCGCGGACAGGCCGTCCCCGACGACCGTGGTGCGATAGCCCGCACCCCGCAAACCGCGCTCGATCACCCGGGCGATGCCCTCTTCGTCCTCCGCGATCAGGATGTGGTGGGCCATGCGCCTCAATCTCTCACGCCGGGCGCCTGGCTCGGCAGCCAGACGGTGAAGATCGACCCGACGCCCTCCAGGGACTCGATGGTCACGGCACCCCCGTGGGCCCTGGCGATGACGTCGACGATGGCCAGCCCCAGCCCGAAGCCCTCCTTGCCCTCGACGTTCTCGGCGCGACCGAACCGGGCCAGCACGGTGTCCACCTGCCCCTCGGGGATGCCCTGGCCCTGGTCCCGGACGGCCACGGCCAGATAGCGCGGCGCCGGCCCGGCGCCGGCCTCGCGCGCCCGGGAGGACTCGGGCGCGCCCTCCTCGACCCATCGGGTGGACAGCTCGATCTGGGTGCCGGGCTCGCTGAACTTCACCGCGTTGGCAGCCAGTTGGATCACCGCCTGGGTGATCCGTTGCTGGTCGACCTCCACCGTCCCCTCGGCGTCGGCCCGCAGACGCCAGGCGCGGTCGCCCAGGGCGGTGATCCGCTCCATCGCCTCCAGCGCCAGCTCGGTGACGTCCGTGGGCGCCCGCGTGACGAAGTCGGGCCGTTGGGAGCGCGCCAGCATGAGCAGGTCGTCGACGAGGCGACGCATCCGGTCGACCTCGGCGAGGATCAGCTCCTTGCTGGACGCCACGTCATCGGGGTCGTCGGGGCTCATCAGCTCGGTGTTGCCCCGGATGATCGTCAGCGGCGTGCGCAGCTCGTGGGCCGCGTCGTCGAGGAACTGCCGCTGCTCCTGCACCCCGGCGTCGAGCCGGTCGAGCATGCCGTTGAACCGCATGGCCAGCTCGGCCACGTCGGTGTCCTCACGGTCGACCTCGAGCCGCCGGGAGAGATTCTCGGTGCTGATCTCGGCGGTGGCCTCGCGCAGCTCACGCAACGGCTGGAGCAGGCGCCGGAGCACGAGATTGCCGAGGACCCCGGCAAGCGCGAGCGTGACCAGCGAGATCACCGCGAAGGTGGTCATCAGCCGGTAGAGCTCGGCCCGCTGACGTCCGACGTCGATCGCGACCACGAAGGTGCCCGACCGGTCCTCCCCCGCCAGCCGCACGTCGGCGGCCAGCACCTGCAGCTCGGTCCCCTGCGTGCGCACGGTGAACAGCCGCGCCCTCCCCTCCGGCACCTCCGTCGTGGCCAGGGCCTGCAGCACGTCCTCGTGGAAGATGTCGAAGCGCCGCTCGCCACCGGAGCGATAGGCAGGCTGCCCGTCCACCAGGCCCATGAGCGCCTCGTCCTCGCCGCTGACGGCCACCGCCAGGAAGGCCTGGAAGAGTGCGGCCACGTCGTCGTAGGGCCGACCGTCGAGGTTGGGCCCGGCCTCCGCGATCTCCTGGAGCTCGGCGACCTCCTGGTTGAGCTCGGCCTCGATGCGCTCGTTGAGGAGGGTGTACTGCACCACGAAGGTGACCACACCGCTCACGAGCAGACCGAAGGCCATCAGACCCACCATGAGTAGCAGCAGCCGCTCGCGCACGGTCCGACCCCGGGGCAGCCTCATCGCAGCTCTCCGCAGGCGAGCAGCCCGAAGGAGACCAGCCAGTGCGTGGCCATGAAGTGCCCCTCGGTGATCGCCTCCACCACCGCAGACTCCTGCACGTCCGCCCCCGCCCGCAGGCGGGCGACGACGTCGGGCCGGGCCCCGGCACCCCCTGCGGCGTCGGCGAGCTCGCGCAGCTGCCAGGCCCGTGACAACGCCAGCCCGAGGAGGTGGGCGTACTGCCCATCCTCGGGGTCGACCACCTCCGGCGGCGCGAGCAGGTGCCCGTGCCGCCCTTCGCCCAGCCCCGGCAGGAAGCGGTCGAGCCACCCGGCGAAGTCCGTCGGCGCCAGCACCCGCCGCATCAGCACCGCCTCGGTCAGCGCGGGCGAGAGGAAGTCGGTGCCGCCCGGCTCCCACGCGGTCGGCGCCTCCACGTCGTCGCCGAACCACGTCAGCGCCCGCTCGCGGCAGGCCGTCACCACGTCCTCCCGCCCCAGCCGCCCGTAGGCGTCGATCAGCAGCGTCAGGGCGAAGGCATCGTTCTGGTGCTTGCCGTGCCGCACCGGATAGGTCTGCCGGGGCAGCCACGCCAGCACGAGCTCGGCGACCAGGTCGACCAGGGGCTCCACGGCCGCCGCCCACCCGGGAGCGTCCTCATGCGTCTTCTCGTGCGAGAGCTCCGCGCACGAGGCGCCCAGCTGCGCCGCCCACGCCCAGCCGTAGGGCCGCTCGAAGGAGGGTCGTGCCCTCAGGTAGTCCACCTCCACCGCGACCTTGCCCGGGTCGAGCCGCTCGGAGAGGAGCTCCGCCGCCGCCCGCGCCTCCGCCGCCCCCAGCTCAACCGCATACCCCCGGAGAAGGCGCGTCAGCGACCAGAGCATGTGGACGCAGGAGTGCCAGTCGAGCGAGCCGTGGAAGGCCGGGTGCAGCTCCTCGGGCACCACCCTGGTGTCCTCCGGCCCGGTCACCAGGTGACCAGGGGCCCAGGGGTATGCGGTGCCCGCCGCCTCGCGCGCGACGCGGCTCCAGGCCCTCAGGTCTGGGCCGGCGGCACGGTGCGTGGAGGTCATGGGTCATTACTACACTCCCGAGGCATGACGCGGGACGAGGACCACTACTACGTCGCCCTCGGCGACGGGCGCTACGAGCCGACCCGGCACGCCCAGGGTGCCTGGCAGCCGACCGAGCAGCACATGGCCCCCGCGAGCGGCCTGGTGATGCACGCGCTGGAGCGGCACGACCCGCGGCCGGACCTGCAGTGGTCGCGCGTGAGCTTCGACATCCTGGGGATGATCCACCTGTCCGAGACGACGGTCCGCACCCGCACGCTGCGGCCGGGCCGGACGATCGAGCTGGTCGAGGCGGTCGCCAGGGCCGGCGGCAGGGACGTCATCCGCGCCACCGCCTGGCGGCTGGCCACGAGCGACACCTCGGCGGTCGCCGGGGTGGAGGCGCCGACCCTCCCCTCCCCGGACGGCATGGCGGCCTGGGACGGTATGCGGCACTGGGGCGGGGGCTTCATCACCTCCCTGGACTTCCGCGAGGTGCCGGGCGGACGTCCCGGCCGTCGGGCCGCCTGGGTGCGCACCGAGCACCCGCTGGTCGCGGGCGAGGAGAGCACCGACCTGGCGCGCTGGGTCGGCAAGATCGACACGGCCAATGGTGTGGCGATCCGGCAGGCCCCCACCGAGTGGCTCTTCCCCAACGTCGACCTCACCCTGCACCTGCACCGGACCCCGCGCGGTCCGTGGACCGGCCTGGACACCTCGGTGTCGTGGGGGCCGCACGGCATCGGCCAGACCTCGTCGGTGGCGCACGACGAGCACGGGCCGGTGGGCACGGTGGAGCAGTCGTTGACCATCCGGCGTCGCTCGAACGGGTAAGTTCTCACGACGCCCGGTAGCACGTTGACAGAGTCCTATGGATGTTCGGACCGCGTGAGCACCTCGAGGAACTCGTGGTTGACGAAGAGGACTTCTCGACCAACCTTGACGTCGCTGAGCAGGCCGGCGCCGACCAGTGCGCGAAGCCAGGTCGAGGCGGTCTGCCGTGAGACGTCACAGCGGTCCACCACGGTAGCGATGCGGCAGTAGGGCTGCTCGAAGAGGACATCGAGGAACTGCGCATCGCGGCCGCCCGGAGTCGCGGCCCTGGCCCGGACGGCGATGTCTTCCTGGCACTGACGAATCGCACTGAACTTCTGCAGCGTGGAGTCGGCAGACTCGCGGACGACATCGAGCATGTAGAGCGTCCATTCAGCCCAGGCGCCGTCCTCGGTCACAGCCCGGAGGAGCCGGTAGTAGTCGTTCTTGCGGGCGATGATGGCCCGGGAGAGGTAGAGAATGGGTTCGTCGAGAAGTCCTGCCGAGATGAGCATGAGGATGTTCAGCACCCGGCCCGTGCGACCGTTGCCGTCGTGGAACGGGTGGATCGCCTCGAACTGATAGTGCGCCACCGCCATCCGCACGAGCGGATCGAGCCCGTCGTGGGCGTGGACGAAGTGCTCCCAGGCTGAGAGCTTCTCTCGGATGTTGTCCTGTCCCTCCGGTGGGGCGTAGACGATGCGCCTCGTCGTCGGGTTCGCGATCCTGGTCCCGGGGATGGCCCGGACGCTCATCTCCCGCCCCTGAAGCCGTGAGCAGACGAGCGCGGCGGTCTGAGCTGTCAGCGGTCGATCGCGAATGGCGTCGACGCCCACTAAGCCTGGATCCACCGATCGGGTGAGGGCGTAGGGCGGCGTGGGAAAGCGAGAATGCCCCTCTGAACTGGGAAGATACGACTTGTCTAGAGCACGTATCACCCAAACCGGAAGGGCATCTCGTAGATGCAACTGTCTCACACCCTGCCCGTGGTCTCCGCGACGTTCGACGACCCCAACCTCGTGTCGGCCGCCGGTCTGGTCCCGTTGATGGCGCTGGCCGAGGACGCCGGTCTGCACGCCTTGGGGAATGAGCACCTGAGCGTACCGACCGACAAGGGCTCCAACGCCGGGAGCAAGCTGGCCGCGCTGGTGGCGGGCATGGCCGCCGGTGCGGACAGCATCGAGGACATGGGCCTGCTGCGCCACGGCGCGATGGGCAAGGTCTTCGACCGGCCGTACGCCCCCTCCACCCTCGGCTCGTTCCTGCGCACGTTCACCTTCGGCCACGTCCGCCAGGTCGACGCCGTCGCCTCCCGCTTCACCCTTGCCCTGGCCGAGCGGACCGGGCTGCTCGGCAGGTCCGAGGACACCGGGGCGGTGCTGGTCGACCTGGACGACACCATCATCGAGGTGCACGGGTACGCCAAGCAGGGCGCCGGGTTCGGCTACAGCGGGGTCCGCGGCCTGAACGCGCTGCTGGCGACCGTGTCGACCGAGCAGGTCGCACCGGTCATCGCCGCCCAGCGGCTGCGCAAGGGCTCGGTCGGGTCCTCCCGCGGCGCGGTCCGCCTCGCCACCGATGCCTTGGCCCTGGTGCGGCGCAGCCACCTGGCCGAACGGCCGGTGCTGCTGCGGGCCGACTCCGCGTTCTACTCCGCCGCCCTGGTGGCCACCGCCACCAAGGCCGGGGCGCAGGTCTCGATCACCGTCCGGCTGGACCCCGCGGTCAAGCGCGCCATCGCCGCCATCGAGGAGGACACGTGGACCACCATCAGGTACACCGACGCCATCTACGACGAGGCCACCGGAAGATGGGTCTCACGCGCCGAGATCGCCGAGATCGACTACACCGCGTTCACCTCGGCCAAGAAGTCCGAGCAGGCCACCGGGCGGCTGGTGGTCCGCCGCATCCCCGACCTGAACCCCAAGGCCAAGACCGGGCAGGCCTCGCTGTTCGACACCTACCGCTTCCACGCCTTCTTCACCACCACGCCAGCCGCCGAGCGGGACACCGTGACCGCCGACCAGGTCCACCGGGGCCATGCGGTCATCGAGAACGTCCACGCCGACCTCAAGGCCTCGGCCCTGGCGCACCTGCCGTCAGGGGTGTTCACCGCCAACGCCGTCTGGCTCGTCGCCGCGACCATGGCGTTCAACCTCACCCGCGCCGCCGCCACCCTCACGGACAACCCGCGCCTGGTCCGGGCGACCACGCCCTCGATCCGGCGCAAGCTGATCAACCTGCCCGCCCGCATCGCCTCCTCCGCCCGACGCCTGCACCTGCACCTGCCCCGCGACTGGCCATGGCAGGACGCGTGGACCGCGCTGCACACCGCCGTCCGCCCCGGCCGGGCCGCCGCACCCGCCTGACCCCAACCCCAGTACCGACGAGCAGGAACCCCAGTGGAAAGGCCGGGCAGACCGGCAGCTCCCACCTGCCCTCACCGACACCGAAGCTGCGCGCGTCCTCCGGGCCGTCTACATCGCCGATCTCACCAGCTCATCGGTGGATCGAGGCTAAG
>NZ_JBQGWG010000014.1:0-77147 GCF_052073805.1 Ornithinimicrobium panacihumi | reverse complement strand
TGTCGGCGGCGCTTGAAAACTAGACAGTAACGGCGCTCGAAAAGTGAACACTCCGCCAACGATTGGAGTGTGATCACCATGGAGGACTGGGCGCTGATCAGGAGGCTGGCCGCCGACGGCGTGCCGAAGGCCAGGATCGCCAGGAAGTTGGGCATCTCGAGGACGACGGTCATAAACGCCATCGCCTCGGACGGGCCACCGAAGTACGAGAGAAGAGCGGGTCCAACGTCGTTCACGCCGTATGAGGCGCGGGTGCGTGAACTCCTCGAGGAGACGCCGGACATGCCCGCGACGGTGCTGGCCGAACGGGTCGGGTGGACCGGCTCGATCCGATGGTTCCGCGACAACGTCAACCGCCTGAGGGTCGACCACCGCCCGATCGACCCGGCCGACCGGCTGACCTGGACGGCCGGGGACGTAGCGCAGTGCGACCTGTGGTTCCCGCCGCGCAAGATCCTGCTCGAGGACGGCTCCCGTACCCTGCTTCCGGTACTGGTCATGACCTGCGGGTACTCCCGGTTCACGCTGGGGAGGATGATCCCGACCCGAAAGACCCCGGACCTGCTCCTGGGCACGTGGGAGCTGCTGGATCAGCTGGGTCGGGTGCCGCGCCGGCTGATCTGGGACAACGAGCCCGGCATCGGACGAGGCAAGCTGACCGAGCCGGTCGCGGTGTTCGCCGGGATGCTGGCCACGAAGGTGGTGCTGCTACCACCGCGGGATCCCGAGTCCAAGGGCATCGTCGAACGCCGCAACCGCTTCTTCGAGACCTCCTTCATGCCCGGGCGCCACTTCGAGTCCCCAAGCGACTTCAACGCCCAGTTCGCCCACTGGCTGTCCGCTGCTAACGCCCGGACGGTGCGCACGATCAAGGCCCGTCCGGTGGACCTGCTCGCCGCGGACAAGGAGGCGATGCTGCCCCTGCCGCCGGCGGTGCTGCACCTGGGCTGGCGCAACCACGTCCGCCTCGGCCGGGACTACTACGTGCGCGTCGACACCTCCGACTACTCCGTCGACCCCCGCGCGATCGGGGCCCGGGTCGACGTCGCCGCAGACCTGGACACCATCCGGGTCCGCCAGGCCGGCCGGCTGGTCGCCGAGCACCCACGCCGGTGGGCCCGGAGCATGACCGTGACCGACCCCGCCCACGTGGCGACCGCCGCCGCGCTACGGCGCGACTACCAGCACCCCAGGTCCCGTCCCGAGGCCGACGACCTGGTCCGGGACCTGGCCGACTACGATAAGGCGTTCGGGATCGACGCCGGCGAGCTGGAGTCGCGATGAGCCGCAAACCAGCATCCGCGAGCGAGTCGCTCAAGCAGATCACCCACCTGGCCGCGGCGCTGAAGGCGCCGCGGATCACCGAGTCCGCCGCCCGCCTGGCCGACCACGCCCGCGACAGCGGGTGGACCCACGAGGACTACCTGGCCGCGGTCCTGGAACGCGAGGTCGCCGCCCGCAACGCCTCCGGGGCCCGGCTACGCATCCGCGCCGCCGGCTTCGGCGCGGTCAAGACCCTTGAGGACTTCGACTTCGACCACCAACCCGGCGCCCGCACCCCGATCCAGGCCCTCGCCTCCGGTGCGTACCTGGCCGAGCACCGCAACGTCGTCCTCCTCGGACCGCCGGGCACGGGCAAGACGCACCTGGCCACCGCCCTCGGCGTCGCCGCCGCCCGGCAAGGACACCGGGTCCTGTTCGCCACCGCCACCGACTGGGTCACCCGCCTGACCGAGGCCCACGACCGCGGCCGCCTGCCGACCGAGCTCACCCGGCTGCGCCGCTACGGCCTGATCATCGTCGACGAGGTCGGCTACCTGCCCTTCGAGCAGGACGCCGCCAACCTCTTCTTCCAGCTCGTCTCCTCCCGGTACGAGCACGCCTCCCTCATCCTGACGTCGAACTTGCCGTTCAGCTCCTGGGCCGGCGTCTTCGGCGACCAAATCGTCGCCGCCGCGATGATCGACCGCATCGTCCACCACGCCGACGTCATCGCCCTCAAAGGCGCCTCCTACCGGCTCCGCGACCGCGGCGTCGAGACGCTTCCCAGCATCAAGGCCGAGCAGGAATCCCTAGACTGAGACCGTTCACTCTTCGACCGCCGAAACCGCCCAGTTTTCGAGCGCCGTCGACAGGCAGGCAGGTTCAGAAGGGTCAGCCGGGGTTGATGATCTTCGCTCCGGTCACTGGCCGGTTCGCGTCGGCGACCCCAGCGGTTGCGGAGTCGTGGCGGCGGTTGGGGCGGGGTGAGAAGCCGCGTGCGGGTGAGGTGGTGCGCTCTCGGATGATGGCCTCCCGTCCTGCGTATGTGTGGGATGCCTCCCAGACCGATGGCGATCCGATCCCCGAGCCGCCGGCGCCGAAGCTGTTGGAGGGCGAAGCTCCCGCTGAGCTCTGGGAAGGCCTGTCGGCGCAGGTCGTCGCTGAGGGGTTCCGGGTGTTGCGGGTGCCGCATGAGGGCATGATCCACGGCGCCAACGGCATGACCGACTGGGGTGCGCGGACGGTCGCGGTTCGGGAGAACATGGACCCCGCCGCCCAAGTGAAAACCCTCGCGCACGAACTCGGGCACGTCCTGCTGCACAACCCCGATGACGAGGACGCCCGCCAGCACCGCGGCATTGCTGAGGTCGAGGCTGAGTCCGTCGCGCTGATGGTGGGTGCGGCTCACGGGATGGACACCACCGGGTACACGATCCCGTACGTCTCCACCTGGGCTGCCCGCGTCGACGGGAAAGAGCCTGTCGAGGTGGTGAAGGCCACCGGCGAACGAGTCCGCAAAGCCGCGCTTGGGATTCTGGATCAGCTCGACACGGTGATGGTCACCGACGGCACCCCGTCAGGTCTGGATCGTGACGCCGCCCAGGAGGAGAAACCGCAACGCACTTCTGCTCGGTCGGTGAAGCCAACGTCGGAGCGCAGCGAACCCGCGCGGCCTGCGGCGACGACGGTGGGGCGGGGGCTGTGATGACTACCCATGATGCGGTGTCGGATGTGCTGCTGCGGGTGAATGGGCGGTGGCCGTTCTCGGCTGCTGCTCGCGAGTTCGCCACGGCGGGGGTGCCGGTGTTTCCGTGTGTGCCGGGGGCGAAACGTCCGCTGACCGAGCACGGCTTCCACGACGCCAGCACCGACCCAGCGCTGGTGGATGCGTGGTGGCGGCAGCATCCCGGCGCGAACATCGGCCTCCCCACCGGCGCCTCTTCCGGGGTCGTGGTGGTCGATGTCGATGTTCACGGCCCGGTCAACGGGTTCGAGGCGATGAACCGCGCGCGCGGTGCCGGGTTGGTGGATGGGTGGATGTTTACCGTCACCTCGCCGTCGGGTGGCCTGCACGCCTACTACCCGGCCACCCCGGACACGGTGCAGTCGTCGTGGCAGGCGGCGCGGGCGGGGATCGACTTCCGCGGTGACGGCGGATACATCGTCATCCCGCCCTCTTCCGTCGTGATTCACGGTGTCTCGACAGCGTATGCGCTGCGACAGATCAACACCGGACCCGCATCAACGATCGATTCGGGCGGGCTGCGTGACTTCCTCGACCCGCGCCCGGCAGCGCGGCCTGTGTCGCGTGGGATCGCCCCATCGGGTGCGGTGCGTGATCGGGATGTGTCGCGGATTGCGGCCTGGGTCGCTACCCGTGGCGAGGGCGAACGCAACCGTGGCGTTTTCTGGGCGGCGTGCCGTCTCGCTGAGAACGGGGTCGCCCCGTCTGATGCGCTCGATGTCCTCACTGCGGCGGCTGGGCATGCGGGGTTGAGCGAGCGGGAGGTCACGACGACCGTGCGGTCGGCCTATCGTGCCGTGCACCCGTCGCCGCGCGCTGCGGTCACGTCTCAACCTGATGGGTTCGCCCGCCCAAAGCATGCAGCCTCACGTCCAGCGATGTGGGGGTTGTCGTGAACACGCGGCGGTGGGCGGTGCGGACTGCGGTGGCGGGCACGGTGTTCATCGCGGCGGGTGCGTTCTGGTTGTCCTACACCGCCCTCGCAGATCTCGCCCGCCGTTCGGGGATCGGGGCTGGGCAGGCGTGGGCGTGGCCGTTGATCGTGGACGGCATCATCGTCGTCGCGACTGTCGCCGTCGTCGCCCTCGCGGGGCATCGGGCTGCGTGGTATCCGTGGACGCTGCTGGGTGGTGGTGCTGCTGTGTCGGTGACGGCGAATGCGATCCACGCGATCCTCACCGCCGATGTCGATGTACCCCCGGTCCTCGCCGCGTCTGTGGCCGCAGTACCGCCCGTGGTGCTGCTGGCGATCACGCATCTGACCGTGATCCTCACCCGCACCCCGCAACACGAACCGGTTGCGAAGCCGGAATCATCCGCGGGGCCCGATTCACCTACGCGCGAGCAGGCGGGTGATCTCGACGATCTGCCTCTTTCGCTACCGGCGATCGAGCCCGCCTCTGAGCCGGCGGACCGCCGCGAGTGCGCGGCTGAGCTGCGGTTGTCGGGGTGGTCGAACAAGCGCATCGCCCGTCACCTCGGCGTGCATCCCTCGACCGTCGGCAGGTGGTTCACCACCCCCGAATCTGAGCAAGAAGAACTCCCAGAAAAAGAGACCGAAGACGTTCCGCCCGTGTGGGTGGAGGAAGTGAGAACACCATGAGCAACGAGAACCCCTGGTCCGACGACCGCTCGGTGACCACCGAGCACACGTCGGCCATCAAGCGAAACGAGCCGGCCAAGAACCCTGCCGAGGATCTGATGTCGGATGCGATCGAGGCCGAGCACACCCGTCAGCAGGCGATGCAGCTGACGCAGGAGCAGCATCGGGCACGCGGGGTCGACTGGGTCCGCCCCACCGATCTCATGGCCCGCCACTCAGCGACCGTGGCCGGGCGCGGCTTCGACTTCAACGCTAACCTCGCCCGCCAGACCCGCACCGGCATCGCGAACGCCTCCACCAAGATCACCCAGCGGGTGAAGCAGTTGCCGCCGTTGTCCGCGTTCGGCGGCCGCAGCTCGTCGCGTGAGCCGGTGACGCGTGGTGCGGTCGGGAAGAGCTAGGCCGGTGAGATGCCATGAACACGACAGCACTGACACCACCCCCGGCATGCGCAGATCGTGCACCTGACTCGGGAAGAGGAGGTGTCCGACCATGACCACCAGAACAGCGACGGCGATGCCGGATCGGCCCCAAGACTTCCGTACCGGTGAAGGCCTCCGCACCCTGCTCGTCCGCCTCCATGAAGCAGGCCCGGGCGCGTGGGAACATGATTCGGTCGTTGCGGAACTCATGGCGTATGCCGCCGAGAAGTACGCACCCCTGGCGGTCAAGCACGGCCTGGACCCGTGGGAGGCGGCATCGGCGGCGTTCGATGTGATGCGCACCAGAGCTGCTCGGGTGGCGGAGAATCCGTGGGGTGTGATCACGCATGCGGTGCGGATCACCTGCATCTTCGAAGAACGCGCCCAAGGGCTCCTCTGCTCCGTCCACCAAGCCCGCCGCCCGCGCATCTCCGCGTTCCACGACCCCGAACGGTTCAGCGACCGGGAGAACCCGCTGACCGACTACCACCCGGCGTTCCGATCAATCGACAGCATCGAACTCGGCGACCACACCCCAGTCGGTGAGGATGAGTCGGGCAGTGCGGCGCAGTTGGCGGTGTCGGCTGCGGAAGACGCGATCGCGTTCCTCGCCCTCCTCGGCTGGACACCCGAGACCGCGCGCTCCGGCGTCGAGCATGTCTGCGGGGCGCTGATCAAAGCTGGGTCTCGTGCGACCGCGTTCGAGATGCTGCGACGTGACAAGCAGGTCCGTGTGCTGCTGGATATTCCGTCCGGGTCGTGGCATGCGTTGTTGCGGGCAATGCTCGGTAACCCCGACACCGACCACGCCACCACGAGTGCTGGCCGCGGAGTTCTCCTGCGGCTCCTGATCGGCGAGACGATCCCGCTACTGCTGCGTGACGATGACCTCGTCCTCGCGCTATCGCTGGCCGCTCCCGGAGTCAGGGAGTGATCGTCCATGAGCGAGCAGCCAGTAGGGAGTGTGCAGGTCGAGCGGACCGTCGCCTCGATCCGCGTCGGGAATCGGCACCGTGCCGAACTCGGCGACATCGACGTCTTGGCCGCGTCGATCAAGCGTGACGGGCTTCTCCAGCCCATCACCGTGACTCCGGATGGGTTCCTCGTCTGCGGAGCACGGCGCCTGGCCGCGTTGAAGATGCTCGGCACCAAGACCGTGAACGTGTGGGTGCGCTCCGGGCTCTCGGATCGGCTCGGGCAGCTCTTGGCGGAGCAGGATGACAACGTGCTGCATAAGCCCCTCACCGCGCTGGAAGCTGCAGCGTTGTATCGGGAGCTCAAGGCGATCATGAGCGAGGAAGCTGCGCTGCGGGAGCAGTCCACGCAGTTCCAGAAAGGTCATGCGCCCGGTGAGCATGGGGGTGAACATCTTCCACCCCCACCCGGCCAAGCAGGGAAGACGCGGGAGCAGGCGGCGGCAATGATTCCGGGTGGGGCGTCGTATCGGACCTACGACAAGATCGGCTACGTCGAACAAGTCGCCACCGACCGCAAGTTCCCCGAGCATGTCCGGGTCGCAGCGCAAGCGGCGTTGGATCAGATTCAGGCCGGCGGCCCCGTCGATCCCGAATACACGCGCATCCGTACCCTCGCCACCAGCACGACCGAGCAGGCACGCGCGGCGCGTGATGCGGAGTTGCATCAGATAGCCAACGAAGCCGTCGCCCGCGTCCAAGTCGAAGCAAGAACCAAGAAGAAAGAACAGTCGCGGAAGACCCGCCCGGTGTCGCCGGCCGACGAGGGGATCACGCTGCTGGGGGTGCGGGCGTTCGTCCTCACTTGGACCGATCTCGATCAGTGGTGGATCAAGTACGACCTCGCTGGCCTCGCCACCGACCTGAGTGACGAGCAGGCCGACGCCTTCTATGCCGTCGTCGAAGGCACCGTCACGTTCGCTGAAGACCTCCGCACCGCCCGCGCCGCCAGACCGCCCGTGGTTGAGGACATAACGCCAGCGCCTCTCCGCTAGCGGCCCCGCGCGCTGGTGACGCTGGGGCGCACCTGAGGGGCATGAGAACTCCCGATGTGTCCGACCCTCGTATCCGTCGCCGCCTGATCGCCGCCGCTGCGGCCGGGGTGGTGTTCCTCATCCTCGCCGGGATCGGCATCTACGGCCTCATCACCGGCCCCCGCACCACCACCGGCACGGATGACCCGACGGGTTCGGAACCATCATCGACCGCACCCGAAACACCGGGGTCGACCACCACTCCGCGACTGCCGTCAGTGCCGCGGTCGGATGATCCGGAGACCTTCGCCCGCAACGTCGCCGAAGCTCTCTTCACCTGGGATACCGCGTCCGGGTTCTTCCCGTTGGACTACACGAGCGTGATCCTCGACGTCGGCGACCCCTCCGGGACCGAACGAGCAGGCCTCGCCTCCGATGTCGCCGCGCACCTGCCAGCGCGGGAGGCCTGGCTCGAACTGCGGAAGTACCTCACCACCCAGCACCTCACCATCGAGACCATCTTCGTGCCGGAGGCGTGGGATACGGCGGTCGAGCAGGCACGACCGGGGCAGCTCGCAGAGGGCACGACCGCGTACACGATCGAAGGCACCCGCCACCGGGAGGGTTTCTGGAACGACGAGCCGGTCACGTCGGAGCATGCGGTGTCGTTCACGGTGTTCATCGTCTGCCCGCCCGATGGCGACGACTGTCATCTGTTGCGGCTCTCTCAACTCGACAACCCCCTGAAGTAGCAGGGGCCGAGTCGTGTTCAAGAAGCTCGCCATTGCAGGGATCGCCCTGCTGTTCCTCGCTCCCTCGATCCTGCTGGTCTCCATCGGGGCACTCATCAACCCCGCACAGACCGCGAACGCCACCTGTCTCACTACCGGGCTGACCGTCGGTGCTATCCCGGACGAACTGACGGTGACGGATGCGTCGGGGTACTCGTTCACGCTGAACAAGAAGCAGCTCACGCACGCGGCCACGATCATCACCACCGGCTCAGCGATCGAGGGTGTGAATCGTGACGGTGTGCAGATCGCGCTCATGGCAGCGCTGACGGAATCGACGTTGCGGATGCTGTCGAACACCAGCCACTATCCCGACTCAGCGGACTATCCGAACGACGGCAACGGCTCCGACAACGACTCCCTCGGCCTGTTCCAGATGCGCCCACAATCCGGATGGGGCACCGTCGCTGATCTCATGGACCCGAACTACCAAGTCCGCGCTTTCTTCGGCGGACCCAACGGACCCAACTCCCCGTCGCCCCGAGGCCTGCTGGACATTCCGGGGTGGGAGTCGATGGACAAGGGCGAGGCCGCCCAAGCCGTCGAAGTCTCCGCCTACCCCGACCGGTATCGGAACTATGAGCCGGTCGCCGAGCAGATCCTCCAAGCCCTCACCACCAACCCTGGATCGCAGCCGACCGGCGGTGATGGTGGTGCGGTGACGGGGCCGGTGCCGGAGACCTCCCGGGTGGTGTTCCCGATGCCGGAGGGCACCTGGGTGATGACCAGCCCATACGGGATGCGGGAACACCCGATCACTGGTGAGTACACGATGCACACCGGCACCGACTTCGCAGGACCCGACGGAACCCCACTCCTCGCCGCCGCTGACGGCGTCGTCACCGTCGCCGAATACTCCGGCGGCTACGGCGGCCTGGTCGTCATCGAGCACACCGTAGACGGGCAGACCGTCGCGACCGCGTATGCGCACTCCTGGGAGACCGGCATCCACGTCACCGTAGGCGACCGAGTGACAGCCGGGCAGCACATCGCCGACGTCGGCTCCTCGGGCAACAGCACCGGCCCGCACCTGCATTTCGAGGTGAGGCTCGGCGGCACCAACGGCGAGACCACCGACCCCGCCGTCTGGCTCAACCAACACAATGCGGCAGACCTCCCCGCACCCGACAGCACCGGTAGTGGGAGCTGCGCCACGGGCACGAACCCGGAGGCACCGAACCCGGTGGATGGCGACCCGGATCAGCTCGTGGATGACCCGACGACGGAGGGGCAGATCACTCGCCGGATGCTCAACCTCTACCAGCAGACCCTCGCAGCATTCCCGGACACCTCATGGTCGTGCTACTCACCCCGCCCCGGCCAGAACTCAGAGCACCCGCTCGGGCGGGCCTGCGATGTCACGTTCGGGAACGCGATCGGCTCCCGGCCGACACCGGCGCAGCTCGAAGCAGGATGGCAGGTGACGAACTGGCTCAAAGACAACGCCGAAACGTTGGACGTCGAATACCTCATCTGGCAAGGCCAAATATGGGCACTCAGCAGTGATGCGGAGGGATGGCGGCCATACAACGGCGGCGGCATGCACGACCCCACCGACGTCACCGGAGGCCACTACGACCACGTCCACATCACCGTCAAAGAAGGGGCCTGAACTCCGATGAATGTGTTCCCAGATTTCGACGGACTCGGAGGCATCGGCGACCTCAAAGAAGTCATCGGCGCCCTGCTCACCTTCATACTCGTCATCGCCGTCTTGATGTTGATCGTGTCCGCGATCATCTGGGCCATCGCCTCATCGCACGGCAACCACGCCACCGCATCCAAAGCCCGCACCGGCCTCCTCGTCGCCCTCGGCACCGCAGCCCTCGCCGGTGGCGGGGTCGCGTGGATGAACTGGCTCATCGCCCTCGGGAACCAGTTGTAGTCAGGCGATCGTGGCGATGGCTTCGATCTCGACCAGGGCTTCTGGACGAGCGAGGCCCGAGACTATGAGAACGGTGATTGCGGTGCGCCGTTCTCCCCAGACCTCCCGCGACGCCGCATATCCCTCTCGGATGTCGGCATCGGTCGTGAGATAGATGGAGAGCTTGACGACATGATCTGCGTCGGTGCCCGCCGCATCGAGTACCGCGAGGACGTTGCGCATCGCCTGGATGGTCTGTTCCCGTGTGTTCCCGGTGATGCGGCCGTCGGCGTCGGTTCCGTTCTGTCCTCCGAGGTAGACGGTCGCTGCGGCGGGCGCGATGACCGCAGCGGCGAAAGCCGGGGATGCCGACAGGCCCGGCGGATCGATGATCGTTACGGCGGTACTCATGGCGGTCTCCCTAGTCATGGTGGCGGGCGTAGTGGGCACGAGTCTTGGCACGGTTGCCGCAGCGCTGCATCGAACACCAGCGACGGGTTCCGGGTCGGGAGGTGTCGAAGAAGATCAAGCGACAGTCTTCGGCGGCGCACTGCTTCACCCGCCCCGCTGTGGACAACGCGGTGATTGCGTCCAGCGCGATCGTCGCCAGCATCGCCTCCACCCCTGGCGCTGAGGGCCGCCAGGCGCCGCCATCCAGCAGGCGCGGCACCCCGACCTGTGCGGCAGCGATGTTGACGGCATCGACATCGGAAGCCTGTGCCTTCTCGTGCTCGGTGATCGCACGGGCAATCCGTGTGATCGCGGCCCGCAACCGCAACGCCTGGGCAAACAGTTCCGGGTTGACGTCAACGGTGTGACCGTCGGGGATCTCGGAGATGAAGCGAGTGTGCAGCCAGGAGGCGAGATCGGCGGGGGCGTGCAGGTGTTCCCACGCCTTTACGCCATGCCCGTAGTCGCCGGTGTATCCGAAGTCGAGGCTGAGAGCTCCGGAGTCGAAGAACCAGCGCACTCCGTCCGACCCGATCAACCACTGACCCGTATCGCTATCGACCGAGGAGGTCATTCGTCGGTCTTTCGTGAGGGGCGGTGCGTCATCCCCATGTAGATGCCGCCACGGTCGAGTTCGTCGAGCATCTGCCCGATCCGGCGTTCCCGCGTTTCCAGAGTCTTCGCCGAAGCGATCCACCGCAGGTAGTCATTGCGTTGGAACGCGGGTCGCTCGTCGTAGTCGCCCCGCACGCCAGCCTGCTCCAACGCAGCGAGAACGTACTCGGGCATGGGTGCACGGGGTCGGACTGCCATACGAGTAAGACTAACCAGTAATAACAGTTAGGACTAGATCTCCGACAGAGATCCGGCGAGAACGGCCCTGCGCACCTGACACGCGAACCCTTCCGCTGCCCACGCTCGTGGGCCTTGTTCGTGTCAGGAGACCACCCGTGTTCGGCCTCATTACCACCGCTGCATCCGCGATCCCGGCGCTCGTGCCGATGGACATCGACATCAACCCCAACGACTCCGGCCTTCCCGGTATCGCGCAGCTGCGCAACATCGTGGGCGCGGTCATGACCGTCGGCCTCATCCTCTCCGTTCTCGCCCTCATCATCTCCGCGATCGTGTGGGGCTTTGGCGCGAACAGCAGCAACCCGCACCTGGCCGGTCGGGGGAAGATCGGCGTCCTCGTCTCCTGCGGAGCCGCAGTCATCTGTGGTGCAGCGGTCACGCTGATCAACTTCTTCTGGAACGTCGGCCAGCAGGTCTGAACCCCATCATCACTACCCACTTCTGAGAGGGAGGTTTGTGATGGGTGTCTGCGACATTCCTGTCATCTCCACCGTCTGCGATGTCGCAGGCGACGCCGCCGGAGCCTTGATCTCCGCACCGTTCGACTGGCTCGCCCAAGCAATGGGCGCCGCCGCGGGCTGGCTGTTCGAGGCCGTCTGGAACGTCTTCGATACCACCACCCTCGTCGACGTCACCAGCGATGGATACGTCAGCGTCTACAACCTGGTGTTCGGGATCGCCGTGTTCATCATGCTGATCTTCTTCTGCCTCCAACTCATCACCGGCCTCGTGAAACGAGACCCCGGCGCCCTCTCCCGAGCGGCGTTGGGGCTCGCGAAGTCGGTGCTGGGTTCGTTTGTGGTGATCACGTTGACCGGGTTGGCGTTGGAGATCGTGGATCAGCTCTGCACCGGCATCATCCAAGCAGGCGGAGAGACCACCGAAACGATGGGTGACAAGATCACCCTCCTCGTCGCAGGCCTCACGGGCATCAGCATCGCCGCCCCCGGTGTCGGGGCCATCATCACGATCTTCCTCGCTGGGCTGGCGATCACCTCAGCCGCGATCGTATGGCTGTCGCTGCTCGTGCGGAAGGCGCTGTTGTTGGTGGCGATCGTTATGGCGCCGCTCGCGTTCTCGGGGTCGTCGTGGGATGCGTCACGGAGCTGGGTGTCGAAGTGGGCCATGTTCGTCATCGCGCTCATCGCCTCGAAGCTCGTGCTGGTGGTGATGTTCCTCGTCGCCGTCACCCAAGTCTCCGCACCCATCGAAGCCGACCTCGCCTCCGTGTCCGATCCGATCGCGGGGGTCGTGCTGATGGCGATGGCCGGATTCGCGCCCTACCTGACCTACAAGTTCATCTCGTTCGTCGGGTTCGACATGTATCACGCGATCGGCTCCGAACAAGACGCCAAGCAGTCGCTCAACCGGCCCATGCCGGTGCCGTCAAAGCCGCAGGGTGGCGACCCGCAGAAGGTCCTCGACGGCGGAAGCAGCAAACCCGGCACCGGTGGGAGTAGCGGTGCGAAGGGTGCGCCACCAGCGAAGCCGACACCCGCACCCGCCGCATCCAGTGGCGCGGGTTCCGGGGCTGGAGCCGGTGCGGGGGCTGGAGCTGGCGGAGCGGGTGCAAGTGGTGCAGCAGCGGGCGGTGCTGTCGCAGCTCCCATAGCAGCCGGATTGGTCGCGGCGAAAATCGCCAAGGACTCCTTCGAAGCCGGACCGAAAGCCGCGGGCCACCTCGCGGACCAGGCCGACGCCGCTGCGGACGGTGCGGGCCAACCCGGAAACGCGGGCACCCCGGCAGCGCCATCTATGCCTATGCCGAAGAACCCCACCCCGCCGTCTGACCTGCCGCCGTCGAATCCGAAGCCACCAGCACCCAAGCCCGGCAAGGAGTAACCGATGACCAACACGAACACGACTCGTGGCAGCGAACTGGTGCCGGTGAAGTTCTCCCGCCTCGCACGCCGCGGCATCCTCCTGGGCCTGTCGCTGGCGCAGCTCGTCACCCTCGCTGTCGGCATCCTCGCGTTCGTTGGAGCCCTCTATGCGGGTGGTGGCATTCTCATGGCTTACACCGCGCCCGTCTGGGCGCTGTCGATTGCGTTGACTTGGATACCGGTGGCGGGGCGGCCGATGGTCGAATGGCTCCCCGTCGCCTGCTGGTGGCTCTACCGCACCACCATCGGACAGCTGCTGTATCGGCGTCGGGTGGTGGTGCCGCGTCCGGTCGGCACCCTCGCCTTACCGGGCGACATGGCGCGGCTACGGGAGTACACCGACCCGGAGACCGAGGCGGGGATGATCCACGACCCCCACGCGGGCACGTTGACCGTCGTGGTCGAGGTGACGCATCCCGCGTTCGTGCTCCTCGACCCCGGAGAGCAGGAACGCCGCGTCACCTCCTGGGGCCGCGTCCTCGCCACCGTCTGCCGCTCCGGACGCGTCGCCACCCTCCAAGTCCTCGAACGCACCCTCCCAGACTCCGGCACCGGGCTCGCGGAGTGGTGGGCCAGCCACGGCACCCACGACGACTCCTGGGCCTCCACCACCTACGCCGAACTGATCGACCGCGCCGGGCCCGCCGGGGAACGCCACGCGACCACGCTCTCCCTCGCACTGGACATGCGCGCAGCCGCGCGGCAGATCCGCACCGCCGGCGGCGGCATCCGAGGCGCAGCGGCGGTGTTGCGGCAGGAGATGGCGACCCTGGTCGCAGCGCTCCGTTCCGCCGACCTCAACCCCGGCGGGTGGCTGACCGCGGGGCAGATCGCCGTCATCCTCCGTAGCGCGTATGACCCGGCTATTGCTGCCACGTTGGAGCGTCAAGGCCAGATCGGACAGAGCCTCGCTACGGCGGGGCCGTTGGCGGTGAACGAGTCGTGGTCGAGGATTCGCACCGACTCCGCCCACCACGCCACCCTCTGGATCAGTGAGTGGCCGCGGTCGATGGTGTTCCCCGGATTCCTCTCACCCGTCCTCCTCTCCACTGGCATCCAGCGCTCCTTCTCCCTGATCTGCACGCCAATGCGGTCGGACCAGGCCGCACGGGATATCCGCAAGAAGAAGGTCGAACACGTCAGCGACGCGGCGCAACGGGCCCGAATCGGACAGATCGAAGATGCCTCCCAAACCGCCGAGTATCAAGACGTGCTCCAACAAGAGGCGGACCTGACTGCCGGGCACGGCATCCTCCGCTACACCGGCCTGGTCACCATCACCGCGCCCACCGTGAACGAACTCGACGCGGCAGTCGCGGCGATCGAACAAGCCGCGATCCAGGCTTCCTGCGAAACCAGGCTCCTCGTCGGTCAGCAGGCAGCCGCGTTCACGGCGGCGGCGCTGCCGCTGTGCCGAAAGGTCTGACGGGTCGGTTTGGCGCACCTGAGGGGCAGCTCCCGCATCCGTGGGGGTTGCCCCTCAACTGTGTTCATGGAGGCCCCTCATGCCCACTTTCACCGACCCCACCAAGGATGCTGCCGAAGCATCCGAAGCACTACGGGGTCTTGCCCACGCCACGATCCGTATCGACCAGCCGGCGCAGATGTATCCGGTACTCGGGGATGTCCTCGCAGGGGTCCGGTCGCTGCGGCAGGTACTCGACCAGCTCGCCAGCACGCATATCGCCGGACAGCCGCGCGCGTTCGACGACGATGGTGACGCTGCGGCAGGCGCGAGAGATGCGTTGGCTGCGGCGGATGAGCTGCATCAGACCGCGACGCTGATCGACGCCGCCCACGACCGTTTGGATGCGGCCATGAACGCGGCGGGCCGGATTGCCTGGCACGAACCGGAAACACCCGCGCGTCGGTGGGTCAGTGTCGTGTTCCTCGACGGTGAGGAAGCCGACCAGGTACTTGACCTCATTCAGCGTGACGGCACCACCGCCGGGATCGAACACCTTCGGCAGTGGGATTACGGGGAAGAGACCACTGACGCTGCCCTTGCCAACGGGTACGTCTATGACACTCCACCGGTCGGGAGCCTCGACCGCACCGCCACCGAGGGTGACTACACGTTGACCTACAGCCCGTTCCTCAGCCACGTCTCCCTACTCCGCGCCCACGACGCTCCGGCCGATCCCGCGCTCGCCGAACCTGCACCAGCACCGGCGGTTGCTGCGGGCGGTCTGAGCGGCGGACCCGGCAGAGCCGCATCCAGCATGGACGTCGCCTCCGCCACCGCCGCTACCCGGAAGACACCAGGGGCTGCAGGGAAAGACTGGTTCGCGGCTACGCCTCGCCCAGCGCAGCATGCGGGTCGGGGGCTCTCACGATGACCGGCACCGAGCCCGAACTACTGCACACCTCCATCCTCATCGCCCCCGCATCCGAACGGCGCAAGCTCCGCAAGCAGCGCAGACAAGCCGCCGCACGGATCACTGCAGAACAACGGAAGACGGAGAAGGCCGTTGCGGTTGCGAAAGCCCAGGCCGAGCGTGCGGAACGTCGCGCGACCACCTACCTGCCCGCCGCCGGGGAACCGGGGGCCGCGTCGTTGCGGACGCCGGGCAGGTTCAAGGTGCCCCGCCATCAAGACACGTCCGCGACCCTCGCCGGGGCGTATCCGTTCGTGGCCGAAGGCGGCCTCGGCTCTGACGGTGTGTTTGTCGGCCAAGACCTCTACTCCGGCGGTTCATTCGTTTATGACCCCTGGGTGCTATATGCCCGCGGGGTCATCACCGCACCCAACGTGGTCCTGGCCGGGATCGTCGGCTCTGGCAAGTCCTCACTGGCGAAGTCGCTCTATACGCGGTCGCTGCCGTTCGGACGCCGGGTCTATGTGCCTGGTGATCCGAAGGGTGAGCACACCGCGGTTGCTGAGGCTGTCGGGGGTCGGGCGATCGTCCTTGGTCACGGCCTCAACACTCGCCTCAACCCGCTCGACGAAGGGCACCGACCATCCGGGTTGTCGGATGAGCAGTGGGCCGCGACTGTCGCTTCCCGGCGGCGGGATCTCATTGGTGCCCTCGCGGAGACGGTGCTTGCTCGCGGGCTGACGCCGTTGGAGCACACCGCGATCGACCTGGCGCTGACGGCGACGGTGCGGGAGAACGATATGCCGATCCTGCCGATGGTCGTCGATCGGATACTGAACCCGTCTGAGGATGAAGACGGACGCCTCGCCGAAGACGGCCGACTGGTGGGGCACGCGTTGCGGCGTCTGGTAGCCGGCGACCTCGCCGGGCTCTTCGACGGACCATCGACCGTGCGGTTTGATCCGTCGCTGCCGATGATCAGCCTCGATCTCTCGCGGGTGACAGAGAACTCGACGTTGATTTCGGTGCTGATGACGTGCTCGTCGGCGTGGATGGAATCAGCGCTGCTCGACCCGAATGGTGGGCAGCGGTGGGTGATCTACGACGAAGCATGGCGTCTCATGTCACACCCCGCCCTGTTGAAGCGGATGGACGCGCACTGGCGGCTCGCACGTCATTACGGGATCGCGAACATGCTGATCTTCCACAAGCTCACCGACCTCGACAATGTCGGCGACCAAGGCTCCGCGATGCGTTCCCTCGCCAACTCGTTGTTGGCGAACGCAGAAACCAGGATCGTCTACCGGCAAGAATCCGACCAACTCGGAGCCACCGCATCCGCGCTCGGACTGACCGGCACCGAACAGAAACTCCTCCCCGGATTGGGTGTCGGGCAGGGGCTGTGGAGGATCAAGGACAGATCCTTCGTTACTCAACACCAGTTGCACCCCGCTGAGTATTCGCTCTTCGATACGAGTTTGCGGCTCAAGCAGGATTCCCACAAGTTCAGGAATTCTGAAGCCTGAATCGCGGAAACATGCCGGGCCAGGGCCGCGGTGAAGGGTTACGGGGTGCATGTTCGTAGAACTTGCACCTCGTGTGGTTCACCGTATCCAGCCCGGCCCGTGCCCTGGGCCGTCGTAGCGCTTGCGATCCATGGAATCGGCACCTTCGTAGTAATGTATGCGGTGCATACTTGGTGGCGGGAGGATCGATGAGCTCGGACACGACTAGGGTGGGCTACCACCACGGCGATCTACGAGCGACCCTGCTGCGAGCCGCCCTGGAGGCGCTCGAAGCTGGCGAGCCGCTCTCCCTGCGCGCGGCCGCCCGTCGGGCGGGCGTGTCCACGGGTGCTCCGTATCGGCACTTCGCCGACCGGGAGGCGCTGGAGTCGGCGTTGGCGGTTCACGGGCTGCGTGAGCTCATGAGCGATCTCACCGCCGGCAAGGAGCCTCCGGCCTCCGCGGCCGAGGTCGGTGAGCTCGCCGTCGAGTATGTGCGTTTCGCGTTGCGCAGGCCGGCGCTGTTCCGGCTCATGTTCGGGCAGGAGTGCGACGACCAGGACGACGAACGGGTGCGCGCAGCCGGTGCGCTGCATGGCTATCTCGAAACCGTGATGGCGGGGGTCTTCCCGGACTCCGACCCGGTCGCGCTGGCGACCGCGGGGTGGTCCCTCGCCCACGGTCTGGCGTTCTTGCACCTCGACGGAAAGCTTCCCGCCACCGACTCTGCCGCTGTCGATGAGCGCGTGCGATCGACACTCGCCGCAGTCTTCCCGCCCACCACCTCTTCCAGAATTGAGAGCCCCCATGAGTAAGCGCGTCCTGCTCGTCGTCACCAATGTCGACCACTATGAGATCGACGCCTCGCATCCGACCGGGCTGTGGCTGTCCGAACTGACCCACGCCTACGACATCTTCGCCGAGCACGGCTTCGAGCAGACCATCGTGAGCCCTGCAGGCGGGGCGTCGCCGCTGGAGCCGCGGTCGCTGAAGTTCCCCAACTACGACAAGTCCGCGAAAGCATGGCATGAGGACCCGGCGAGGATGGCGCTGCTGGAGAGCACGGCCAGCCCCGAGCAGGTCGACTCGGCAGACTATGACGCGATCTACTTCACCGGCGGTCACGCGGTGATGTTCGACTTCCCGGGCAGCACGGGCCTGCAGCAGATCACCAGAGAGATCTTCGAGCGCGGGGGTGTCGTCGGTGCCGTCTGCCACGGCTACTGCGGCCTGCGCGACACGACCCTCTCCGACGGCAGCTATCTGGTCGCGGGGCGCGACCTGACCGGGTTCTCGTGGCGCGAGGAGGTGCTCGCCCGGGTCGACAAGCTCGTCCCGTACAACATCGAGGAGGACATCAAGGAACGCGGGGCGCGGTACTCCAAGGCGCTGCTGCCGTTCGTCTCCAACGCCGTCGTTGACGGCAACCTCGTCACCGGTCAGAACCCCGGCTCGGCCAAGGAGACCGCGACCAAGGTCGCCGCCCTCCTCGAGGGCCACTGACCACCACGCCAAGGCCTCGCCAGAAAGGGCGGAACGCATGCAGACCGTGCTCGGATCAGGCGGCCAGATCGCCGAAGAGCTCACCCGCGAACTACGCCGGAACTTCACCGACGACATCCGCCTCGTCAGCAGAAACCCCCGCAAGGTCCACGACACCGATCAGCTCGTGCCCGCCGACCTGATGGACGCGGAAGCCACCGACCGGGCGGTCGCGGGAAGCGACATCGTCTATCTCACCGTGGGCCTTCCCATGGACTCCGATCTGTGGGAGGCACGGTTCCCGACCATGATGGCCAACACGATCGCCGCCTGCCGGAAACACGGCGCACGGCTGGTGTTCTTCGACAACACCTACATGTACCCGCGCACCGCGACGCCCCAGATGGAGCAGACGCCGTTCGAACCGGTCGGCCGGAAAGCCACTGTGCGCGCGCAGATCGCCACGACCCTGCTCGCCGAGATGGCCGCCGGCACGATCGATGCGGTGATCTGCCGCGCCCCGGAGTTCTACGGCCCCGGCAAGACCCAGAGCCTGACTAACACAGCCGTCTTCGATCGCATCAGACGAGGCAAGCGCCCCCTGGTGCCGCTGAGCGCACGCACCCGACGCAGCCTGATCTGGACACCGGATGCCAGCCACGCCATGGCCCTCATCGGCAACACCCCCGATGCCTACGGGCAGACCTGGCACCTCCCGATCGCCCCGGACCGCCTCACCTACCGGGATATGATCGACACCGCCTCCGGCATCGTCGGGAGGAAGATCCCGTTCACCACCGTGCCCGATTGGGCGTTCCGGATCGGCGGGCTCGTGAATCCGGCGATCAAGGAGGCGAACGAGCTGCTGCCGCGCTACCGGCAGGACAACATCTTCGACTCATCAAAGTTCACAGCACGATTCCCCAACTTCCCGGTCACCAGTTACAACGACGGGATCAGCCACCTCCTCCGGAGCTAGCGTCGTCACGCCGCCGGTTTCCGTGTTGTTCGTCGAGCGCTGGGCCCGCTGCCAGCCGCGAGCAGCCCCGATGCTGTGCATCGCGGCGAGCCTTATCGCTCCGCTACTTCAGCAATCCCGACCGCGCATCAAGATTCCGCCGAAATCGTCAGGAATCGTGATGTTCTTTCGCGATTCCTGAGAGCAGTCGTGCCCGCTGCCCGGGCGGGTGCGACGCACCTCGTCGGCATGAAGTCCTGCGACGAAGATGCGGCTACAGAGATAGGGGTGTCCTGATCATGAGCAGAACAGGCAAACACACCGCCCCGGACCCGGTGCAGGCCGTCCTCCCGAACGTCCGCGTCACCGTCACCGAAACCGGCACCCTGAACGTCACGATTGATGGCGCCGAGTACCCGCCACCTGCGGGGGGTGAGTGGACGCGGGGCACCTTCGCCGACCTGCTGGATGCGGTCACGGAGAACCGCAGTATCGGGGTGCGGATCGAAGTCCGAGAGGTCGACGGGTCGGTGTTCACTGACCTCATCCAATCCCGCACTCGCACCCGAGTCTCGGAGCCAGAACCAGCTACGGAACCCGCGCGGCCTATGCGGAAGAAGAAGGGGCCGGCGCTGGTCGAGGTCACCGCCGACGGGTTCCTTGCCGGTGAGGACGTGGCCGTCGCGATCATCGTCTCCCACACCGACGCCACCAACGGGCGGGCCCGTGCCGTGTTGGATCTCAACCAGCTCCCACCCGCACCCGGCGGACGGCGGGATGTGCTGCTGCTGGGTCGGATCTCTGGCACCACCCATATCGAGGCGCTGTCGTGAACGGTCAGCAGCGGCAGTCCGGATCGATGGGTGATGAACTCACCAACGCCGCCCTCATCGGACTCATTGGCGTCTTTGCCCTCGGCCTCGTCCTGCGTGGCGCTGGGTCAGTAGCGGCGTTCCTCACCGGCACGGCTCAGCCCACCTCGGGGCCTGCCGGTGGGATGGGGGTGCTGTTCAATCCCGGCGACCCCGGCACTGCGCTCGGTGCCGACGGCTTGAACCCGGTCGTCTACTGGATCGTCACCGCCCTGCTCCTCGCGCTGGTCACAGTCGGATTGGGGTGGTGTTGGATGAAATGGCGCCGCCACTCACGCAAGGCCGAGACCGATCCGCGCCGCCTCGCCGGAGTCGCCACCACCCACGAAGTCACCCAAGCCGCATCACCGAAAGCACTACTGCGCCGGGCATCATCGCTGCGGCCATCACTGGATGACCCGACACCGGAGGACGTGGGCTATCTGCTCGGCACCTCACGCGGCAAGCAGGTCTGGGCCTCCGTTGAAGACTCCATCCTGCTCATTGGGCCACCCCGCTCCGGCAAAGGCCTGCACGTCGTCATCAACGCCATTCTCGACGCGCCCGGAGCGGTGGTTACCACGAGCACGCGGCCGGACAACCTCACTGCGACATTGCGTGCCCGCAGACGTGACGGACGCCTGGTTGCCGTGTTCGATCCGCAGCGTCTCGCCGAAGGGCTCCCGGCCGGGCTGCGGTGGTCGCCGGTCCGGGGGTGTGAGGACCCGTTGACGGCGATGATCCGCGCCACCGGCCTCGCCTCCGCAACCGGACTCTCTGCGGGTGGTGTCGAATCAGGTGGCTTCTGGGAGGGCAAAACCCGCACAGCACTCCAAGCGCTCCTGCACGCGGCCGCTCTGGATCATCGCCAACCGGCTGAGCTGTTCCGGTGGACCCTTGATCCGTCGGCTGCTGCCGATGCTGTCGCGATCCTGACCAACCACCCGAACGCCGCGGCGGGGTGGGCCGACTCGCTCGGGGCGATGATCGACTCCGACCCGCGCACCCGCGACTCCATCTGGCAAGGCGTCGCCCTCGCACTCGGCGCGCTCGCTGACCCACGGGTGCTCGATGCCGTCACCCCAGCAGAAGGCGAGTCCTTCGATCCCGAGGCGTTCATCCGTGATCGTGGCAGCCTCTACCTCCTCGCCACCGGCGCAGGGGCCGGTGCGTCGGCGGCGTTGGTGGCGGCGTTCGTGGAAGACCTCGTCGAAACCGCCCGACGCATTGCCGCCAGATCACCCGGAGCACGCCTTGACCCACCGCTGTTGTTGGCGCTCGATGAGATCGGCAACCTCGCACCACTACCCTCACTGCCGACGCTCATGGCTGAGGGTGGGGGTACGGGGATCACGACGATGCCGGTGTTGCAGTCGCTCGCGCAGGCACGGGATAAGTGGTCAGAGAATCAGGCAGGGGCGATCTGGGATGCGAGCATCGTCAAGATCATCCTCGGCGGAGCGTCCAACTCCAAAGACCTCCAAGACCTCTCCACCCTGATCGGCGAACGCGACGAGTACACCGACTCGGTCACCCTCGGAGACCGAGGCACTAGATCCAACCAACGCTCCGTGCGTCGGGTGCCGATCCTGCCCCCCGACCGGATCAGAACACTGCCGTTCGGCACCGGCGTCACCCTGCTCCGCGCCGCGCCGCCGATCGTCACCGACCTGCGCGCCTGGCCAAACCGGACGGATGCCGGACAGCTGAAGACCGACCGCACCGAACTCGAAACCCTGCTGCAACGACCTGCCGACATCTGAGGGTTGCTGTGTCGTTGTAGTGCACCTGACTTTCACGGACGACCCCGCCGCGGGGTCGCGTGATCGCGAAGGAGCAGAGCAATGGATATTCATACGCAACAGTCGATTTCGGGGTTCATCGCCTCGACACCGCAGCTCGGTTTCAACGACAAAGGGCAGGCGAGGTTCTACGCCAGGTTCGGGCAGGAACACTTCGACCGAAACCCTGATGGCTCCTTCACGCAGCTGGAGTCCACGTTCCACGACCTGGTGATGTTCCGAGCCACCGCGGAGCGCGCGCACGAGCGGTTCAGGAAGGGCGACAACTTCATCGCCGAGGGGTATGTGCGTGAGTACGAGGCCACTCGTGACGGTGAGCAGGTACAGACCGAGCAGTTCGTCGCGAAGAAGATCGGCCACGATCTCGCCCGCACCCGCTACGAGGTCGACCGCACACCCCGACACGATGCCGTCGAACAGGACGCCCCCGCACGGGAGACACCGACGCGGCCTGCCTCGGAGTTCCAGAGCCCGGATCGACCCAGCACGCCGACACCTCCCGCGCCCGGACTGTGAGGAGGGAAAGCCATGAGCACCATCGTTGCTGAGGACGCCCCGGAGTTCGACGAACCCGAACCCGCACTCCACGACGAGGAGCCCGGAAAGCGGCCAGCGCTATCCGACCCGGACTCACTGCCGGGGCCGCCGCATCCAGTGAACTGGAACCTACTCACCGCCGATGAGGCCGGAGCTGAATGGCTCGAACTCGACCGATGGGTGAACTGGCTCCGCCACACCTACGGCCTGCCCGCGAGCGTGATCCCACCGTTCTGGTACCGGCACCCCGAACTGCTCTGGGAACTGTCCGCGCTGCACCTGCACTGGCTATGCGCCTACGACCCCGATCAGAACGGGTCCGCCCCCAACGGATGGCATCGCGACTTCGCCGACACCAAGCAGCGACTCCGCGACTGGGTCGCCGCATCCAGCACCCGCCTGGATCGCGACCGCCCCACCCGGCAAACCACCTGGCCCGGCGAAGCCCCTGCACCCGCGGTCGATGACATCGTGATCGCGGATCGGGCGGCGGACTTCGATGCCTTCGTCGAAGCAGATCTTGCCCAACGGCAAGCTGCCGAAGATGCCTTCTACGCGAGTCTCGACGATGAACGCCCCAACCGTCGTTGACCACGGCGCTGGCCCGGTCGAGACATTGTGGTGCGCGCGGGATGTCGCAGAGTTCTTGAACGTCTCCCAAGCCACCCTCTCGCGCTGGCGCAGAGAGAAAATCGGGCCACCGTTCCTGCGCGTCGGCGGCGTCTCTCGCTACACCCCGGCCACAGTGCGCGCTTGGGTCACCGAGCAGGAGAACGATCGTGGCTGACCCCCGGAACAGGCGGATGCCGCCGGTCGGGGTGAAGCTCACCACCGATGTCGAACGCCGCACCGACGGCTTCCGCGCCCGCGTGCGATGGACCGACCCGTCCACGCATAAGCGCGTCGGCCGCGTCGCGCACGTCCGAAGCTCCGAGGAGGTCGAGGAGTTCTTCGAGCAGATGCGGGCCGCGACCGAGACCGGCGCCGACACCACCATCACCCTCACGGACTACGCCGCAACTATCGGGGATCGGTGGCAGCGGGGCCTGGACCCGACCTCGACCGCCGATCTCTACGACACCGGACTCCGCCTCCGGGTACTGCCTGCGCTCGGGCACGTCCGGGTCGCGAAGATCACCGCCGGGATGATCGACCGCACCATCGACGCCTGGGAGGCCGAGCACTCCGCCTCGACGATCAAGAACTCCATCGCGCCTCTCGTGCGGGTGCTCGATGAGGCGGTGCGTGACGACATCATCTCCATCAACCCTGCCAAGCACCGGGCTCGCCGCAATCTCGGCAAACACGTCACCCACACCACCGGAGCACTGCGGCAGTACGCCCTCCCGGACCTGGCGACGCTCCGGAAGCTCGCGACAGCGTGCGGGGAGGTGCATCAGTCATATTCCGATCACGTCATGCTCGCCGCCCTCCTGGCCGCGAGAGGTTCGGAAGTCGCAGGGCTGAAGGTCGGGGATGTCGACTGGGAAAACCACATCGTCTGGATCAGACGCCAGCACTATCCCGGCAAAGGCGGCCTCGTCATCAAACAGACCAAAGGCCGGCGCGACCGTCCAGTGCCGATGCTCGATGCCCTCGAACCCGTCCTCGAACGCCTCACCAAAGACAAGAAACCCGACGACCCGCTGCTACGCGGGCCACGCGGGGGCGTCCTCACCACCGCAACAGTGCGGGATGCCACCCGCTGGGATGACCTCGTCGCAGGCCTCAACCTCACCGGCCTCACCCGGCACGGTCTGCGGCACACCGGAGCGACCTGGATGGCCGACGCAGGCATCGCGTTGCACGTCCTCCAAGAGATCCTCGGACATCAGTCGATCGAGACCACCAAGGGGTATCTGCACCCCGATCACCGCCACCTCGCCGAAGCAGCGAGACAGGCCAACCAGTTCCTCTCCAAGGCCCCTCAGAGGAAGGACAGCAGCCGTCGCGACGGACCCCGTCTGTGACCACGAATGGAACCACGCTCCGACCCTCCCAGCAGGGGGCCGGAGCACCGCCGCGCCCGCGATTTGGTGCACCTCTCGGGCACCTTTTGGTGCACTCCACAGCCGAAGTCGCCGAACGGAAGTGGACCAATGCGCGAACGAGCAGCACAGGTAGATGAGGGAAGTGGACCAGCTAGTGACCACGTCCAGATACGACGAAGCCCTGGTGAAAATTGCTTCTCACCAGGGCTTTTTGTCGGGCTGACAGGATTTGAACCTGCGACCCCTTGACCCCCAGTCAAGTGCGCTACCAAGCTGCGCCACAGCCCGTTGTTTAGTTTTCTGGTTGTATCGCCGCTCTAACTCACCTGACCCCCAGTCAAGTGCGCTACCAAGCTGCGCCACAGCCCGAGGCCCTGTTGGGCAGGGACAAAGATAACCCATCGGGGACCGTGCCAACGAATCCGGTCCCCGCCGGCGACGCTCAGCGGCGTGAGCGCTTCTCCCTGACCCGCACGGAGATCTCGATCGGCGTGCCCGCGAAGCCGAACTCCTCGCGCAGGCGCCGCTCCAGGAAGCGCCGGTAGCCGGCCTCGATGAAGCCGGAGGCGAAGATGACGAACTTCGGCGGCCGGGTGTCGGCCTGGGTGGCGAAGAGGATGCGCGGCTGCTTGCCGCCCCGGACCGGGTGGGGGTGGGCGGCCACGACCTCGCCGAAGAAGGCGTTGAGCTTGGAGGTGGGGATCCGGCGGTCCCACGAGGCCAGCGCGATCTCCAGGGCCGGCTCGAGCTTGGCCACGTGCCGGCCGGTCGTCGCCGAGATGTTGACCCGGGGCGCCCACTGGATCTGGACCAGCTCGCGCTCGATCTCCCGCTCCAGGTAGTACTGGCGCTCCTCGTCCAGGGTGTCCCACTTGTTGTAGGCGATGACCAGTGCCCGCCCGGCGTCGATGACCTGCTGCACCACGCGGATGTCCTGCTCGGCGATCGGCTCGGAGACGTCGATGAGCACCACCGCCACCTCCGCCTTCTCCAGGGCGGTCTGGGTGCGCAGCGAGGCGTAGAAGTCGGCACCGCGCGTCTGGTGCACGCGGCGCCGGATGCCCGCCGTGTCGACGAAGCGCCACTCCTTGCCGCTGTCCCCCAGCGTGATGAGCTCGTCGACGGGGTCTCGAGTGGTGCCCGCGACGTTGTCGACGACGACCCGCTCCTCCCCCGCCAGCTTGTTGAGCAGGGAGGACTTGCCCACGTTGGGGCGCCCCAGCAGGGCCACGCGCCGGGGACCGCCCCGGGGGTAGGCCCCGGCCACGGCCGAGACCTCCGGGAGCACGTCTAGCACGGCGTCCAGGGCGTCGCCCGAGCCACGGCCGTGGAGGGCCGAGACGGGATAGGGCTGGCCCAGCCCCAGCGACCACAGGACAGCCGCGTCGGCCTCCTGGGCCTGGTTGTCGACCTTGTTGGCGACCAGCACCACCGGCTTCCTGGCCCGGCGCAGGAGGCGCACCACCTGCTCGTCGGTGTCGGTCGCCCCGACCGTGGCGTCCACCACGAACATGACGACGTCGGCCAGCTCGACGGCCACCTCGGCCTGCTCGGCGACCCGCAGGTGGATGCCGGTGGCGTCCACCTCCCAGCCCCCGGTGTCGACGAGCGTGAACTTGCGACCCGACCACTCGGCGTCGTAGGCGACGCGGTCGCGCGTCACCCCCGGCACGTCCTCGACGACGGCTTCCCGTCGACCCAGGATGCGGTTGACCAGGCTCGACTTGCCCACGTTGGGGCGACCGACCACGGCCACGACCGGCCTGGTGTGGGCCTCGTCGTCCTCCTCGAGGGTCAGCTCGCCGGCGTCGACGAGGTGCAGGTCCTCGTCGGTGAGCTCGAACTCCTCCAGGCCGGCCCGCAGCGCGGTCTCCACGCGCAGGTCGTCGTCGCTGGGCTCGAGGCCGCTCTCGTCGTAGGGCAGGTCCGGATCGACCCCGCCGGTCCACTCCACCTCGACCTCGTCGGAGCCCGGCAGAGGCTCCCCGGTGCCGTCGAAGGGGCCCTGGTGCTGCGTCATACCGTGCCTCCTGCGCTCATGGCTTCCTCGCGCAGGCGCACCTGCCGCTTGATCCTGCTCAGCATGCCGACCATCCCGCGCAGCCGCAGCGGCGAGACCGCGTCGGCCAGGGCGAAACGGTAGGGCGCGTCGTCCGGCACCGCCAGAACCTCGCTCGCCGGGAGCCCGTCCAGCCCCTCGTGCAGGATGCCCGCGAAGCCCCTGGTCGTCGGCGCCTCCGGGGGCGCGTCGAAGAACAGATGCACGGTATGCGGTGCATCCTCACCGACCTCCACGGCCAGGAACAGGGGCGACTGGCACTCGTCGACGCGCTCCATCTGGTCCAGCTTCCCCTCGTAGCGCTCCGGCAGGCCGGGCAGCTCCTTGCTCAGCTCCAGGAGCAGCTGGAGCCGCTCCTGCTGGGAGACGGAGTGGAAGTCCTCGGCGAGCTCGGCCAGGCCCTCGGGCAGGGGTGTCAGGTCGTCGGTGCCGCTCATGCGCCCTTCTCCACGGGGACACCGACGGCGTTGCCCCACTCGGTCCAGGACCCGTCGTAGTTGCGCACCTGCTCGAAGCCGAGCAGGTGGGTCAGCACGAACCAGGTGTGGCTGGAGCGCTCGCCGATGCGGCAGTAGGCCACGACGCCCTCGGCCGGGTCCAGCCCCTGCTCCTGCAGGTAGATGGCCTCGAGCTCCTCACGGGTCTTGAAAGTGCCGTCGTCGTTGGCGGCGCGGGCCCAGGGCACGGACTTGGCCCCCGGGATGTGCCCGCCGCGCATCGCGCCCTCCTGCGGGTAGTCGGGCATGTGGAGCAGCTCGCCGGAGTACTCCCCCGGGCTGCGCACGTCGACCATCGGGCTGCCCAGGTGGGCCAGGACGTCGTCCTTGAACGCGCGCTGGGTCGAGTCGTCCCGCTCGACGACCGGGTAGTCCACGGTCGGGGCGTCCGGGGCCCAGTTGCTCATCTTGCGGCCTTCGGCGACCCAGGCAGCGCGGCCGCCGTCGAGGAGGCGCACGTCTGGGTGCCCGAAGAGGGTCATCACCCACAGGGCGTAGGCGGCCCACCAGTTGGACTTGTCGCCGTAGACGACCACGGTGGTCTCGCGGGTGATGCCGCGGCTGCCCATCACCTGGGCGAAGCGCTCGCCGTCGACGTAGTCGCGCGTCAGGGGGTCGTTGAGGTCCAGGTGCCAGTCGAGCTTGAGGGCGCCGGGGATGTGGCCGGTCTCGTAGAGCAGGACGTCCTCGTCGCACTCGAGGACGACCAGGCCGTCGGTGCCCAGGTGCTCCTCGAGCCAGTCAGTGGTCACGAGACGCTCGGGGTGGGCGTAGGCGGCGAGCTTGGGGCTGGGGTCGGACGGCAGGCTCATGGGTCTTCAGCTCCTGGTCTGCGGGATGGTGGAGGTGTGCGGGGTGGCGGTCTGGGAGGTGGTGGCGGGAACGGCGGGCTGGGGATCCACGGTGCCGCGCACGACGGCGAGGACGGCCGCGACGGACTCCTCGAAGGTCAGGTCCGAGGTGTCGACGCCCACGACGCCCTCCGCGGGCTCGAAGAAGGCGCTGACCGTGGCGTCGTCGCGGTCGCGGCGCACGATCTGGTCGCGGGTGGCCGCCACCTGATCTGCGCCGGCGGCCCCGTGCAGCTCGGTGGAGCGACGCGCCAGGCGGGCCTCCTCGGACGCGGTGACCAGGATCCGGTGCTCGGCGTCGGGAGCCACGACGGTGGTGATGTCGCGGCCCTCGGCGACCACGCCGCCCTGGCTGGCCCGGGCGGCCTCGATCAGCTCGCGCTGACGACGGCGCAGCTCGGCGCGCACGTCGAGGTTGGTGGCCACGGCCGAGACCGCCGTGCTGATCCGGGTCGAGCGGATGGCCTCGGTGATGTCGGTCCCGGCGACCGTGACGGCCTCGTGGTCGGGGTCGGTGGAGATCTCCAGGGGCAGCTCGCGGCCGGCCCGGGCGACGGCCTCCTGGTCTGCGGGGTCGATCCCCCGCTCCAGGACCCACCAGGTGAGGGCGCGGTACATCGCCCCGGTGTCGAGATAGGCCAGGCCGAGCTCGCGGGCCAGGGCCTTGGACACGGAGGACTTCCCGGACCCGCTGGGTCCGTCGATGGCGATCGTCAGGGGGGTGGGCACCCGAGCACTCTATCTGGCCGGGACATCGCCGGACGGTGCCGACCGTGGGCCGGGTGCGCGGCGCGGGACCCCGCGCGAGCCCTACAGGCCGGCCGCGCGGTAGAGCTGGGCGACCTCCTCCGCCGACAGCGCCCGGTAGCGGCCCGAGCGCAGCTCACCGAGGAAGACCGGCCCGACGCGGGTCCGGCTGAGCATCTCCACCGGGTAGCCCACCTCCTCCAGCATCCGCCGGACGATGTGCTTGCGCCCCTCGTGCAGGACCACCTCGACGATCGAGTGCCCGGGGATGTTGTCGACCAGCTTGAACGAGTCGGCCTTGGCCAGCCCGTCCTCGAGCTCGACCCCCTCCCGCAGCTGCTTGCCGATGTCGCGGCCGACGACGCCGTGGACCTGGGCCACGTAGGTCTTGGGCACGCCGTAGGCCGGGTGCTGCAGCCGGTGGGCCAGGTCGCCGTCGTTGGTCAGCAGGAGCAGGCCCTCGGTGTCCGCGTCGAGGCGGCCCACGTGGAAGAGGCGCTGCGACAGGTGCCCGACGTAGTCGGCCAGGCAGGGGCGCCCCTCCTCGTCGTCCATGGTCGAGACGACGCCGGCCGGCTTGTTGAAGGCCAGGTAGACCTTGTCGGAGTCGACCACGACGCGATCGCCGTCGACGTGCACGACCTGGGTCGCGGGGTCCACGCGGACCCCGAGCTCGGTGACGACCTGCCCGTCGACCTCGACCCGGCCCGCCTCGATGAGCTGCTCGCAGGCGCGGCGGCTGCCGAACCCGGCGCTGGCCAGCAGCTTCTGCAGGCGCACGCCGTCGGGGCTGTGGACGTCGAGCTGGACGCTGGGCCCGGGCTTGCGGGGTCGGCGGGGCGGCCTGGCGCCACCGGCCTTCCGCGGCCCGGCGGAGCCGCCCTGGGGGCGCGGTCGTCCACCGCCACGGCCCGGACGGCCCTGCCCGGAGCCGCCCCGGGAGCCGCCCCGGCCCTGTCCTGATCCACTGCGTTCGCTCATGCCAGTCCTTCCGCGGCCAGCTCCTCGAGCACCTCTGCCGAGGGCAGATAGGGCGCGAGGGCCGGCAGATCGTCGAGTGAGTTCAGCCCCATGCGTTGGAGGAAGAGGTCGGTCGTGCCGTAGAGCACCGCACCGGCGCCGGGATCCTGCCCGACCTCGGTGACCATGCCGCGCGCGAGCAGGGTCCGGACGACCCCGTCGACGTTGACGCCCCGGATGGCACCGATCCGGGCCCGGCTCACCGGCTGCCGGTAGGCGATGACGGCGAGGGTCTCCAGCGCCGCCTGGGTCAGCCTCGCCTGCTGACCACCGAGCAGGAAGCGCTCCACGACCGAGGCGTACTCCGGACGGGTGTAGATCCGCCAGCCGCCCCCCAACCGGCGCAGCATGAACCCGCGGTGCGTGTCCGCATACTCCTGCGCGAGGTCGTCCAGGACCGCGCCGACGTCCTCGACCGGGAGCTCGAGGGCCGCCGCGAGAGCTTCCTCGGTGACCGGCTCGTCGATGACCATGAGCACGGCCTCGATCGCCGAGCGGGCGCCGCCGGGGAAGTCGTTGATGTCGAAGGCGACCTGGTGCTCCTCGGGGACGGGCTCCGGATCAGCCACCTCGGCCTCGGTGCCGGGCAGCTCCTGCTCCGGTATGGGGTGCTGCGGCTCAGTCATCGGCACTCACCTCTGTCACGTACTGGTCCTCGCCGTCATCCTCGTCGAACTCGTCACTGACCTCGACCCGGCCGCTGTCCGGGCCGGTCCAGCGGACGGTGATCTCGCCGAGCGCCTCGGGCTGCTCGAGGCTGATCACGGTGTCGCGGAAGAGCTCCAGCAGCGCCAGGAAGCGGGCCACGATGACCAGGGTGGTGTCGGCGTCGGCGACGAGCTCACGGAAACTGGCCTGTCCGCGCTCGCGCAGCCGGGAGACCACGATCGAGGCCTGCTCGCGGACCGAGACCTGGGGTGCGTGCAGGTGCGAGACCCCCACGGTCGGCGGCGGCTTGGGAATCATCGCCCGCCCGGCGATCATCGCCAGCTGCTCGGGGGTGACGGTGAGGATGAGCTCGGGCAGCAGCGAGGCGAAGCGGTCCTCCACCCCCACGTCGCGGGCGAAGATCCGCCCGGCACCCTCCATGCGCAGGCGCAGCTCGTCGGCGACCTGCCTGAAGGCGCGGTACTGCAGGAGCCGGGCGAAGAGCAGGTCGCGGGCCTCGATCAGGGCCAGGTCCTCCTCGTCGTCCTCCCGCGCGTTGGGCAGCAACCGGGCGGCCTTGAGATCGAGCAGCGTGGCGGCGATGAGGACGAACTCGCTGGCCTGGGACAGGTCCCACTCGGTCTGCGACTCCTGGGCGGCGCGCAGGTGGGCGACGAACTCGTCGGTGACCGTGGCCAGGCTGATCTCGGTGACGTCGAGCTTGTGCTTGGCGATCAGGCCGAGCAGCAGCTCGAAGGGGCCGGAGAAGACGTCGAGGTGCACCTCGAAGCTGCCCCGGGTCGAGCTCAGCACTCCCCCGGGCGTGGCCTCCGGCCCCGCGTCGACGGCCGGGAGCGTCTCGGCGCCGGGGCGGTCCTCGACCACCCCCGAGGTGGTCACGCTCAGGGAGCGCCGCCGCGGGAGATCAGCTCCCGCGCCAGCTGCCGGTAGGCCTCGGCCCCGGCGTGCGTGGTGGCGTAGGAGGTGATCGGCTCCGCGGCCAGCGTCGCGTCGGGGAACTTGATGGTGCGGCTGATGACGGTGTGGAAGACCGTGTCCTGGAAGTGGTCCACGACGCTGCGCACGACCTCGCGGGAGTGCAGGGTGCGGCCGTCGTACATGGTCGCCAGGATGCCGTCGATCTCCAGGCGCGGGTTGAGTCGGTCGGTGATCTTCTCGATCGTCTCGATGAGCAGCGCCACGCCGCGCATCGCAAAGAACTCGCACTCCAGCGGGATGATCACGCCGTGCGCCGCGGTCAGGGCGTTGACGGTGAGCAGGCCCAGGGAGGGCTGGCAGTCGATGAAGATGACGTCGTAGTCGTCGAGCACGGGCCGGAGCACGCGGGCCAGGATCTGCTCGCGGGCCACCTCGCCGACGAGCTGGACCTCGGCGGCCGACAGGTCGATGTTGGCCGGGAGGATGTCGACGCCGGGGACCCGGGTCGGCTGGATGACGTCGCGCACGTCGTGGCCGCGCTCGACCAACAGGTTGTAGACGGTGACGTCGAGGTCGTTGGTGCGGATGCCGAAGCCGACCGACAGCGCGCCCTGGGGGTCGAAGTCGACCATGAGGACCTTGCGGCCGTACTCGGCCAGAGCCGCCCCGAGGTTGATCGTCGAGGTGGTCTTGCCGACCCCGCCCTTCTGGTTGCACATGGCGATGATCCGCGCCGGACCGTGGCTGGCCAGCGGCGCCGGCACGGGGAAGTCGGGTAGGGGGCGCCCGGTGGGGCCTTCCTGGCCGACCCCGCTCGACTCGGTGCCTGGCAGGCGGTCGTGCGTGGCCTGTGCGTTGGCGTTCACGTAGTTCTCCAGCCTCGGGTGCATCGTTGGTCGGCCTCCCGCCGATCACGGGAAACACTAACGGGTGGATCCCTGCGGCGACCACCAGGTGAACCTCGACCTGAGGTTGAGGTGTGATCAGGCGCGCAGGCGGTTGCTCGTGCTCAGACCGCCGGCACCTCGAAGAAGCTCCGGCGCTCCACGGCCCGGTCCGCCTCGTCGTAGCGGATGAAGTCGGCGAACCCGAGCGAGACCGTCGACCCGTCCTTGAGGGTCCCGTCGAAGCGGCCGCGGACCGCGACCTGACGGTCCTGGACCAGCACCTCCTCCAGCGTGTGGGTGCCCTCGTCGATGACCCGCACCCCGCCGTAGAAGTCGGCCAGCGCCTCCCTGCCCCGCAACGGCTCGTAGCCCGGACGCCGGTAGACCGCGTCGTCGGCGAACCAGTCCAGGACGCCCTGGAGGTCTCCCGCGTCCACCCGCTCGTAGTAGTGCCGCGTGCGTGCGACCAGATCGCTCATGCTCATCCCTTCTGGCTCAGTCGTGCCTCGGCCCGGGCCAGCGCGGCCTCGACCGAGGTCATGCCGCGCGCGTCGGCGTCCCGGAGCACCGAGGCTACGCGGTCCCCGATGGCCTCCAGCTGATCCTGCAGCTCCTGCTCGCTCCAGCCCACCTCTCCGCCGTGGACCTGCAGCACGCCGCCGGCGTTGGCGATGAAGTCCGGGACGTAGGTGATGCCGCGGCGGCGCAGCAGCTCGGCCACGAACGGTGAGTCGAGGGTGTCGTTGGCGGCCCCGGCGATGACCCGGGCCCGGATCCGGTTCACGTTCTGGGCGGTCACCACCCGGGCGACGGCGCAGGGGGCGAAGACGTCGCAGTCCTCCTCGGCCGCCGACCCCGGGGCGACCACCTCGCCACCGACCTCCTGCGCGAGGGACCGCGCCCGGTCCTCGTCGACGTCGGCGACGAGGACCGCCGCCCCGTCGCGAGCCGCATACCGTGCGAGATTGGCGCCCACGTGCCCCGCGCCCTGGACGAGCACGCGCACCCCCTCCAGACCGCTGCCCAGGCCATGGCGGACGCCGGCCGCAGGGCCGCGTAGGCGCCGGTGGCGGTGTAGGGGCCCGGGTCGACGTCGGCGCAGAAGGCGCGCGCACCCGCCCGGCGGATGAGGTCCATGTCCGAGACCAGCGTGCCCATGTCCACGCCGGGGATGTAGCTGCCGGCGGTGCGGGCGAGGAACTCGGCGTAGCGGGTCATCAGCCGATCGCGCTCGGGCGAGCCCTCCGTGGGGACCGGGCCGGAGGCGATGATCACCGACTTGGCCCCGCCGTAGGGCAGCTCGGCCAGCGCGTGCTTGAGGGTCATGGCGCGCGCGAGCCGCTGGGCCTCGGAGACGGCCTCTGCGGTCGAGGCGTAGGGGCGCCAGCGGACACCGCCGAAGCCGGGACCGAGCGTGGTGTCGTCGATGGCGATCACGGCGCGCAGGCCGACCGAGTCGTCGCGGCAGGTGATCACCTGCTCGCTGCCGAAGAGATCGGGGCCGGGGCCGTGCGTCGCGTCGCTGCTCATCCCGCCAGTGTGCCCGTGACCGCTCAGCCGCGCGCCCGGGGGTGGGCCTGGGCGTAGACCTCGCGCAGGTGCTGGGTCGAGACGTGGGTGTAGATCTGGGTCGTGGTCACCGACGCGTGGCCGAGCAGCTCCTGGACCACGCGCACGTCGGCGCCGCCGTCCAGCAGGTGGGTGGCGAAGGAGTGCCGGAGGGTATGGGGTGAGATCTCACCTCTGAGCCCGGCCCGGTCGGCGGCGGCCTTGATGGCGTTCCACGCGGACTGCCTCGACAGGCGCCCGCCGCGGGCGTTGACGAAAACCGCCGGGGTGCCCGACCCGGCCCTGGCCAGGGCGGGGCGGCCGCGGACGATCCAGGCGTCGAGGGCGTCGCGGGCGTAGCGGCCCATCGGGACGATCCGCTCCTTGCTGCCCTTGCCTAAGAGGCGCACCACTCCCCCGCCGGCCTCGCCCTCCTCTGGCCGCCCCAGCTCCAGGTCGTCCAGGTCCAGGCCGATGGCCTCGCTGACACGGGCGCCGCATCCGTAGAGCACCTCGAGCAGGGCGCGATCCCGCAGGGCCGCCGGGGTGTCGCCGACGGCCGCGGCCTGGAGGAGCCGCTCGACGTCGTGCACCGAGAGCGCCTTGGGCAGGCGGCGAGGAGGCGTGGGCGGCTGGACCTCCTGGGCCGGGTCGGCGCTGACCTCACCCTCGACAGCCAGGAACTTGTGCAGGCCGCGGACGGCGACGACCGCCCGGGCGGCCGAGGTGGCGGACAGCGGCGGATGGTCCTCGTCGCCCCTGCGCAGGTGGGCCAGGAAGTCGGTGACGTGGTGCTCGCGCACGTCCTCGGGCGTGCGGATCCCCCGAGCGGCGAGGTGGTCCAGGTAGCGGTCGGTGTCGCGACGGTAGGCCTTCAGGGTGTGCTCGGAGAGGCCACGCTCGACGCGCAGGTGGTTGAGCCACCCGTCCGTGGCCCGACGCAGGGGGCTGCGTCGGGCCTGCTCGGGTGGGTCGGCCGGGGTGCTCACCCCGGGATCATGTCAGCGAAGTCCCGGACCTGGAAGGTGGGCTCGCGGGAGGCGCGCACGAGGGTCATGAAGAACCAGATCGCCAGCGCCAGGCCGATGATCACCAGCGGGATCGCCAGGAGTGCGGCCAGCGCCCCGATGGTGGGCGGGTTGGTGCTGCCCTCGACGACGAGGGTCACGACGAGCAGGCTTGCCACCAGTGCCGCCAGGTCGGTGGCCGGGAGCGCCCACCGCAGCGTGCGCGAGGCGCGCCGGATCCGCTCGTCCTGGGTCAGGGCGATCAGGGCCGTGCACAGACCGATCACGAAGCCGGCCTGCGCCAGCATCTCGATGCTGGTGGACCAGAACGGCTCCACCACCGAGGAGGTCGTGCTGGTGATGCCTCCGCCGTCCCCGCTCGTCACCGACTCGGTGCGCCGGAGCACGGCGGTGAAGACCGAGGCGACCAGCCCCACGACGGCCGCGATGCGCGCCCAGCGGAAGCCCTCGTGCCGGTCGGCGAGCCGATGCACGCCCAGGACGACGAGCGCCCACCCGACCGGGTCGAAGAGCAGGTCGAAGGCCCCGATGTTGAGGTCGAACGCCACGATGAGGATCCCGAGTGCGGCGGTCTTGAGCGGTCTCATGCCTCCATCATGTCTGGCTCTGGCCAAGGTATTTCGCGACACGCGATGAGATGAGCTGGTGCCCGGGCGAGCACTCCCCCAGCCCCTACGGGTTTGCTTCCTGTGGGCGAGCAAACCCGTAGGGGGGCGGGAGGCTCACCCGTGGCGGCAGAGGCGCCCCGACGGGCACTGGCCGTGAGCGTCATACCGGAGCATCGCCGTGCCCTGGGAGAGACTGGGCGACATGCGCTGGTATGCCGATGCCCCGGGTCGCCGCACCCGACAGATCCTGGCCGACCTGTCGATCCTCGTCTGGGTCGTGGGGTGGATCGTGGTGGGGCGGTGGGTGTTCTCCCTCGTGATGACGCTGGCGGCGCCGGCCGGGCCGCTGCGCAGCGCCGGGTCCGGGCTGCGGGACCGGATGAACGAGGCCGCCGGCAAGGTGGTGGAGATCCCGTTGGTCGGCGACCAGCTGGACGCGCCGTTCACGGGTGCCGCAGGCGTCGGGACCGACCTGGTGCAGGCCGGCGACACCCTGGAGTCGTCGGTGCGCACCGTGGCGTGGGTCGTCTCGCTGCTGTCTGCGGGCACCCCGATCCTGATGGCCGTGCTGCTGTGGGGGCTGGCGCGGTGGGTCTGGATCCGCAAGGCACGGCGGCTGGGCGCCGAGGTGGCCGACCCGGAGTCGCAGGAGCTGCTGGCGCTGCGTGCCCTCGTGCGTCAGCACCCGCGCCGCCTGCAGGAACTCTTTCCCGACCCCGTCGCCGCGTTCCGCTCCGGCGACCCCGAGGCGCTGCGCCGGCTGGCCGACCTCGAGCTGGCCGAGGTCGGTCTCCGCTCCCGCCGCACCTGACCGGCGCCAGGGTGCCCGTGGCCGGGACCTGGGCGGGGTCAGGTGTGGCGGGCGCGGAGGACCTGCTCGACGTCGGCCAGGGTGAGGCCGCGGGCGTGCAGGAGCACGAGCAGGTGGTAGATCAGGTCTGCCGACTCCCCCAGCAGGGCGTCATCGTCCTGGGCGACCGAGGCCAGCGCGGTCTCGACGCCCTCCTCCCCGACCTTCTGGGCGATCCGGCGCAGCTCGCCGGTGAACAGGCTGGTCGTGTAGGACCCCTCGGGCAGCTCGGCCTTGCGCGAGGCCACGACCCCGTCGAGCTCGTGCACGAACGACCCGGGCATCGCCTCCCCGCCGAAGCACGTCTGGTCGCCGGTGTGACAGGTCGGCCCTGCGGGCAGGGCGTGGATCAGCAGGGTGTCGCGGTCGCAGTCGACCTCGACCGCCGTGACGGCGAGGGTGTTGCCGCTGGTCTCGCCCTTGGTCCACTGCCCACCACGGCTGCGGGAGTAGAAGGTCGCCAACCCGTCCTCCAGCGTCGTGATGAGCGCCTGCTCGTCGAGGAAGCCCACCATAAGCACCTGCCCGGTGCGGGCGTGCTGGACGACCCCGGGCACCAGGCCGTCGGTCTTGGAGAAGTCGACGTCGGCCACGGTCAGCCCTGCGGGCAGCAGGGTCAGCGGCAGCGACCGCTTCGAGGGCACGCTCCGGCCGGCGCTCACGCCGCCACCCCGCTCACGCCGCCACCTCGCGCACGACGATGCCGGCCTGCGCCAGTGCCGCCTTCAGGTCCGGGATCGCCACCGAGCCGTTGTGGAAGATCGTGGCGGCCAGGGCGCCGTCGACGTCCGCCTCGCGGAAGACCTCGACGAAGTGCTCGGCCGCCCCGGCCCCGCCGCTGGCGACGAGCGGCACCTCGCAGACCGCGCGCACCGCGGCCAGCTGCTCCACGTCATAGCCGGACCGGACCCCGTCCGAGCCCATGCAGTTGAGCACGACCTCGCCGGCCCCCAGGTCCTGCACCCGACGCACCCAGTCCAGCGTCGTCACGGTGAGGGCACGGGTCGCGTCGGGGTCGCCGGTGAACTGGCGGATCCGCCACTGCCCGTCCTCGTCGCGCAGGCTGTCGACGCCCACGACCACGCACTGCGTGCCGAAGGCCTCGGCCAGCTCCCCGACAAGCTCTGGCCGCTGCGTGGCCGGGGTGTTGACCGAGATCTTGTCGGCCCCGGCGTGCAGCACCCGCCGCGCCGCCTCCACGTCACGGATGCCGCCGGCGACGCAGAACGGGATGTCGATCACGCGCGCCACCCGCCGCACCCAGTCGACGTCCACGGCCCGCCCCTGCGGGCTGGCGGTGATGTCGTAGAAAACCAGCTCGTCGGCGCCCTCGGCGGCATAGCGCGTGGCCAGCTCGACGATGTCGCCCATGTCCACGTGGTCCCGGAAGCGCGTGCCCTTGACCACGCGCCCGTCGCGCACGTCCAGGCAGGGGATGATGCGCCGGGCCAGGGTCACAGACCCTCCTCGGCGACGGCGTCCTCGATGGACAGCCGGCCCTCGAGCACGGCCTTGCCCAGGATGATCCCGGAGCACCCGGTCTTGCGCGCCGCACGCACGTCGTCGACGTCCCGCGCCCCGCCGGAGGCCTGCACCTGCAGCTGCGGCGCGGAGCGGGTCAGCATCGTGTAGAGGTGGAAGTTGGGGCCGGCCAGCGTGCCGTCCCGCCCGATGTCGGTGCACAGCACGTGCCGCAGCCCCGAGTCGTCATAGCGGTGCAGCGCGGTGATCAGGTCCTCCTGCGCCACCGAGGTCCACCCGGCGGTCGGCAGCACCCACGTCCCGTCCTCGCCGGTGCGGGTGTCCAGCGCGACGGTGATCTGCTCGGGCCCGAACTTCTCGATCCAGCCCATGACGGTCTCCGGCTCGCGCACGGCCAGGGAGCCCACGACGACCCGGGTGGCCCCGGCGTCGAGGATCGCCTTGACGTCGTCCTCGGAGCGCACTCCCCCACCGGTCTGCACCATCAGCCCGGTGCGGTCCACGATCTGTCCGAGGGTCTCGGCGAGGGTGTAGCCGCCGGCGCGGGCGGCGTCGAGGTCGACCAGGTGCAGCCAGCGGGCGCCGCTGCGGGCGTACTGGACGGCGACCTCGACGGGGTCGCCGGGATAGCGCGTCTCCTGGTCGTAGTCGCCCTTGAGGAGCCGGACGACGGCGCCCCCGCGCACGTCGATGGCCGGGTAGACGGTGAACTGTCGGGTCGGGCTCACGTGAGCATCACTCCAGGATCGGTCCAGGACGTCGGTCATCATCGGTCGACCTCCATACAGAAGTTTCGCAGAAGCCGTGCGCCGAGCGACGCCGACCTCTCCGGGTGGAACTGCGCCCCCCACCGCAGACCGGAACGCACGACCGCGCTCCAGGCTTCCCCGTGCACGGTCGAGGCGATGGTGGCGGGGCCGACCGGGACGGCGAAGGAGTGGACGAAGTAGGCCCGCTCCCCCTCCTCGATCCCGGCCAGCAGGGGGTCCTCGGCGAGGCCGGTGAGGGCGTTCCAGCCCATGTGGGGCACCCGTGCCTGCGGCGCGGAGGGTATGCGGATCACCTCACCCTGGATCATCCCGAGGGTGGGGACACCGCCGTCCTCGGCCGAGCGCTCGAAGAGCAGCTGCATACCGAGGCAGACCCCGAGCAACGGTGCCTGGACCTCGTGGAGCACCTCGACGAGGTCCGCCGCGCGCAGGCGCTCCATGCCGGCCCGGGCAGCGCCCACGCCGGGCAGCACGACCCGGTCGGCGGCCAGGATCTCGGCCCGGTCGCTGGTGAGGCGGGCGGTGGCACCCACTCGCTCGAGGGCGTCGGAGACCGAGGCGATGTTGGTGCCCCCGGAGTCGACGATGGCCACCCGCATGCCTGCCGCGGGGGCGCCCGTCGGTCCGGTCACAGCACGCCCTTGGTGGAGGGCAGCTCGGTGGCGTCGCCCTGGCGGGAGATGCCCATGCGCAGGGCCCGCGCGACGGCCTTGAAGCCGACCTCGATCTTGTGGTGGGTGTTGGTGCCGCTCACCGACAGGTGGAGCGTGCAGCGCAGCGCGTCGGCGAAGGAGCGCCAGAAGTGCTCGACCATCTCGGTGGAGAAGTCGCCCACGCTGGGGCGCTCGAAGGTGCCCTCGTAGACGAAGTAGGGACGTCCCGACAGGTCGATGGCGGCGCTGGCCTGCGCCTCGTCCATCGGCAGGGTGAAGCCGTAGCGGCCGATGCCGCGCTTGTCACCCAGCGCCTCGCGGATGGCCTGGCCGATCGCCAGGGCGACGTCCTCGACCGTGTGGTGGTCGTCGATGTGCAGGTCGCCGTCGCAGCGGACGCGCATCGCGAACCCGCCGTGCTTGGCGAGCTGGTCGAGCATGTGGTCGTAGAAGCCGATCCCGGTCTCGGCCACGGCCCCCGGGGAGCCGTCGAGGTCGACGTCGACGGTGATCCGGGTCTCGGCGGTGTTGCGCTCGACGTGGGCGACGCGGGGGCGGTCGACGACGGTGTGGGCGATCTGGGCCCAGGTCGTGGTCTCCATCCCCTCGCTCCAGGCCCGGGACGGCAGCAGGTAGGTGGGGATCCCCAGGTTGTCGCCGAACTCCTTGTCGGTCTCCCGGTCGCCGACCATGAAGGAGCGCGACCAGTCGACGCCGGGGTCCTTGAGCAGGTGGACGACGCGGCCGATGCCGGGCTTGCGGGTCCAGGGCGCCTCGGGGCCGCCGTGGTGGGGGTCGATGACGATCTCGCGGAAGCGGATCCCCTGGCTGGTGAGGATCTGCATCATCAGGTCGTGCGGCCCGTCGAAGTCCTCCTGCGGGAAGGACTCGGTGCCCAGCCCGTCCTGGTTGGTGACCATGACCAGGTCGAAGCCGGCGTCCTGGATCTTCAGCAGCGCCGGGATGACGCCGTCCACGAGGGCCAGCTTGGCCAGCGAGTCGACCTGGAAGTCCTCCGGCTCGGTGATCAGGGTGCCGTCGCGGTCGACGAAGCAGATCGGTCGGGTGCTCATGCGTGGATCTCTCTGTGGGTCAGGGCGTCGTCCAGGGCGGACATCTCTTCCGGCGTGCCGATGGTGATGCGCACCGCGTCGTCGAGGCCGGGCAGGTGTCGCATGTCGCGCACGACGATGCCCGCCGCGGCGACGGTCCGGAGCATCTGGTCGGGGTCGTCGCAGCGCACCAGGAGGAAGTTGGCCTCGCTGGCGTAGACGGCGCGCACCCCGGGCAGGTCGCGCAACTGGCGTCCGACCTGGTCACGCAGCCCGAGCGTCTCGAGCACGCGCCGCTGGGTCGCGGCCAGGGCCTGCGGGGTGAGTGCCTCCAGGGCGAGCCTGGTCGCCGGGACGCTCAGGGGGTATGGGGCCTGCACGCGCCTCAGGACGGTGGCGAGGTCGGGGTGGGCCAGGGCGATGCCGATGCGGGCGCCCGCCAGGGCGTGCGCCTTGGAGAGGGTCCGCAGCACCACGAGCGTGGGGTGCTCCTCCAGGAGGGTGGCGGCGGAGCGCTGCTCGGCATACTCGCCGTAGGCCTCATCGACGACGACCACGGCCTGGTCGGCCAGGGCGTCGGCCAGGTCGGCGATCTCCCGGAGGGGGACGACGGCGCCGGTGGGGTTGCCGGGCGAGGCGAGGAAGACGATCCTGGCCCCGTGCTCGACCGCGGCCGCCCGGACCGCCTCGGTGTCGACCCGCCAGGTCAGGCCATCCTCGGTCTGCGGCACGTCGATGACCGGGGTGCCGTGGAGGCGGGCGGACACCGCATACATCCCGAAGGTCGGTGAAGAGGTGACGACCGCGTCCCCGCCCGGGCGGCACAGGGCGCGCACGAGGAGCTCGATGACCTCGTCGCTGCCGCGTCCGACGACGATCCGGTCGGGCGTGGTGGCCCAGACGTCGGCGAAGGCGTCGACGAGGGCTGCGGGCTGGGGGTCGGGATAGCGGCGGTTGGCACCGTCGGGGTCGGCCTCGTTGGGACGGCCGGACTCGTTGGCGTTGAGCCAGATCCGGGCCGGGACGCCGACCGCGCTGGTGCGGGCCGAGGAGTAGCCGGTGAAGTCGCGCAGGTCCTCACGCACCAGGGCGGTGGGGAACGGCGCGCTGGGGCCGGTCATCGGGCGGGCTCCGGCTCGTAGCAGGAGGTGGCCGGACCCGGCTGGTCGCCGGAGCGTGCCAGGCGACGGGTGACCGCCCGCTGGTGGGCGTGCAGCTGCTCGGCCTCGGAGAGTGTCACCGCGCAGGGGCCGACGGCCGCGAGACCGGCCGGTGTCGCCTGCTGCACCGTCATCGCGATCTGGAAGGCAGAGACGTTGACCCCGCCGGTGAAGCGCGCCGCGCCGGCCGTCGGCAGGACGTGGTTGGTGCCGGAGCAGTAGTCGCCGAGCGTCTCCGGGGTGTGGTCGCCGAGGAAGACCGACCCGGCGCGGTCGATCCGACCCACCCAGCCGCGGGGCTCGCGGAGCGCGAGGATGAGGTGCTCGGGGGCATAGTCGTTGGAGACGTCGACCGCAGTGTCCAGGTCCGGGGTGACGACCAGCCGGGATGAGGCCAGCGCCTTGCGGGCGATGTCGGCCCGGGGCAGGGACGCGACCTGCTCCTCGACCTGGTCCGCGACGGCCTGCGCGAGGTCGGCGCTGTCGGTGAGCAGGATGACCTGGCTGTCGGGACCGTGCTCGGCCTGGCTGAGCAGGTCGGCGGCGACGAACTCCGCGTCGGCACCGGCGTCGGCGATGACCAGCACCTCGGACGGCCCGGCCGGCATGTCGATGCCCGGCCCGCCCTCGGCGGTCGACACCTGACGCTTGGCCTCGGTCACCCAGGCGTTGCCGGGGCCGAACAACTTGTCGCAGGCGGGGACCGACTCCGTGCCGTAGGCCATCGCGGCGATCGCCTGCGCCCCGCCGAGGAGGAAGACCCGCTCGATGCCGCACTCGGCCGCGGCCGCCAGGACCGTCGGGTCGGCGGTGCCGTCGCGGCGGGGCGGCGTGCACAGGACGACCTCGGGGCAGCCGGCCAGCTGCGCCGGGACGCCGAGCATCAGCGCGGTCGAGGGCAGCGGAGCCGAGCCCGCGGGCACGTAGAGCCCGACGCGGCGGATCGGTCGCACGACCCGCTCGCAGACCACGCCCGGTGCCGTCTCCACGGAGTAGGGCTGCTGCATACCGGCCTCGTGGAAGGCGCGGATGCGCCCGGCCGCCTCGGTGATGGCGGCCCGCAGCTCCGGGTCCAGCCCCGCGGCCGCAGCGTCCCGGTCGGCGACCGGCACCTCGAGCGCGTCGACCGTGGCCCCGTCCAGCCGGGCGGTGAGCTCGCGCAGGGTGGCGTCTCCCCCGGTGCGCACCTGCTCCAGGATCGCGGCGACCCCGGCGGTGACCTCGGGTCCGGCCGCGGCGGTCCCGCGACGCAGGGCGTCGGTGCGCTGCTCCTCGGACAGGTCGGTCCAGGTCAGGACGTTCATGCCAGCATCCCTTCGACCGGCAGCACCATGAGGTTGTGCGCGCCGGCGCGCTTGAGATCCTCGAGCTTGGCCCAGGAGACCGAGCCGTGCACGAGCATCTGGATCGCGACCTCGTCGCGGCCCTCGACGCCCATGAGCGTGGGCTCGTGGCCGCCGGGCAGCAGCGGCAGCACCTGGTCGAGCAGACGACGCTCGGCCCGCATCATCAGCAGGCGCGCCTCCTTGAGCTGCACGGCCCCGTCGAGCCGGCGCAGGAGCAGGTCGGCGATCTCCTGCCGGCCGTCGTCCAGGTGGGCGTCGGGGCCGGCGATGACCGCCTCGCTGTGCAGGATCGTGGTGACCGGCTTGAGCTGGTTGGCGCGCAGGGTGCCACCGGTGGAGACGAGGTCGCAGACGACGTCGGCCTGCCCGAGCCGCGGGGCGATCTCGACCGAGCCGTTGAGCACGACGGGCTCGGCGTCGACGCCGTTCTCGGCCAGCCAGCGGCCCAGCGTGAGCGGGTAGGACGTGGCGATCCGCTTGCCCCGCAGCTGGTCCGGACCGGTCCAGTCGTCGTCCTCGTCGATGGCGACGTCGAGCCGGCAGGTCCCCCACCCGAGCTGGCGCCACTCAACGATCGGCTTGTCCTTGCCCTTGGCGGCCAGCGCCAGCCCGTGCTCGACGAGGACGTTGCGGCCCACGATCCCCAGGTCGCAGACGCCGTCGGCGATCAGGGCGGGGATGTCGTCGTCACGCACGAGGAGCAGGTCCACGGGCAGGCTCTCGCCGTAGCAGAACAGCTTGTCGCGGCTCTCGCGCCAGGTTAGGCCGCAGGAGGCGAGCAGCTCGCGCGCGGGCTCGCCGAGACGACCGGACTTCTGGATCGCGACGCGGAGGCGCTCGCGGGGCTGGGTGGCAGGCGGGGTCATGACGACCTTCCGTGGGTCAGGGGTGCGGGGGTATGTCGTGGCTCTCGGGCGATCCTCGGGATCTGGGCGTCGGCGCACGCCCTCGGGCGCCGGCTCAGGCCGGGGTGCTGCTCGGCTGATGCTCGAGCGCCCGGCGGTAGCCACCCGCCCCCGTCTCCAGGCAACGCGCGATCCGCCCGACGGTGGTGACGCTCACGCCCGTGACCTCGTGGATCTGGCGGTAGGACATCCCCCCGGCCAGCAACGGCACGACCGACCACCGGTCGGCCAGGGCCTCGATCTCGGCCGGGGTGCACAGGTCTTCCAGGAAGGCGTCGACGGCGGTGGGGTCGTCCAGCCCGGCGAGCACGGCGACGAGGGCGGCCCGCGTCGTGGCGCGGTCCTGCTCGGTCGTGCGTGCCTTCACGGGTGTCCTCTGCTCGGTGCGATCGGCGGGTGTGGATCCGGCTGCTGAGCGTGCTCGCTGTAACAGCGCGATAGTACGTTAACACAGCGCCGAGGGTGCGACGACATCCCCACGTCGGTAGTGTCGCAGGCACGGCACGACACGGTGGCGGGCAAGGAGGGCTCATGATCGGCGCAGCGGTCTGGCTGCTGTGGGTCGCCGCGAAGCACTGGCGCGGCCCCGGCGAGGTGTGCGGGCGCACCGACTCAGGAGGCTGGTGCAGCGAGCTCCTCGACCCGACCCCCTGGTTGACCGCCGGGCTCACGCTGGCGGCCATGTTCGCCGTGGTCGCGGGCGTGCAGCTGGTCGTCCGACGACTCAGGACCAGGGCGCCTCGTGGATGGGCCGAGCACAGTGGCTAGGCCCGTGGCGCGACGTGGCCGGGTGGCTCTCATGGTGGGCCTCCTCGTCGCGCTCTCTGCCTGCGCCCCGGCCGCGGACCCAGGACCTGCAAGCGACGCCGCGGCCACCGCACCTGGCGTGGACGTGGTCCGCACGGTCGGGTGGGCCGAGTCGCCGACGGTCCACGCGACCTGCATGACGGAGGCAGGCTTCCCGTCCTCTGGGGTGGGACCGGACGGCTCCGTGGAGTACGGACCCTATGATGCGGCGATGTCGGAGGCCTACGAACGCGCCGACGAGACCTGTCGCGCTCAGTATCCGGTGGCCGAGGTGATCCAGCAGGACTCTCCGGAGGCGCGGGAGCAGCACTATGCCTACCTGAGGGATGAGTGGGTCCCCTGCATGCGGGACACCTTCGACATCGACGTGGGCCAGCTTCCGTCGCTGGAGACCTACCTGGCCGATCCCAACTGGCTGGACCTGCCCATGTTCGGTGCCGAGCTCGACGCCGCGGTGAAAGACGGGCGCCTGGAGCACTGGAGCGCGTGGTGGCCCGAATGCCCCGACTGGGACGTCCCCGACCAGAGCAGCTAGAGGTCCGACGGCCTCCGTAGAATCCCGCCCATGTGCCGTGTCTCCTCCCGCTCTGTCCTGCCCCCCTCCGCCCTGGCGGCCCTGGCCCTGATCCTGTCGGGCTGCGCCACCGGTGATGCCACCTTCGGCGGGCCCGAGGATGAGACCGGCTCCGGCACGCCGGCGCTGGAGTGCGAGGCTCCGCCCGCTCCCCCGGCGGAGGTGCCCACCTTCACCCAGGACGACCTGCCGGAGCCGATGTCGGGCGACCCGGCCACCGTGACCGCGACGCTGCAGACGACCTGCGGCGACATCGTGCTGGAGCTGGAGGCGGCCAAGGCGCCGCAGACCGTCGCCTCCTTCGCCTTCCTGGCCGAGCAGGGCTACTGGGAGGACAGCGCCTGTCACCGCCTCACCACCTCCGGGATCTTCGTGCTCCAGTGCGGCGACCCGACGGGCAGCGGCCGGGGCAACCCCGGCTACGGCTACGGCATCGAGAACGCGCCGGCCGACGGCGCCTACCCGCCCGGCACGCTCGCGATGGCCCGCACCCAGGACCCCAACAGCAACGGCGGCCAGTTCTTCATCGTCTACGACGACACCACCCTGCCGGTGGACGGCGGTGGCTACTCGATCTTCGGCCGCGTGACCGAGGGCCTCGAGATCGTCCAGGCCGTGGCGGACCAGGGGGTGGACGGCGGCCGTGGCGACGGCGCCCCTTCCCAGCCGATCAGCATCCTGTCCGTCGACGTCGAGGACTGACTCAGCGGTCGCCGTAGAGGATCTCGTCCGGAGGCGCGTCCGGGCACCAGCCCTCCGGCGCGTCAGGAGGCATGTCGATCTCGCCGATCGGGCTCCAGTGCTCGTAGCCGGTCGCGGCATACCGGGCAACGAAGGACTCGAAGGACGGCGGCTCGGGCGGCGTGATCCCCGCAGCGGCGATGCACGGGATGGTCTCCTCCACGCGCCAGTCGTAGAGCAGCCGCAGCTGGGCCAGGTCGAAGGGTTGCATCCGGGCCTCGTCCAAGGGGTAGCGCGCCGTGCACGTGTAGGACGCCCGCCCCATGTCGTCCTTGTGGGCCCGGTCGAAGCTGATCCCCTGCTGGCCGTGCTGGTCGACGGTGGAAGGGAAGCCCAGCTCGGCCATGCAGTCGTGATAGACGACCTGCCACTCCTCGACCGTGATGGTGCGCACCGGCTCCACCACCGGCGGTTCCCCCTCCAGCCGCAGCTGCTCCCAGAGCTGCTCCAGCATCTCGGCGTTGCTGCGGGGCGGGCCCGGTGGCGCAGCCTCGAGCGCGGCGGCCAGCTCCGCGTCGGTCATGCCTGCGTCAGTGCTGACGACCGGTGCCGCCGACACCCCAGTCCCGTCCCCTGCCGGCTCGACCGACTGGGCGACCGAGGGGGCGACCGACGGCTCCACCGGCGGCGAGACCGACGGGGCCGCGCACCCGGACAGCCCGAGCGCGAGCATGGCGATCGGGACTGCGGCCGCCCCACGCCTCACGGCTTCGCCCCGCTCCACGTGTCCACGATCGGACAGCTCTGCGCGATCTCGACCGGCCCCACATAGGACGAGGCTGTCGAGTAGGGATGCCACGGCGGCGTGCTGCCGACCGGGTAGGCGTTGACGAACGACTCCTCGTCCGGCACCCAGACGACGAGGGAGAGCTCGTCCTGGAGGCACTTGGCGACGGCGGCGTACTCCCGGTAGACCGCCCGGATCGTGGCCTCGTCCTCCCCGCTCAGGCCGTCGGTCTCCACCGAGGTGCCGATGGTCACCCCCATCCCGGTGACCTCCTCGCACGCAGCCAGGTCGGCCCTCAGCTCCCTCGGCTCGCCGGCTCCCGCGTGCGTGGGCCAGGTGGCGCTCTTCCAGACACCGTTACGCTCCCGGCTCACCGACCAGCCGGCCTCGTCGAGGCACGCGCCCTCGATCTTGCTGCGCACCCCGGCCGCGATCTCCCGGTAGCGCGACGGCTCCTCGGCGACGGACGCCGTCCGGTCCGCCGACTCCCCGGCCGGCGCCAGCGAGCCCCCGTCCCGCGGGATCATCGACCAGGTCAGCGCCGCGGCCGCGACCGCACCTGCCGTGAGCGCGCCCGCCACCACCTGGCCACGGCGGCGCGCCGCACGCCCCTGCCGCCAGGCGGCCTCGGCGACGTCGCGTTCCTCCGCCTCGTCCGCCACCAGGGCGAGCGCCCGCTCCAGGCCGAGCGGCTCCATACCCTCGTCCCTCTGTCTCATGATCCCTCCTCCGGAAGGTGGTCCACCGCCGGGATGAGCCGGCGCAGGGTCCTGATCGCGTCGCTGGCCTGGGACTTGACCGTCCCCTGCGCGATGCCCAGGGCCGAGGCGATCTCGGCCTCCGACAGCCCCTCGAAGTAGCGCAGCACCATGACCGCGCGTTGACGGGGAGGCAGCAGCCGCAGCGCCTCCCGCACCTGGTCCGCGGTGAGCCAGGCGGTCGCACCGTCCGGGAGCGCGCGCGCCGCCATCAGCCCGCCGGGGTCCTGGTGGTCGACCAGGACCTCGCGGCGGGACCGGCGCCACCGGGAGATCGTGTCCCGGTAGAGGATCTTGCGCACGTAGGCCTCCGGCTGCTCGTCCCGAACCCGCTCCCACCGCTTGGCCAGCTTGGCGAGGGCGTCCTGCAGGAGGTCCTCGGCCAGGTGGTGGTCACCACAGATCAGGTAAGCCGACCGCAGCAGCGCGCCCTGGCGAGCACGGACGAAGGCGACGAAGTCCTCGCCCAGCTCCTGCACGCCTGCTCCTCTCGTCCGACCTGATGCACCTCAACGCACGGGACAACGGTCCGGTTGGGTGCCGACCTCACCCAACCATGGCTCGCCCCGGGCGTTCGGAGGTATGAAGCAGCTCACCTCCGCCATCGCCGTCGCCCTCGTGCTCGCGGGCTGCTCCTCGCACGAGGCAGGCACCTCCCCCTCGGGCGGGGCGACATCGGCCCCAGGAGCGACCCCGAGCGCGCCCGCGACCCCGGGCGCAGCACCCACGACGGGTCCGGCGCCCACACCGACGGTCGACAGCGTCGTGACCACCGAGGACGGCAAGGTCGTCACGGTCGACGAGGACGGCGTGACGCATGTCGTCGACGCCGGCCCGATGCCGAAGTCGTTGACGCGGGAGCAGTGGCTCGCCGGCCACTGGCGGTTCGACGACCCGCCGCCCCGCTGCCTCCGGTGATCCGCACCACCACGATGGAGGAGTCGACCCAGGTCTGGGGCGCCTGCATGAACGACTCCGGCTTCCCGGTGGCGCTCGATGCGGCGGGCGGCATGAGCTGGAGTGCCGCCACCGAGGCCCAGCAGAAGGACTACGAGACCGCGATGTATCTGTGCGTGGCGCAGTATCCGTGGGACCCCAAGGCCTACCAGCCGTGGAACGACGCCCAGCTGCGGGCGCTCCACGCCCACCAGACCGGCGAGGTCACCGACTGCCTCACGCGGCTGGGCCACCCGCCCCCGGAGCCGCCGACCCTGGAGAAGTTCAGCGCCGACTACCGCAACAACGTCTCACCCCGCTGGCACCCCTACCACGGGATCCCCTCCCCGACGACGCGACCCGCCAGCGCGCTGGCGAGCTCTGCCCGATCGTGACGTCAGAGATCTACAACCTGGCCACCCCGCCCCAGGACTAGGGGGACGGTCACCGGGACGCGAGCCACCGCATACCGGTGGAGATCAGACCTGGGGCTGGGCCAGCTCCACCTTCAGCGCGGAGACGACCTCGTCGCGGGGCACGGTGAACTGGTCCTGCCTGCGCAGGTCCTTGAGCGTCACGGTGCCGTCGGCGACCTCCTGGCCGCCCAGGATCGCGACGAAGCGGATGCCCGCGCGGTCGGCATAGCGCAGCTGCTTGCCGAGCTTGCCGCCGTCGAGCACGGCCTCGGTGTTGATCCCCCCGGCGCGCAGCTGGGAGGCGAGGGCGAGCTGCTCGTCGAGGAGCTCGGCGTCGACCTGGGGCACGAGCACCTGCACGGTCGACTCCCCCGTCGAGTCCTCCAGCAGCCCCGCGTCGCGCAGCTGCCAGAACAGGCGGGACAGGCCGATCGAGATGCCGACGCCGGGGAGCTTTGACTTGGTGTACTGCCCCGCAAGGTTGTCGTAGCGGCCGCCGGAACAGATCGAGCCGATCTGCGGGTGCTCGTCGAGGGTCGTCTCGTAGACGGTGCCGGTGTAGTAGTCGAGCCCGCGCGCGATCGAGAAGTTGAGGCGGTAGTCGGACTCGGGCACGCCCATGGCACGCACGAGCGTGAGCACCTCGCGCAGCTCGGCGACGCCCTCGGCCAGGGCGGGGCTGCCGGAGGAGGCGGCCTCCACCTCGGCCAGCCGGGTCAGCGCGTCCTCGTGGCCCTCGGAGCGCACGGCGACGAAGGCGAGGATCTGGCCGACGACCTCCTCGCTGAGCCCGAAGCCCTCGGTGAGCGACTGGTAGAGATAGTCCGCGCCCCGCTTGTCTACCTTGTCGACCTCGCGCAGCACCGCGGCCTGGGTGTCGGGGTCGGTGATGCCCATGTCCTCGTAGAACCCGCGCAGCAGCTTGCGGTTGTTGATCTGGATCGTGAACGGGCCGATCGCCAGGTCGGTGAAGATGCCGTGGATGATCGCCGGGCACTCGGCGTCGTGCCGCACGCTCAGCTCGTCCTTGCCGATGACGTCGACGTCGCACTGGTAGAACTCGCGGAAGCGCCCACGCTGCGGCCGCTCGCCGCGGTAGACCCGCTGCATCTGGTAGCGGCGGAAAGGGAAGGTCAGCTGGTGCTCGTGCTCGGCGACATAGCGGGCCAGGGGCACGGTGAGGTCGAAACGCAGGGCGAGCTCGGGGTATGCGGTGTCGCCGGTGGCGTCCTGCTCCCCACCGGCGGCGGTGCTCGCCTCGGCGGACGCGGCGCTGGCCGCCTCGGCGCGGGCCTTCTCCAAGGCACCGGTGGACTGGACGAAGTAGACCTGACGCTCGGTCTCTCCCCCGGTCTTGGTGAGCAGCACGTCGGAGCGCTCGAAGACGGGGGTCTCGATCGGCAGGAAGCCGAAGCGCTCGTAGCCGGCGCGGATCGCGTCCAGCATCCGCTGGAAGGCCACCTGGTCGGGCGGCAGCAGCTCGAGGACTCCGGACGGGGTGCGAGGCGTGATCACGCCCGGCAGTCTAGTTGGCGAGCCGGGCACAATCCGGCGCTGCCCTGACGAGCCGCTCATCCAGCGTCAGGAGCGGAGCGTCGATCGCGCGGGCCAGGACGACATACATCGCGTCGTAGGCGCTGAGATTGTGCCGGAGGTCCCACACCTGGGGCAGCAACCCCTCCACGGGGAGGAGCTCGATGCCCATCACATCCAGTTCACGCAGAGCCAGCCGCCCCTCACGGTCAGTCAGATGCCCACCCAGCGACCAGCCACGCAGCACCGAGACCACCTCGGCCACGAGATGCTGGGGCGCCACCACGTGGTGGTCATCCAGATGCCTACCTGCCACCCCGCCCCTCCTGGTGTTGAGCAGGACCTCCGCGACGACGGAGGCATCGACCACGAGGGTCATCTGCCGGCGCGCTCCTCGTCGAGGATCAGCTCCGCGGGCGGCAGGTCCCGGACCTCACGCTCCGCGATCCTGGCCAGGAGCTGAGCCCTCCCGGGCCGGGTGGCGAGGCGCTCCAGCTCCCCCAGGAGGTAGTCGCTCAGCGACCTGCCCTCGAGCGCGGCCTTCGCCTTCAGGGCGCGGCTGACCTCATCGGGGACGTTGCGCACCTGGATCGTGGTCATGCGACAAGCATAGGCCACATGCAGAGTGCATGCAGTGTGTGCAGCAGGCCCTGTCGGCAGAGCTTCAGACCAGGCCCTGCAGGTAGGGATTGGTCGTGCGCTCGCGGGCCATTGTGGTTGCGGGACCGTGCCCGGGCAGGACCAGCGACGAGTCGGGCAGCGGGAGCACCACGTCGCGCAGGGAGCGGGTCATCGCGGCGTGGTCGCCGCCGGGCAGGTCGGTGCGGCCGATGGAACCGGCGAAGAGCACATCCCCCGACAGGATCGTCCGGTCCAGCTCGTCGCTCGGGATCCCCTCCGGGACTCCGGAGGTGGTGAAGAGCACCGAGCCCTCGGTGTGGCCCGGCGCGTGAGCGATCTCGACGCTCATCCCGGCCAGCTCCAGCACCTGCCGGTCCGTGAACTCGACGACATCCTCCGGCTCGGTCCATGTGGCCTTGCGGCCGAACTGCTGCTCCAGCGCCATGACCAGCGGCTGGCTCATCGTCGCCAGCGGGTCCCTGAGCCGGTAGCGGTCGTCACTGTGGATGTAGGCCGCCGTCGTGCCGGCGCACACGGGGGTGACGGCGTAGACGTGGTCGAGGTGCCCGTGTGTCAGCAGGACCGCGGCCGGGCGGAGACGGTGCTCGGCGAGGACGTCCTGGACGCGGTTCTCGACGCCGATGCCCGGGTCGATGATCAGGCACTCCTCGCCGCGCGCGGGCGCGACGATGTAGCAGTTGGTCCCGAAGGCGTCGGCCACGATGCTGCGCACGAACATGGGCCCGACCTTATCCGCCACCCCATCCGCCCCACCCCATCCGCCCCATCCCATCCGTCGGCTCCAGAACCATCAGCCGGAAAGTGATCCGTCGTCCGGAACTTTCCGGACGACGGATCACTTTCCGGCGGACGGTCGGCCCGGCGTGCGGTCGGGCGTGCGGTCGGGCTGCCGGGCGGTCGGGTGGCCGTGCGGTCGGGCGTGCGGTCGGTCAGGGATATGCGCAGGCTGATCACGATGGCGTTAGATAGGGTTGCTGCGTTCATGCCATGTCGAGGCGGCCCAGATGGTCGCGCTCGCGGTCGAGAGAGGCCAACCATCGTGTCCGACCAGCCCGCCACCACGCCCAGCACGCCGGAGCCCGACGAGGTGCAGCCCGACGCTCCGCAGCCCGAAGAGGCGACCACTGCAGAGGCGACGACCGCAGAGGCCCAGCCCGAAGAGGCGACCACTGCAGAGGCGAAGACGGACGACGCTCCTCAGGACGTCGTCGATGACACGACCCCCGATGTGACACCCGCTCCCGATGCGGCCGACGTGGCGCTCGCTCCCGAGGACGCCGTCGAGACCACCACTGCCGACGAGGCTGACGAGAGCCCGGCCAGCACCGAGGACGAGGCCCCCGCGCAGACCGACGCCCAGGCCGAGGTCGAGCCGGTCGAGGAGCCCGCCCCCGCCGAAGATGCCGCCGAGGCTCCGGATGCCGACGAGGAGCCGGCCGCGGAGGCCAGGCCCACCCCCGCGGCGCCGAAGCCGAGCGCCATGCCCTCCCCCGCTATGTTCGCCGCGCGCAAGCCCGCGGTCCCCGCACCCCCGGCAGGCGTGGCCGCACCCGCCCCGGCGACGGACGCGGCCCCGGCCGCCCCCAGCGACTCGGTCAAGCACGGCCGCGTCGGTGAGGACGGGACCGTCTACGTGATCGCCGCGGACGGCACCGAGCGGGCCGTCGGCTCCTACCCGGGCGCAAGCGACGAGGAGGCCCTGGCCTACTTCGCGCGCAAGTACGACGAGCTGGCCGCCTCCGCCGACCTGCTCGCCCAGCGGGTGGCCCACACCGACGTCTCGGCCCACGACGCCCGTCAGGCGCTCTCCCACCTCAAGGAGCAGATCGGCGAGGCCCACGTGGTCGGCGACCTGGCCGCGCTCGAGTCGACCTTGTCCTCCCTCGAGGAGGCCATCTCCGCCAAGTCCGCCGTCGAGGCCGAGCACCGCGCCGCGGCCAAGGCCGAGGCGGCCACCGCCCGCGAGAAGCTCGTCGCCGAGGCCGAGGCCCTGGCCGCCACCGAGCCGGCCAAGGTCCAGTGGAAGCAGGCCAGCGCCCGCGTCCGCGAACTGCTCGACGAGTGGAAGGCGCACCAGCGCTCCGGCCCGCGCCTGGACAAGGACGTCGAGAGCGAGCTGTGGAAGCGCTTCAGCCACGCCCGCACCTCCTTCGACAAGACCCGCAAGGCCTGGTTCGCCCGCCTGGACGAGGAGCACGGCCACGCCAAGGCCACCAAGGAGGCCCTGGTCAAGGAGGCCGAGGCCCTCTCCGGCAGCAAGGACTGGGGTCCCACCGCCGGTGTCTTCAAGCGCCTCATGCAGGACTGGAAGCGTGCCGGCCGGGCCTCCCGCGCCGACGACGACGCCCTGTGGAAGCGCTTCAAGGCCGCCCAGGACGCCTTCTTCAACGCCAAGGACGAGGTCGTGGCGGCCGAGGAGGCGGAGTTCTCCGAGAACCTCAAGGTCAAGGAGGCGCTGCTGGTCGAGGCCGAGGCGCTGACCATCGAGGCCGGCACCCTGGACTCCGCCAAGGCCGAGCTGCGCCGCATCCAGGACAAGTGGGACGCGGCCGGCAAGGTCCCCCGCAACGACATCCGCCGGGTGGAGAACCGCCTGCGGGCCGTCGAGCAGAAGGTCCGCGACATCGAGGACCGCCAGTGGAAGCAGTCCGACCCCGAGCTCACCGCCCGCGCCCAGTCGCTGGCCGGTCAGCTTGAGCGTGCCGTGCAGGGTCTGGAGGCCGACCTGGCCGCGGCACAGGCTGCCGGGGACGACAAGAAGGTCGCGGCCATCGAGTCCGAGCTGGCCACCAAGAAGATGTGGCTCGAGTCGGCGCAAGGAAACCTGTCCTGATGGCACTGACGGAGTCCTTCGCCCAGCTGTCCACCCAGGTCACCGACGTCGCCGACGGGCTCTGCGCCTATCTCGACGCCTCCCCCTCGGCCTTCCACGCCGTCGACGAGGCCGCCGCGCTCCTGACCGCGGCCGGTTTCACCGAGGTCGCCGAGACGGACCCGACCCCCACCGACCCCGGTCGGTATGTGGTTCGTCGCGGTGGCTCGCTGCTGGCCTGGTCGACCGCGGAGGTGGGCGACGCACGAAGCCCGCACACCCCATACCGCGTGGTCGGTGCCCACACCGACTCCCCCAACCTGCGGATCAAGCCGCAGCCGGACTGGACCCGCGCCGGGTGGCAGATGCTCGGCGTCGAGGTCTACGGCGGCGCGCTGACCAACAGCTGGCTGGACCGTGACCTCGGGCTCTCCGGGCGGGTGACGGTGCGCGACGGCGACGCTCCCGGCGGCTACAGCCACCGCCTGTGGCGTTGCGACCACCCGATCCTGCGGGTCTCCCAGCTGGCGATCCACCTGGACCGCGGGGTCCGCTCCGAGGGCCTCAAGCTCAACGACCAGACGCACCTCGCGCCCCACTGGGGCCTGGGGGTGGACAGGCGGGACTTCCGCGCCTGGCTGGCCGAGCAGGCGGGCGTCGACCCGGCCGACCTGCTGGGCTACGACGCGATGACCCACGACCTGACCCCCGCCCGGCGGATCGGCAGCGAGGGCGAGCTCATCGCCTCGGCCCGTCTGGACAACCTGGCGACGAGCTATGCCGCGGTGCGGGCCCTGCTGCACGCCGTCGAGCACCCCTCGCCGCAGTCGTGGATCCCGGTCATCGTCCTCTTCGACCACGAGGAGGTGGGCAGCATGTCCGAGCGCGGCGCGCAGTCGACCTTCCTGCCGGCGTGGTTGGAGCGGATCGTGCTGGCCGCGGGCGGGACCCGTGAGGACTACTGGCGGGCGCTGGCCGGCACCGTGATCGCCTCCGGCGACATGGCCCACGCCACGCACCCCAACTACGCCGAGCGGCACGAGCCCGAGCACCCGATCCTGATGAACGGTGGTCCCGTCCTCAAGGTCAACAACAACTTGAGATATGCCACCGACGCTCTCGGCGCGGCCGCCTTCGCGCTGGCGTGCGAGCAGGCCGGCGTGCCGATGCAGACCTTCGTGACGCGCTCGGACCTGCCCTGCGGCTCGACCGTCGGCCCGATGACGTCTGCGCTGACCGGATCGACCACGGTCGACTTCGGCGCCCCGGTCCTCTCGATGCACTCGACCCGCGAGATCTGCGGCACCATCGACCAGGCGGGGTATGCGGCTTCCCTCGCCGCCTTCCTCGCCCCGGTCACCAGCTGAGGCGCGCAGCGCGCGAACGCCCTCTCAGGCCGAGGTGCGGGTGCGGCGGTGCGGGTCGGTGCTGGTGGTGCCGGTGACGCGGTAGGCGTCGAGGACCGCAGGGATCTTCATCACTGCGCTGATCACCGACTGCAGGTGCGAGGGGTCGGCCATCTCGAAGCTGAACTTGGACAGGGCCACCCGGTCACGGCTGGTCTGCACCGACGCCGACAGGATGTTGACGTGCTGGTCGGAGAGGACGCGCGTGATGTCCGAGAGCAGCCGCGGCCGGTCCAGCGCCTCGACCTGCAGGTTGACCATGAAGAGGCTGTTGGCGCTGGGGGCCCAGGCCACGGGGATGATCCGCTCGGGGTGGGCCTGGAGCTGCTTGGCGTTGGTGCAGTCGGTCCGGTGGACCGAGACCCCACGCCCGTGGGTGACGAAGCCCAGGATCTCGTCCCCGGGCACCGGCGTGCAGCACTTGGCCAGCTTGACCCACACGTCGTCGGCACCGACGACCGTGACCCCGGGGTCGGTGGCCTGCACCCGTCCGCGGGTCGGCCTGGTCCCCTCGGCGAGGTCCTCGGTGACCGCCTCGTCACCACCGGCGTTGGAGATCAGCTGCTGGACCGCGTGCTGCGGTGAGACGTGGCCCTCGCCGACCGCGGCGAAGAGCCCGTCGATGTCCTTGTAGCCCAGCGCCTGGGCGACCTGGCTGAGGCTCTCGTGGGACATCAGCCGCTGGAGCGGGGCGTTCTGCTTGCGCAGGACCTTGGCGATCTGGTCCTTGCCGGACTCGACCATCTCCTCGCGCCGCTCGCGGGTGAACCACTGGCGGATCTTGTTGCGCGCCCGCCCGCTCTTGACGAAGTTGAGCCAGTCCCGGCTGGGCCCGGCCTCCTCGGCCTTGCTGGTGATGATCTCGACGACGTCGCCGTTGTGCAGCTCGGAGTCCAGCGGGATCAGCCGCCCGTTGACCCGCCCTCCCACGCACTTGTGCCCGACCTCGGTGTGCACGGCGTAGGCGAAGTCGACCGGCGTCGACCCGCTGGGCAGCGCCATGACGTCACCACCCGGGGTGAAGACGTAGACCTCTCCCCCACCCATCTCGAAGCGCAGCGAGTCCAGGAAGTCGCTGGGGTCGGAGGTCTCCTGCTGCCAGTCCACCAGCTGGCGCAGCCACTGCATACCCTCCAGGGCCCCGGGTGCGCCGTCGGCACCGGGCACGGCGCGGGTGCCGTCGAGCGAGCGCTCCTTGTACTTCCAGTGCGCGGCGACGCCGTACTCTGCCCGGCGGTGCATCTGGTGGGTGCGGATCTGGATCTCGACCGGCTTGCCCTCGGGGCCGATGACCGTCGTGTGCAGCGACTGGTACATGTTGAACTTGGGCATCGCGATGTAGTCCTTGAACCGCCCCGCCACCGGGTTCCACCGGTTGTGCAGGGCGCCCAGCACCGCGTAGCAGTCCTGGATGGAGTCGACGAGCACGCGCACGCCCACCAGGTCGTAGATCTTGTCGAAGTCGTGCCCCCGCACGATCATCTTCTGGTAGACCGAGTAGTAGTGCTTGGGCCGGCCGGTGATCGTGGCGCGGATCTTGCTGGCCCGCAGCTCCTCGTTGATCTCGGTGCGGATCTGGGCCAGCAGCTCCTCCCGCGCCGGCGCGCGCTGGGCGACCATCCGCACGATCTCGTCGTAGACCTTGGGGTAGAGCTGGGCGAAGGACAGGTCCTCCAGCTCCCACTTGATCGTGTTCATCCCCAGCCGGTGCGCCAGCGGGGCGTAGATCTCCAGCGTCTCGGAGGCCTTGCGCGCGGCGGACTCGGCCGAGACGTAGCGCCAGGTCCGGGCGTTGTGCAGGCGGTCGGCGAGCTTGATCACCAGCACCCGGATGTCCTTGGCCATCGCCACGACCATCTTGCGGACCGTCTCGGCCTGGGCGGCCTCGCCGTAGGTCATCTTGTCCAGCTTGGTCACGCCGTCGACCATCATGGCGATCTCGTCACCGAACTCGGTGCGCAGCTGGTCGAGGGAGTATGTGGTGTCCTCCACCGTGTCGTGGAGCAGCGCCGCCGCGATGGTGGAAGGCGTCATGCCCAGCTCGGCCAGGATCGTGGCCACCGCCAGGGGGTGGGTGATGTAGGCGTCGCCGCTCTTGCGCTGCTGCCCCTCGTGGGCCTTCTCCGCGACCGCGTAGGCGCGCTCGATGAGGGTCAGGTCGGCTTTGGGGTGGGTGGCCCGGACGGCACGGAGCAGGGGCTCCAGCGCGGGGGTCGAGGTGGTCGAACGACCACCCAGGCGGGTCCACCTCGGACGCAGGCCGCCGCCTACCCGAGGGGTGGGCGGCGGAGTGCTAGCCGGGTCGACCATGGATAGATGATAGGGCTCTCGACGCCGGAGACCGACCGGTGGGCGGCCCGGGTGGGTCTGCGGGCTGGATGCGCAGGGTGGATCCGCGGGCGGACCCGACCTAGATGATGACCAGCGAGTGGACGTCGTAGCCCTGCAGCTTGTCCCGCCCGCCGAGCTCGCCGATCTCCAGGACGAGCTCGATGGCCGCGACGCTGGCGCCGCACTGCTCGACGAGCTGGCAGGTGGCGGCGAGGGTGCCGCCGGTGGCCAGGACGTCGTCGACGACCAGGACCCGCTCGCCGTTGGACACGGCGTCCTGGTGGATCTCCAGGGTGGCGGTGCCGTACTCGAGCGCGTAGGACAGGCTGTGCACGGCCGAGGGCAGCTTGCCCTCCTTGCGGACCGGGACGAAGCCGACGCCCAGCTCGTGGGCGATCATCGCGCCGAGGATGAAGCCGCGGGCCTCGATCCCGGCCACGACGTCGACCCGGCCGCGCTGGCGCTGCACGGTGTCGGCCACGATGCGGTCCCGGAGCGCGGCGTCCAGGAGCAGCGGGGTGAAGTCCTTGAAGACCACCCCGTTGATCGGGAAGTCCGGGATGTCCCGCATCCCGGCCACGACGTCGTCGCGGAGCGTGGGGTCGGTGGTCGTCATCGGTGCACCTCGTCGGGGTGGGTCAGCCGCGGCGCTTGCGCTTGGGCTGGTTGCGGGGACCGCGCTGGGCGTAGGGGTGGAGCGGACGTCCGGCCGGCACCGCACCCGTGGACGGTGCGGAGGGGGCGGCCGCGCTCGTGGGAGGGGCGGCAGCGCCGACGACGGCGGACTTCTCGGCCTCGGCTTGGAGCGCCTCGAGGTCGGCCTGGGCGGCCGCCTGACGCTCGGCCTTGAGCTCCCCGCGGGCGCGACGCTTGGTCACGATGGCGTCGTGCTTCTTGATCTCCTCCTCGCCCTGGCGCAGGTGCACCAGGAGCGGGGTGGCGATGAAGATCGAGGAGAAGGTGCCGACGGCGATGCCGATCAGCAGCGCCCAGGCCAGGTCGACCAGGGTGCCGGGGCCGATCAGGGTCAGGCCGACGATGAGGATGACCGCGACCGGCAGCAGCGCCACGACCGAGGTGTTGATGGATCGGACGAAGGTCTGGTTGACCGCCAGGTTGGCCGCCTCGGCGTAGGTCATCCGGTGGGTGTCCATCGCCTCCTCGGTGTTCTCACGCACCTTGTCGAAGACGACGATGGTGTCGTAGATCGAGTAGCCCAGGATCGTCAGGAAGCCGATGACCGAGGCCGGCGAGACCTCGATGCCCAGCAGGGCGTAGACACCCAGCGTGAAGACGACGTCGTGGACGAGAGCGACGAGGGCGGCCAGCGCCATCTTCCAGGTGCGGAAGTAGAGCGTCAGCACGACCGTGACCAGGGCGAGGAAGACGCCCAGGGCGATGGCCGCCCGCTTGGTCACGCTCTCGCCCCAGGATGGACCGACCAGCGAGCTGGTCACCGACTCGACGGGGACCCCGAACTCCTCGGCGAGGTCGGCGCGCACGTCCTCGGCCTGCGTCGCGGCCATCTCGCCGGTCTGGATCCGGACCGTGTCGTCACCGATGCGGGTGACGGTCGTGGTGTGGCCGTCGACGTTGGCGTCGATGACCTCCCCGGCCCGCGGCTCGTAGTCCTCCATCTGGGAGACGCCCGAGACGCGCAGCTCGGTGCCGCCCCGGAACTCGATGCCGAAGTTGAGACCGAAGCCGATCAGACCGATCAGGGAGACGGTCAGCAGGACCGCGCTGACCGCATACCAGAAGTTGCGTCGGGGAACGATCCGGAAAGACTTCTTGCCGGAGTAGAGATCGTTGCCGAACTGGCTGAAGCGCGACATCAGACCACACCGCCTTCCAGCTCTTCGCGGGTATGCCGTCTCCGCACCGGAGCGGGCGGGCGGAACTCTCCCCGGCCCAGGTAGGTCGAGCGCTTCGCGCCGAGGCGCTCCGGCTCCATGCCAGACCACTTCTTGCCCTCGCCGAAGTAGCGGGTGTTGGCCAGGATGCTCACGATCGGGTGGGTGAACATCATGACGATGACCAGGTCCAGGATCGTGGTCAGCCCGAGGGTGAAGGCGAAGGCCTTCACGCCCGCCTCGGACAGGTAGTAGAGGACGCCGGCCGCGATCAGGTTGACCACGTCGGAGATGATGATCGTCCGCTTGGCGCGGTCCCACCCGGTGTCGACCGCGTAGCGCAGCGGACGCCCGGCGCGGACCTCGTCACGGACGCGCTCGAAGTAGACTATGAAGCTGTCCGCCGTGATGCCGATGGCCACGATCAGACCGGTGACGCCGGCCATGGTGAGGCGGAAGTTGGTCGCCCAGCCCAGCAGGGTCACCGCGCCGTAGGTCAGGATCCCGGCGACGATGAGCGAACCGATCGCCACGAAGCCGAGCAGGTGATACTGCAGCAGCATGTAGATGAAGACCAGCAACAGACCGATGGCACCGGCGATCAGACCCCACCGGAGCTGCTCCCCGCCCAGCGTCGGGCTGATCTGCTCGGAGGTCTGGACCTCGAAACTCATGGGCAGCGCACCGAACTTGAGCTGGTTGGCCAGCGTCTCGGCGGTCTCGGCGGTGAAGTTGCCCGAGATGGTCGCCACCCCGTTGGTGATCGGGTTGTTGACCGTCGGGGCGGAGATGACCTCACCGTCCAGGACCATCGCGAAACGGTTCTGCGGAGCACCCTGGGGGTAGGTCATGAGGCGGCGGGTGACGTCGGAGAAGGTCTGGCCACCCTCGTCGTCGAAGGTGAGGACGACCTCCCAGGCGCCGGTGACGACGCCCTGCTGGAGCTGCTGCATGCCGGAGGTCGCGTCGGTGATGGCGCCACCACCCAGCTCGACGGGGCCGAGGATGTACTTCTCGTCACCCTCGCTGGAGCAGGCGATCAGCGGCTGGTCGGCCGGGGCGCTGGATCCCGCGTCGGCGATGGCGTCCGCGCCCTCGCCGGGGTTGCAGTCGGCGGCCATGAACTCGGTCTGCAGCTCGGGGGTGATCTGCGCCAGGTCGGAGGGGTCGGCCGCGCGAACCGGGGGCTCGACGGGCTCGGTGGTCTGGGACGCGTCGTCCGCGCCGGCCGGGGCGGTGCTGCCGGTCTCGTCGGAGGCTGCCGGAAGACGGGTGCCGCCGCGGTTCTCCTCGGTCTGCTCGGCGCCGTCGGCCGGCGCCTCCTCGTCCACGCTGGGCATGGGCGGGAGCTGGCTCTCCTCGACGAGCTGGTCGAGCTGCTCCGAGGGCAGCGGGAGCTCACGCGGCGGGGTCGGCTGCTCGCCGGGCGGATAGACCGGCATCGCCTGCAGGACCGGACGGAAGACCATCTGGGAGGAGCGGCTCAGCGCCTCCAGCTGGTCGGGGGTCGGGTTGCCGGGGATCGCGACCGAAACGTTGCTGCCCAGTCGGCTGACCTCGGCTTCCGCGGTGCCGGTGCCGTCGACGCGGCGGCGGATGATGTCGATGGCCTGGTCGAGCTGGGAGGGATTGATCGCCTGCCCGCCGTCGGTGAGCGGGGCGAGGACGACCTGCCGACCGCCGGCCAGGTCCAGACCCAGCTGCGGGGTGAGCTCGGCCCGCGGGTCGCCCCACTGGTGGGCGGCGCCGATGCCGCCGAAGAGCAGCAGGGTCAGGACCAGGAGGCTCAGGAGGGTGCGAATCGGGCCACGCATGCTCGCGCGCTTGACGCTCCGGGCACGGGGCTTGGCGCGTCGACCCTTGGACGTGGGCCGGCGCGTGGGGGCGGAGATCCCGGTGAGATCCTCGTCCTTGCGCTCGGGTGCGGGGCGGGACAGCATCAGACGGCAGCCTCCGGCGGCACCACCGAGCGGCGGTTGACCCGCAGCACGACACCGTCGGAGACCTGGAGGTGGACCGTCTCACCGTCGAGGTGGGCGATGGTGCCGTAGATCCCCGCAGCGAGCATCACGTCCTGCCCGACGGCCAGCTCGGCCTGCGCCTGCTGGACAGCCTTGGCGCGGCGGCGCTGCGTCATCATCAGCCACAGGAGGACGACGATCGGCAGCGCGAGGATGAGCATGCTGAAGAGGCTCCCTCCCCCGGCGGCGGGAGCGGCGGCAGCCATTGGCGTCATGGTGAGACCCTTTTCATTCGCACAGAAGGTGGTGCCGCGTCGGCGGGCACCGGACCGCCCGGGCAGAGCCGGGCACCCGGGGCAGTCTAGGTGAGTCCCCTGTGCCCACCAAAGCAACAGGCCGCAAGACGTGGGGCCGGGATCAGCCGAATCGACCCGAGGTGCCCTCCAGGGGAAGCTCTCCCTGGTCGTCGGTCGCGGGAACGCCCCGCCCGGCAGCAGACCCGCCCCACGTCCCGACGCCGTCCACGGGCGGGGTCAGACCGAGGTGCGACCACGCCGCAGGGCTGGCGGCGCGCCCGCGTGGTGTGCGGATCATGAAGCCCTCACGGACGAGATAGGGCTCGGCGACCGTCTCGACGGTGTCGGGCTCCTCCCCCACGGCCACGGCGAGAGTGGACAGCCCCACGGGTCCGCCGCCGAACCGGGTGCACAGCGCCTCCAGGACGGCCCGGTCCAGACGGTCGAGCCCGAGGACGTCGACGTCGAAGAGCTCCAGCGCTGCGCGCGCGGCCGCCTCGTCCACCTTGTCCTCGCCGTGGACCTGGGCCCAGTCACGGACCCGCCGCAGCAGGCGGTTGGCGATGCGGGGCGTGCCGCGGGAGCGGGAGGCGATCTGCACGATCCCGTCCTGGTCTGCCTCGATGCCGAGCAGGCTCGCGTTGCGCTCCAGGATGGTGACGAGGTCGGCCGTGTCGTAGAAGTCGAGGTGCCCGGTGAAGCCGAACCGGTCGCGCAGGGGCGCCGGCAGCAGCCCGGCCCTGGTGGTGGCCCCGACGACGGTGAACGGCGGGAGCTCCAGGGGGATCGCCGTCGCGCCCGGCCCCTTGCCCACGATCACGTCGACGCGGAAGTCCTCCATCGCCAGGTAGAGCATCTCCTCCGCGGGCCGGGACATGCGGTGGATCTCGTCGAGGAAGAGGACCTCGCCCTCGACCAGCGAGGACAGCACGGCGGCCAGGTCGCCAGCGTGCTGGATGGCCGGGCCACTCGTGATGCGGATCGGCTGCTCGAGCTCGCCGGCGATGATCATGGCCAGCGTGGTCTTGCCCAGACCGGGCGGCCCGGACAGCAGGACGTGGTCGGGCGGGGTGCCGCGGCGGCGTGCCGCCTCCAGGACCAGGCCCAGCTGGTCCCGCACCCGCCCCTGGCCCGGGAAGTCGGCCAGCCTGCGGGGCCGCAGCGCGGCCTCGATGCGACGCTCCTCGTCGTTGCCCCGGGGGTCGACCATGCGGCCGACGTCCGGGTCTTCGCCGGGGCCGAAGTCGACCTCGTGGCTGCCGTCGTCGTAGGGGGTGGCCCCCGTGCCGCCGCTCATCGGCCCAGCTCCCGGAGGGCCGCGCGCAGGATGGCCGAGACCTCGGTCGGGGCCTCCGGCGAGCCGGTCACCTTCTTCACTGCGTCGGCGGCCTGCTTGGCCGACCAGCCCAGCCCCTCCAGCGCGGCCCGGACCTGGGCACCCACGGCATCATCGGAAGCGCCGGCCGGCTGCACCGACAGCGAGGCCGGGTCTACGCCGACCGCCAGGATCTTGTCCTTGAGCTCGAGGACGAGCCGCTCGGCCGACTTCTTGCCGATGCCGGGGATCTTGGTGAGGGCGGCCAGGTCCGACTGGGCGATGGCCGCCCGGACGGCGTCGGGCGGGTAGACCGAGAGCATCGCCAGAGCCAGCCGCGGGCCGACGCCGGAGACGGTCTGGACCTGCTCGAAGAGAGCCTTGGCGTCAGCTGTCGTGAAGCCGTAGAGCGTCAGCGACTCCTCGCGGACCACCAGGGTGGTCTCCAGGGTGGCCTCGCCGCCGGTGCGGCACTCGCTGGCCGTCGCCGGGGTGGTGTGAACCAGCAGGCCCACTCCCCCGACCTCGATGACGACGTTGTCGAGCCCGACGTGGCGGACGGGGCCGCGCACGGATGCGATCACGGGGCGATCCTCCTGGAGGTGACGGATGAACGGGTGCCGGCGGCCGCCCGGGCAGTGGCCGAGCGGGAGGCGGTGCGGTGCTGGGCGTGCAGCTGCGCGAGCCGGTTGGGACCGGCGGACTGGGCCTCGCGGGCGGCCTGCTCGAGACGGTTGGCCCCGCCGGTGCCCGGCTCCCCGAGCCGGTCCTCGACCCCGCCGCGCCACAGGTGGCAGATGGCCAGGGCCAGGGCGTCGGCCGCGTCCGCGGGGCGAGGGGCCTCGTCGAGGGTCAGGATGCGCGTGACCATGTGGGTCACCTGGGCCTTGTCGGCCCGACCGTTGCCGGTGACCGCGGCCTTGATCTCCGAGGGCGTGTGCATCCCGAGCCGCAGGCCCAGCCGGGCCGCAGCCAGCATGGGGATGGCGGAGGCCTGGGCGGTGCCCATGATCCCCTTGATGTTGGCCTTGGCGAAGACCCGCTCCACGGCGATCGCGTCCGGCTGCCAGTCGGCGATCCACTGGTCGATCTCGGTCTGCACCGAGAGCAGACGCTCCTGCGGCTCGTCCGTGATCGGCGTGCGCACCACCCCGACCGCGACCATCCGCAACCGGCGCCCCGGAGAGCCTTCCACCACGCCCAGGCCGCAACGGGTCAGACCCGGGTCGACGCCAAGGACGCGCATGGGCTCTCCTGCCGGTGGTGGCCCGGGCCCGCCGCGCGAGCCTCAGGGAGTGGACAGATGTTCGCACTCCACGCTACGCGGCCACCCCGCCCCCGTCCGGCTCCGACACGCCCGCGGGTCGCGCCCGACCCGACACGGGTCCGGTCAGTCGTCGCCGTCGAGCTCGGCGAGGACCTGATCGGAGATGTCGGCGTTGGAGTAGACGTTCTGGACGTCGTCGCAGTCCTCGAGGGCGTCGACGACGCGCATCACCTTGCGGGCGCCCTCGGCGTCCAGGGGCACCTCCATGCTCGGCACGAAGGTGACCTCGGCCGAGTCGTAGTCGACACCGGCCTCCTGCAGCGCGGTGCGGACCGCGACCACGTCGGTGGCCTCGGAGATGATCTCGAAAGCGTCACCCAGGTCGGTGACCTCCTCGGCGCCGGCCTCCAGGACGGTCTCGAGCAGGTCGTCCTCGTTGGTGTCGCCGCCCGCCTGTGCCTTGGGCACCACGACCTGGCCCTTGCGGTCGAAGAGATAGGCCACCGAGCCGCTGTCGGCCATCGACCCGCCGTTGCGGGACAGCGCGGTGCGCACCTCCATGACGGCGCGGTTCTTGTTGTCGGTCAGGCACTCGATGTAGAGCGCGACGCCGCCGGGGGCGTAGCCCTCGTAGACCAGCGACTCGTAGTTGGCCCCACCGGCCTCGGCGCCGGAGCCACGCTTGACCGCACGGTCGATGTTGTCGTTGGGGACCGAGGTCTTCTTGGCCTTCTGGATCGCGTCGTAGAGCGTCGGGTTGCCGGCCGGGTCGCCGCCGCCCATCCGGGCCGCGACCTCGATGTTCTTGATCAGCTTGGCGAACAGCTTGCCCCGCTTGGCGTCCAGCGCGGCCTTCTTGTGCTTCGTCGTCGCCCACTTGGAGTGCCCGGCCATCGCTGAACTTCCTTTGCTGCTCGAGAGATAGGTACATAACGCGCGAAAGGCGCGCGGTCGGCTCCCGATGTTACCCCGTCACCATCGCGACGAAGAGTCGATGCACCCGGTCGTCGCCGGTCACCTCCGGGTGGAAGGCGGTGGCCAGCAGGGCTCCCTGACGCACCGCCACCGGAGTCCCCACGCCGCCTGAGGTGCCCCCTGTCCGATCCCCGGGCACCGTGGCCAGCACCTCCACGTCGCGACCGACGGACTCGACCCTGGGCGCCCTGATGAAGACGCCGGGGTAGGCTCGCCCGCCGTCCTCGAGCCCACGCATCTCCAGGTCGGCCTCGAAGGAGTCCACCTGACGGCCGAAGGCGTTGCGCCGCACCGTCATGTCGATCCCGCCGAAGGTCTGCTGCTCGGGATGCCCGTCGAGGATCCGGTCGGCCAGCTGGATCATGCCGGCGCAGGATCCGTAGACCGGCAGCCCGCCCGCGATCGCCGCACGGATCGGTCCGTGCAGCCCGAAGAGCCGACTGAGCCTGTCGATCGTGGTCGACTCGCCACCCGGGACCACCAGGCCGTCCAGGCCGGGCAGCTCCGTGGGACGCCGGACCGGGACCGCCCGGGCACCGGCCCGCTCGAGGCAGGCCGCGTGCTCCCGGACGTCTCCCTGGAGGGCGAGGACCCCGATCGTGGGACGGCTCGTCACCAGCCGCGCTCGGCGAGCCGGTGCGGCACCGGGATGTCGTCGACGTTGATCCCGACCATCGCCTCGCCGAGGCCGCGGGAGACCTGGGCGATGGTGTCGGGGTCGTCGAAGAAGGTCGTCGCCTTGACGATCGCCGCGGCCCGCTCGGCCGGGTTGCCGGACTTGAAAATGCCCGAGCCGACGAAGACGCCCTCGGCCCCCAGCTGCATCATCATCGCCGCGTCGGCGGGCGTCGCGATGCCGCCGGCGGTGAAGAGCACGACGGGGAGCTTGCCGGTCTCGGCGACCTCCTTGACCAGCTCGTAGGGCGCCTGCAGCTCCTTGGCCGCCACGTAGAGCTCGTCGGTCTCCATCGAGCGCAGCCGGTTGATCTCGGCGCGCAGCGTGCGCATGTGCGTGGTCGCGTTGGAGACGTCACCGGTGCCCGCCTCACCCTTGGAGCGGATCATCGCCGCGCCCTCGGTGATGCGCCGCAGCGCCTCGCCCAGGTTGGTCGCCCCGCAGACGAAGGGCACCTCGAAGGCCCACTTGTCGATGTGGTTGGCGTAATCGGCCGGCGTCAGCACCTCGGACTCGTCGATGTAGTCCACGCCGAGGCTCTGCAGCACCTGCGCCTCGACGAAGTGACCGATCCGGGCCTTGGCCATGACCGGGATGGAGACGGCCTCGATGATCCCGTCGATCATGTCGGGGTCGCTCATCCGCGAGACGCCACCCTGGGCCCGGATGTCGGCGGGCACGCGCTCCAGCGCCATCACGGCGACGGCTCCCGCGTCCTCGGCGATCTTGGCCTGCTCGGGGGTGACGACGTCCATGATGACGCCGCCCTTGAGCATCTCGGCCATCCCCCGCTTCACGCGGGTTGTGCCGGTGGTGGGCTTGTTCTGCTCGGTCACGTCGGTCTCTCTTGGGCTGGAAGGGATCTGCTCGGTATGCGGCGAGCGCTCGGCTCGCGAGGGTCACGCTCTCACACGTGTGCCCGCCGTCGACATCGGGGCGGCACGCCTGGCAGGCACGGCGGGTTGGACGGGGGGTGGGTTCAGGCCGGCCAGGCGTCCACCAGGCGGCGACGCACGTCCTCCAGCAGCTGGGGGAGGGCCTTGGTCTGGGCGACGATCGGCAGGAAGTTCATGTCGCCTCCCCACCGGGGCACGACGTGCTGGTGCAGGTGGGCGGCGACCCCGGCACCGGCGACGGCGCCCTGGTTCATGCCCAGGTTGAAGCCGGCTGGCCCGCTGGCCGCCTCCAGCGCGCGCAGCGCGGCCCTGGTCAGCGCGGTGAACTCGGCCAGCTCGTCCTCCTCCAGGTCCAGGTAGAGCGGGACGTGCCGGTAGGGACAGATGAGCAGGTGGCCCGGGTTGTAGGGGAAGAGGTTGAGCACGACGAAGCAGTGCTTCCCCCGGTGGACGATGAGACCGTCCTCGTCGGTCTTTCCCGGCGCCGCGCAGAACGGGCAGCCCTCCCCCGCCTCCGCACTAGGGCGCTCGCCGCTGACGTAGGCCATCCGGTGCGGGGTCCAGAGCCGCTGGAAGCCGTCCGGCACCCCGGCCAGCTCGCCCGCGTCCTGCACCGGCCCCGATCCGTCGCTCATGGCCGGAATCCTACGCAGCCCTCCACGGTTGGCACCCACATGGAGCCGATCCACCAGCCGATCACGCACGCCGACCGAGCCGCATACCTGCCCGAGAAGTCCAGCTGGGTGGCCAACCAGCTGGCCGCCATCGACCAGGCCCAGGACACCTCCGTCGTCGACGTGCAGGGCTCGCCGGTCGTCGTGGTGACGATGCGCGGCGCCCGCTCCGGCATGCTGCGCCGGGTGCCGGTGATGCGCGTGGAGCACGAGGGCACCTACGCGGCCGTGGCCAGCAAGGGCGGCGCGCCCGAGCATCCCGCGTGGTTCCACAACCTGCGGGCCGGTGGCGAGGTGCTCGTCCAGGACGGCGGCGAGCACCACCAGCGCTCGGTCCGGCTCCTCGAGGCCGGCCCCGAGCGGGACGCGTGGTGGGAGCGCGCGGTCGCCGCCTTCCCCTCCTACGCCGACTACCAGCGCAGGACGGACCGGCTCATCCCGGTCTTCCTGCTCGAGCCGCCAGCCTGATGTCGGTGTGACCGCCTAGGGTGGCGGTCATGTATCCGACGCTGGGGGGACTTCCCTTCGGGCTCCACGAGATCTTCGTGGGCCTGGGGGTGGTCGTGGCGTGCCTCGTCCTCTGGGCGCAGCACCGCCACCACGGGATCCGCGACGAGCGTTTCCTCTACGTCGTGACCGGCGCCGTCGTCGGGGGCGCGATCTTCATGCGCCTGGGCACCTGGCTCCAGCATGTCGACCTGCGGGCGAACGCCTCGCTGGCCGAGCAGTGGCTCTACGGCAACCGCAGCATCCTGGGCGGGCTGGTGGGGGCCTGGCTGGGGGTCCACCTGGCCAAGCGGCTCAGCGGCTACCGTCCCCGCACGGGGCATCTCTTCGCCCCGGCCGTGGCCGCCGGGATGGCGGTGGGCCGGATCGGCTGCGCGCTCACCGAGCTGCCCGGCACCCCCAACAGCCTCGGCTTCGGGCCCGTGCTGGACGTCGAGACCGCGCAGCGTCTCGGCGGCGTGGCCGGCGTCCCGCTGCACCCCTCGCTGGTCTACGAGAGCCTCTTCCACGCGGTCGCGTTCGTGCTGCTGTGGCGCTACCGCGACCGGCTCGCCCGCCCCGCGGAGTCCTTCGTCCTCTACATCGCGGGGTATGCGGTGTTCCGTCTCCTGGTCGAGTTCGTCCGGGGCAACGAGGTCGTCTGGTCCCTGGGCGGGGTGGGCCTGACGCGGCCCCAGCTCTTCCTGCTCGTGGTCGTGCCGTTCGTGCTGGCCCGCGTGGCGTGGCTGTGGCGACGGGGGCACCTGGCCGCAGCACCGCATACCCCCTCTTCTCCCGCACCCCAGGAGGTGACGCCGTGAGCACCGCGTCGAGGCGGCCGGAGGTGGGGCCGGGCATGCCGCTGCGCGACTTCCGGGTCCACCGCTATGTCAACGCCTTCTGCCCGCAGTGCCACCACGAGAATCCGGACCGTGACCTGGCCGACGTGCGACGGCTGTCGGGCTGGCTGGCCGAGCGCGCCGGCAAGGTCTACCTGGAGCGGGGCTGCCCCGAGCACGGCTTCCAGCGCACCCTCTACGACGAGTCCGCCGAGATCCTGCGCTATCTGGAGCAGTGGACCGCGCCGACCAAGGAGCACGTGGCCGACCTGCAGGGCAACTACCGCCCGGTGCCGCAGGCCTATCTGGACGGGCTGCCGCAGATGCAGACCCAGCACACCTGCATCCTGCTGGAGGACATCACCGACCACTGCAACCTGAAATGCCCGACCTGCTTCGCCTCCTCCTCCCCCGCGCTGGCGCAGGTCGCCCCGGTCGAGGAGGTGCTGGCCTCGGTCGACGCCAAGCTGGCGCGGGAGCGGGGGCGGCTGGACGTGCTCATGCTCTCCGGCGGGGAGCCGACGCTGCACCCGCACTTCGAGGAGCTGCTCGAGGCGCTCGTCGAGCGGCCGATCGTGCGGATCCTGGTCAACTCCAACGGCCTGCGGATCGCCCAGGACGACGAGCTGGTCGCGCTGCTGAAGAAGCACCGGCAACGCGTGGAGGTCTACCTCCAGTTCGACGGGCTGACCAAGGCCGCCTCCGTCCACCACCGGGGCGGTGACCTGCGCAGGCAGAAGGAGCAGGCACTGGGGCGGCTGTCCGCCGCGGGCATCTTCACCACGCTCACCATGACCGCCGCGCTGGGCGTCAACGATCACGAGATCGGCGACGTGGTGCGGCTGGCTCTGCGCACCCCCTACGTCGGCGGCGTCACCGTGCAGCCCGTCTTCACCTCCGGCCGCTCCGCCGGGCTGGACCCGATGGAGCGGCTGACCCACACCGGCGTGCTGGCCCGGCTCGGCACGCAGACCGACGACGAGGTGACGTGGCGCGACCTGACCGCGCTGCCGTGCTCGCACCCGCACTGCTGCTCGGTCGGCTATCTGCTCCGCGACGACTCCGGCGCCTGGAAGTCGCTGGTCAGCCTGATCGGGGCCGACCGGCTCAAGGAGTTCCTCGACCTGGAGCCCGACGCGCTGGCCAACCGGATCGCCGACCAGGAGCTGCCCGCGACGCTGCGCAAGGCGGTCAAGGGATCCTTGCTGGATCTGCTCTCGGAGCAGTCCTCCCTGTCCCATCCCTCCATCGGTGGGCTGTGGAAGGACATCTGCACCGGCTGCGACATCGGCATCGGGACGCTGACCACGCTGGCGACCTCGACGCTGCCCGGCGGCCACGAGCGGATGCGCCGGATGCTGGCCGAGCGGGTGGTGCGGGTGACCGTCAAGCCCTTCATGGACATCCACACGATGATCGAGGAGCGGTTGACCCAGTGCTGCGTGCACGTGGCCGCCGTCAATCCCGGTGAGGAGGGCGGCGCCCTGGGCGAGGCGGGCGCCCACCAGTGCGTGCCCTTCTGCGCGATCCAGGCCTGGAATCCGCTGGCCCGCACCCGCATCTCCACCGTGACCGGCGCCCGCACGACGGGTGCACCGGTGTCGCTGCCCGGGCCGGTCCCCCTCACCCTCGAGCCCGTGGAGACGCGATGACCGCCGCGGCAGACCCTGGCATGAACGTCCCCGGCTCGCCACCGACCGAGGCACCGGCGACCTTCGACCCGCTGCGGCTGTGCATCTTCGCGACCGTGGCCCTGCTGGGCTGGGTGCTGGGGCCGTTCGCGCTGCTGTGGTTCGCGGGGCTGGGTTTCCTGGGCTACTGGCGGGCCCGTCGGGGCGGGTTGCTGCGCAGCAAGTGCCTTCTGCGGGACACTCGACTGGTCCTGCTCTACCTGGGCCTGCTGTTCGTCGCGGCCGGGGTCGGCATCGGCTACCTGGTGAAGGGATGGTTGGGATGAGCGATCAACCGCTGTTCGAGGAAGAGCCCCGGCGCCCGGACGAGCCGGCCTTCCAGCCCGACCCGCCCTCGATCTGGGCGGTCGTCCTGGGAGTCCTTGCCGGTTTCGTCGCCGCCTTCGCCTTCCCCCTGATGATGATGCCCCTGCTGGACAACCTGAGCCTGGCGGGTGGGCAGGTCGGGTTCCTGGCGGTGACGTTCGGGCTGCCCCTGCTGGGCCTGATCGTCCTGCTGGTCCCCAGCTGGCGCCGGGCCGGTGCCGGCTTCGTCATGGGCATGGCCATCGGCTCGATCGTCTTCGCCGGGGTCTGCGCCGCCTTCATCACCAGCTTCAACGCCTAGGAGCCCCATGGGAACGCATGAGGACCAGGGCGGCACCCCGCCGGAGCGCCCAGAGCCGCAGGGGGCACAGGAGTCGCCAGCGTCGCGGGCGCCGCAGGACCGACGCAGATCGCCCGACGGCCCGTGGTCGGAGCCGGGCAAGGAGCGGCTCTTCGAGCCGGCGCAGCCCGATCAACGCCCCCGTGACGTGGGCCCCGGGGACCGCTCGTTCCTGGCCGTGTCCGGCGGGGTGGTGCTCGGCTTCCTCATCGCCTTCGCCTTCCCGATGGTCCTGGCCGACACCGGGCTGCCTATCCCGCTGCTCATCCTGGCCCCGCCGGCCCTCGGCCTGATCGCCCTGCTGGTCCCGGCGTGGCGACGGGCCGGTGCCGGCTTCGTCATGGGCCTGGCGATCGGCAGCATGGTCTTCGCCGGGGTCTGTGCCGCCTTCGTGTCCTACCTGTCCATCTCCTTTGGCGCGTGAAGCCATGACGAATCCTCCGTCCCCGGATGAGGCCGACGACCCCTGGCGCCCACCTCCCGACGACCACCCAGGGCCCGACGACCAGCCGGACGGCATGCATCGGCTCGGTGGGCAGCCCTATCCCTATGGCGGTGCCGGGGGCACTCCGGAGGACACGGTCCCGGGCCCGGCTCCTCTTCCGCCGGGCTACTCCCCCATGCCGCCGCCCGAGCGCCCCTCCGGCCCACCCTTCTGGCTGGGCGTCATCGCCGGGGTCATCTCGCCCCTGGTCTTCGGGGTGCTGCTCAACCTCTTCGGCGACGTCTCCGCGCTGGTGCCTCTCCTGTTCCTGGGGGTGACCATCGCCGGGCTGGTCCACCCGAGGACGCGCAGGTTCACCCTCGGTGCCCTGACCGGCCTGGCGCTGCTCCTCATCATCGCCGCCGGCGCCTGCGCGGCCTTCATCGCGATGCTCGTCTCCGGCGCCAGCTGACTGCTCGTTGCCTGGCCCCGTCGACGGACTCCCGGAGACGCCCGTGGATGCACCCGCCATCCATGAACACCGAGGCGCAGAGGGCGGTGGTGCGCGTGGGGCCCGGTCTCAGGGGCGTGTGGGGCGTGTGCGCAGAGGTGCGCGTGGCCCAGCCTCAGGGGCGCGTGGGCAGACTCACCCGGCGGTGACCGATCACGTCCGCCCGGGCGGCGTCGAGCACCGGGCCGGGCAGGGCCACCTCAGGCGAGACGTCCACGCACGGGAAGCCCTCACGGCCGCCCCAGGTGACGACCGCCCGCACCAGGGCCAGGGTCACCACCTCGGACCCGATGAGCTCCTCCTCCAACGACTCGGCGCAGACCACCTCGGGCACAGCCCGCCCGACGTGGGGCAGCACGGGCAGGCACACGATGGCCAGCCCCACGTGTTGGTCCTCGAACTCAGCCACCCACGAAGGGAAGTCGTCCGCCCGCTGGTGCCACTGCATACCGAGAGATTGGACGTGGTCGGGGGCGGAGACCCCGCGGCGGCGCAGCACCTGGAGGTGCAGCGCCGCCAGCAGGAAAGTCTCGTCCTGGACGAGCCGGCGCACCCGCACGCGGGAGGCGGCAGCGCCCAGGGACTCAGTCATCGCGGCCGGCCCCGGTCTCAGACCTGGACGCGGTCGCGAATAGCGGTGACGATCTCCTCGATCGCCTCCGCGACCGGCACGCCGTTCTTCTGCGAGCCGTCGCGATAGCGGAAGGACACCGCCCCGGCGTCCCGGTCCTCGCCGCCGGCGATGAGGATGAACGGCGCCTTCGACTTGGACGCGTTGCGGATCTTCTTCGGGAAGCGGTCATCGGACAGGTCGAGCTCGACCCGCACGCCGGCCGCGGTCAGCTGGGCGGCCACGTCCTTGAGATAGTCGTCGAAGTCCTCGGCGACGGGGACGCCCAGCACCTGCACCGGCGCGAGCCACGGCGGGAACTGCCCGGCGTAGTGCTCGACCAGGACGCCGATGAAGCGCTCGATCGACCCGAACTTGGCCGAGTGGATCATCACCGGCTGCTGGCGGGTGCCGTCGGCGGCGGAGAACTCCAGCTCGAAGCGCTCGGGCTGGTTGAAGTCGTACTGGATCGTCGACATCTGCCAGGTGCGGCCGATCGCATCGCGCGCCTGGACCGAGATCTTCGGGCCGTAGTAGGCCGCGCCGCCCGGGTCGGGCACGAGCTCCAGGCCGGACTCGATCGCGACCTCCTCCAGCACCGCGGTCGCCTCGGACCACTGCTCGTCGCTGCCGATGAACTTGTCCTTCTTGTCACCGGTCTCGTCGCGCGTCGACAGCTCAAGGTAGTAGTCGTTGAGGCCGAAGTCGCGCAGCAGCGAGAGCACGAAGTCGAGCAGGTGCTTGATCTCGCCCGGCGCCTGCTCCTTGGTGACATAGGAGTGGCTGTCGTCCTGGGTGATCATCCGCACGCGGGTCAGGCCCTGCAGGACGCCGGACTTCTCGTTGCGGTAGACCGTGCCGAACTCGAAGTAGCGCAGCGGCAGCTCGCGGTAGGAACGCTGCTGGGAGCGGTAGATGAGGTTGTGCATCGGGCAGTTCATCGCCTTGATGCGGTAGGCCTGACCGTCGTCGTCCAGCTCGGGCATCATGCCGTCGGCGTAGTAGGGCAGGTGCCCGGAGGTGTGGAAGAGCCCCTCCTTGGACAGGTGCGGGGTCGTCACGTAGGAGAAGCCGGCCTCGATGTGCCGCTTCCACACGTAGTCCTCCATGGTCCGCCGCAGGATGGCGCCCTTGGGGTGGAAGACGGGCAGGCCGGGGCCGACCTCCTCCGGGAAGGAGTAGAGGTCCATCTCCGCGCCCACCTTGCGGTGGTCGCGGCGCTCGGCCTCCGCGAGGCGGTCGAGGTATGCGGTGAGCTCGGCCTTGGTCGGCCACGCGGTGCCGTAGATGCGCTGCAGCTGGGGGTTCTTCTCGCTGCCACGCCAGTAGGCGGCGGCGCTGCGCATCAGCTTGAAGCCGTTGGCGATGAGCTTGGTGGTGGGCACGTGGGGGCCGCGGCACAGGTCGCCCCAGACGACCTCGCCCTTGCGGTCGAGGTTGTCGTAGATGGTCAGCTGCGCGCCGCCGACCTCGACGGAGGCCCCTTCTGCGGCGTCCTCGGCGGAGCCGCCCTTGAGACCGATGAGCTCGAGCTTGTAGGGCTCGTTCGCGAGCTCCTCGCGGGCCTCGTCGTCGCTGACCTCGCGCCGGGCGAAGGTCTGCCCGGTGTTGATGATCTTCTGCATCGCCTTCTCGAGGGCCTTGAGGTCCTCGGGGGTGAAGGGCTGCTCGACGTCGAAGTCGTAGTAGAAGCCGTCCCGGATGGGCGGGCCGATGCCCAGCTTGGCGTCGGGGAAGGCGTCCTGGACGGCCTGGGCCAGCACGTGGGCGCAGGAATGACGCAGCACGTCGAGACCGTCCTGCTCGGTGACCAGCACCGGCTCGACCTCGTCGCCCTCGCTCAGGACGTGCGCCAGGTCGACCAGCTCCCCACCCACGCGGGCGACGACGACCTGCTTGTCGTCGGCGAAGAGGTCGGCCGCGGTAGTGCCCTGCTCCACCGTTCGCTCGCTCCCTGCGACGTTCACGGTGATCTGGCTGGACACGGATGGTCTCCTCGAGTGCGGTGGGTGGCCCGGCGGGTGCCGGTGCCTGACAACACTACCGCCACGGGCACGGCAGACCTGCATGGTTAGGGTGCCGTGCATGACCGAGCGCAGGTATGCGGCAGAGGCCTTCCACTTCACCGTCGCCGTCTTCGTCGTCCAGCAGGGCCACGTGCTGCTGCACCTGCACGCCAGGACCGGGCTGTGGCTGCCACCCGGTGGTCACATCGAGCCCGGCGAGCTGCCTGACGAGGCGGCGCTGCGCGAGGTGATGGAGGAGGCGGGCATCGCGGTCCGCCTGGTCGGCCGCACCGGGATCGACCACCACGCGGACGACGCGCCCCGCCAGCTCGCGCGGCCCGAGGGGATCCAGCTGGAGGACATCTCCCCCGAGCACCAGCACATCGATCTCATCTACTTCGCCGTGCCCGAGGACGCCGGGCCCGACGGGTCGCTGCCTGCGCTCGGTGGGGAGGGCGGTATGCGGTGGGTCGACGAGGGGGGTCTTGCGGAGCTGCCGCTCACCGACGAGGTGGCTGCGTGGGTGGGTCGTGCGCTGGCGGAGATCCCCGGGAGGGTGGCCGCCGGCTCAGAGCTGTGAGACCTCGGCGATCACCACGAGGTTGGCCGTGCGATGGCCGTCGGCCCGGTAGCCGAGGTCGTCGTCACAAGTGACGAGGGCAACCAGGCGTCGCTCGTCCTCCTGCCCCCACACCAGGTCGGAGCGGCGCAGCTCCTCCTTGTCGACCAGGTCCGTCGAGAGGACGGTCAGCTCGAGCTCGTCCCCGTCCTGCTGCGTGAGACTGAACTCGTCCCCCGGCTCCACGCCCTCGAGGTCGGCGAAGACGTCGGGCTCGCCGTAGTACTCGACGTGGCCGGCGATGATGGCGATGCCCACGTCCCCTGGCACGGCCCGGTCTCCCCCGTCGAACCACATGAGCTCACCGCGGTCCGGGTCGATCGCCCCGGACTCGGAGAGTCCACCGGGCACGAGCTGATGGTCCAGGCCGATGTCGTCGATCGTCAGTCTGGCCGGTGAGTTGGGGCCGGTCGCCTCGATGGCTGCACGTGTGGTGAGCGCGTCGGAGGCGGCGGCCCAGACGGCCTGACCGGCACGCACCAGCACCGTGCTCAGTCCGAGCACGACGAGGAGCAGGCCGGTCAGGACCACGATCCTGCGACGACGCAGCGCCTGACGGCGCGTCAGGCGCTGCGTGGTCATCAGGAGTTGGTGTAGAGACGGCGACCGTAGGCGACTGCGCCCACGCCGAGCAGCAGCGAGGCGCCACCCAGCAGGAGCATGCCGTCCATCGGGCGCTGGGCCGGACCGTCGGTGTCGATCGGCGGGTTGGGCTTGCCGGGGTCACCGGGGTCACCGGGGTCACCGGGGTCGCCCGGGTCACCGGGGTCGCCCGGGTCACCGGGGTCCTCGTCGTCGGGCATGGTGCCGGTGCAGACGATGACCCAGTTGATCTTGTCCCCGTCAACCTCTGAGGGTGCCTGGTAGGGCTTGTCGGTCACGGGGTCCAGCCACAGGTGCTTGGCGTCCACCTTGTTGCCGTGCAGGCGCAGGGCCACCGGGTTGGGGTACTGCTCCGGATCGATCGTGAGGTCAAGTCCAGTGGAGTGGTGTTCGACGGTGATCCCTCGATGGGGTTGATCAGGGCGTCAGTGCGGGAACGGTAGCAGTGATCTCCTCGGGGTCGGTGGTGGTGGGGATCAGGGCGTGTCGGCACCGAGTGAGGGCGTCCAGTCCGATGTAGCGTCGTTGCTCGGTCCAGGCGTCGTGCTGCTCGGCCAGGACGGCTCCGACGAGGCGGGTGAGGGCCTCGCGGTGGGGGAAGATGCCGACGACGTCGGTGCGCCTGCGGATCTCGCGGTTGAGCCGTTCCTGGGGGTTGTTGGACCAGATCTGGCGCCAGACCTCCTTGGGGAAGGTGGTGAAGGCCAGGATGTCGGCCCGGGCGCTCTCGAGGTGTTCGGCGACAGCGGGCAGCTTGTCGGTGAGCGTGTCGATGACGCGGTCGAACTGGGCGTGCACGGCCTCGGCGTCGGGTTGGTCGTACACCGAGTGCAGCAGCGTCTTGACCCACGGCCATGAGGACTTGGGGGTCGCGGACATGAGGTTGGCGGCGTAGTGGGTGCGGCACCGCTGCCACGCGGTCCCGGGCAGGGTGGCACCGATGGCCTCCACGAGGCCGGCGTGGGCGTCGGAGGTGACCAGCCCGACCGGCCCGGCACTGGTGAGGCCGCGGGCGACCAGGTCGCGGAAGAACGCCAGCCAGGAGGCGGTGGTCTCGCCGGTGGCGACCTGTAGGCCCAGGATTTCCCGGTAGCCCTCGGTGTTGACGCCGGTCGCGACCAGGGCGGACACCTTGACCACGCGCCCGCCCTCGCGGACCTTGAGCACCAGGGCGTCGACGGCCACGAAGGTGTAGGGCCCTTCGTCCAGGGGGCGGGTGCGGAAGGACTCCACCTGCTCGTCCAGCTCGGTCGCCATCACCGAGACCTGGGACTTGGACAGGCCGGTGATGCCCAGCGCCGTCACCAGCTTGTCCATGCGCCGGGTGGAGACCCCGAGCAGGTAGCAGGTCGCCACCACCGTGGTCAGCGCGGCCTCGGCCCGCTTACGCCGCTCCAGCAGCCACTCGGGGAAGAACGTCCCCTCGCGCAGCTTGGGGATCGCCACGTCCAGGGTGCCGACGCGAGTGTCCAGGTCCCGGTGCCGGTACCCGTTGCGCCGGTTCGTGCGCTCGGCCGTGCGGGTGCCGTAGTCCGCGCCGCACACGGCATCGGCCTGCGCGGACAGCAGGCTGTTGATAAAGGTTTGCAGCAGGTGACGCATCAGGTCCGGGCTCGCCTGCGCGAGCTCCTCGTGCAGGAACTGCTCAGGGTCGATAATGGGGGAAGCGGTCATCGGTGGTGCTCCTCTTCGAGAGTGCTGTGGAAGGTTCACTCGAAGGATCACACCGGTGGCCGCGCCTACCTGTGCAGGACACGCTCACCGGGTGCCGTCGTACACCACTCTGGTGGACTCCACTG